>DASPPK010000035.1:0-6470 GCA_035625495.1 Candidatus Acidiferrales bacterium | reverse complement strand
TTGCTGCAGCCTCAAGGCCAGGGACGCTGCTGTGAGCTAGAAACAGGTCACTCAGTTCTTCTGGGTTAAGCCTCCTGAGATCCTCGCCCCTCAGCGTCTCTTTAGCATGCTTAAAAACCTCTTCCATGAGAACGCTCAGATGGCCTCTAATAGACTCAAGCGATTCATGTTCGAAAATCTTCGTTTCACGTTGAGCTCTTTCTACCGTGCGTTCGGTCAACTGGTCAGAAAGCAGTTCTCTTGCAAAGGCTGGTACGTTGTGAGCCTCGTCCACAATTAAAAAGACCCTTGAGAGACCGACTCCTAAGCTCTTCAGTATTGATTCTCTGATTCCGGGGTCGAAGACGTAGTGGTACGTTCCAAGGAACACGTTCACTTCACGGAGAATCCTCTTCAAGGCTTCGTGAGCACAGAATCCTCGCCTAGCCATTATCTCAACAGATTGCTCCGGAGAGAGGATCTTTTCCGCGCAATCTAGCGCCAACTGTTCGGCTCCCTTCTTGTCTCTGAGAATACTCATGTAGAATCTGCAGTAAGGCTTGACCGATGATTGACAGTTATCTTTCAGCCTCTTGCATTCTTCGAAAAAGTCAACGTAGGACAGGTCGCTCATCGTCTGCAACGGGCACATGTCCTGTTTGCTGAAGAAGGAGACACTGTAAAGTCCTCTCGAAAGCGCTCTCAGCTCCTTGAGGTATATGTGCAGTTGGCTTCTGGTTCTGAAGCAGACCATAAGCCTGTTATCTTCGAGCTGAGGCAAGACCGCAAGCAGCGATGCGAGAGATTTGCCTATTCCACACGGAGCGCTGCCCACAAAAACTTCACGGCGCTTAAGCGCCTCCGTTGCCTCGTGAACAAAATCCATCTGTTCCTTCCGCACCTGATAGTTCCCAGGAAGCATGCTTCCCATCTGAATCTTGCTTTTCACACGTTGGTGCCCCTTCTTAAAAAGCTCAGAAGCCGTGCTTTCGAACATCAGGTACGTTCCGCATTCGGTGCAGAAACGATTTTTCTCGTATTCTTCTAGAGAGTAGATCTTACCGCATTTGCGACAAGCGTAAGTCTGAGGCAACTTTTTCACAACAGCTTATGCTTCAAACTGGCAACTTATACTTTGTTAGCCCTCGAAGCGCGTGGCCCGTGCTGCGTGGATGATGGTTTTCACTTTAACTTTACTCTCCACACTCGGCGATTTACTGTTCAGCTTAACTGTTAAAAGCTCGAAGAATCGCATGTTTTAATCCCTGTTGATTCGAGGAAGTGAGCAATTTTGGCACAGAATGCGGTGGTTAAGCCGATTTCATCTAAGGCGCTACTATCATTCAACATGGAAAACATAGACACCCTGTTCCCAGGGTTCATGTTAGGCGACTTCGCCGTCGTTCATGGCCTCCCGTCTATCTTGACGCTCTCGTTGCTGCTTTCCGTCAGAGCTCAACTCCCATACCAGTTGGGAGGACTGGAGTCCAGTGTCGTGTTTGTCGACGGAGGGAACACTTTTAGGCTCTACAAAGTGTCTCGACTGGCCCGACTTCATCATCTGAAACCAAGGAACGTTTTGCAGCGAATCTTCATTTCAAGAGCTTTTACAGCGCACCAGATGACCTCAATAATCCTTGACAGACTTGAAGAAGCTGTCACAAAATACGATGCTCGACTCGTGATCATTTCTGATTTTCAGGGGCTATACCTCGACAAAGACATCCCGCCAGAAGAAAGCAGAGAGGTCTTCACTCAAGTAACGGCATACCTCTCGAAGTTTGCTGAAGACAAGAGCGTCATCGTATTAGCGACGTGTCTACCACATTACTATTCTAGGCGCAGTGCTTTCTTCGATGCCGTTTTGTGCGCAAGGTCCAACGTCACGATATCCATAGGCAAGAAACCGACGTACCCCTTCGACAAGCAGTTCACTCTTCAAAAGCACTCGATGTTCAAGCTGGCGACTGCTGATTTCCAGTCTGAAAACTTGACGTTGAAAGATTTCGAAAGAGGTGCTCCATGATGGGAAAGACTGTTGAGTCTTATCGACTTGCTTTAGACACGGAGATTCAGAGCTGGAGCGGGTTTATCAAGGCTCTGCGTGCTGATGACAGAAGCGCGTTTGAACAGATGACCGACGCATGCAGAAACCACGCCTCCGCAGGAAGCAATGCAACACGACCCGAGATTTTTGAGCCAATGGTCATGTCAATCCTGCTGGAACAACAAAAGAAACTGAATCGTCTGGAGAAGGAACTCGTTGCAATCAAACAGAAGCCTGCCCAACCATGACCGGGTGAAAGGCTGGGTACTCGACGTATATCCTTCTGCGCCTGGAGAGTTCACGGTTTGGGTAATAGCTGAAAACGGAGAACGCCTACGCTTCACGGACAGTTTCAAGCCCAAAATCTACGTTTCAGGGAATGAAGACAGCCTGGAAAGACTTGCCAGTCAATTCATTTACGATAGGGCCGTTGTCTCCTGGGATTTTGTTCGAAGATACGCGGACACAACTGACTCCGAACAGTCCAAAGTCCTGGAGGTGACTCTGAAAGACTGTCGAGCTTCACCGCTGTTTACTCAAAGAGTCCTCAAGGCTGGAAGATACTTGCAGTATCACGTTTTCAATTGCGACTTGAAACACGAACAGCTGTACTTCTACAATCGCGACGTTTTTCCTCTGGCGTTTGTCGAAGTTGAGTCTGAAGGTTCCCAGTTGAAGTACTGTCTTCTGGATTCCGCTGAAAGCGTGGACTACACGGTTCCGCCGTTGCGCATCTCGAAAATCGACGTTGAGGTTGCCAAACAGGGCAAGATCGCCAAGATCACTGACCCGATTGACAAGATGGTTGTGAGCCAGGGCGATGACAAGATGATCGTCGATTCGGGTGATGAGAAAGACATGCTGCTTCGGCTAGCACGAACCGTCGCACAACTTGACCCAGACATCATCGTTACCAAAGGTGGAGATTCCTATCTTTTCCCGTATCTTGTGCGCAGGGCAGTCATCAACGGGGTTTTGGATGAGCTTGTTCTGAGCAGAGACGAGGTTCCTCTTGTTGCAAGAAACGTTCGGGGGAGAACCTTCTTTTCCTATGGGCGAACGTATTATCGCGCTCCGATGAGACGATTGTACGGCAGGGTCCATGTCGACGAGAAGAACACGTTCATATTGGCTGAGTGTGGACTGGATGGACTGTATGAGATAGCCAGAACTTGCAGGGTATCGTTGCACACGGCTGCGCGCTCGTCAATCGGCTCAAGCATGTCGTCCATTCAGTTCTACCAAGCCATAAAACACGACGTTTTAGTCCCTAGGAACAAAAGCATTCCAGAAGCCTTCAAATCCACTCTCGAGCTGCTAGTCGGAGACCGAGGAGGCTTCGTTTATGAGCCAGAGGTTGGAGTTCACGATGACGTTGGCGAAGTTGACTTTGCCTCCATGTACCCGACTATGATGGTTAATAACAACATTTCTGCCGAAACGGTTCTCTGCAAATGCTGTCCCGACTCGAAACTCCGCATTCCCGAGCTTGGATATAACATCTGCGAGAAAAAAGTTGGAATCGTTCCCACGGCTCTGAAGCCGGTGATCGCGAAGAGGCTTCTCTACAAGAAGCTGAAATCGGAAACCGACGACGAGAGACTCAGGATGACTTATGATAATCGTCAGACAGCTTTGAAATGGATTCTCGTCACGTGTTTTGGCTATCTAGGCTACAGAAACGCAAGGTTCGGGACTGTAGACGGACACATTGGCGTCTGTGCTTTCGGCAGAGATGCTTTTTTGAAAGCGTCAAGAATGGCCGAACAAAAGGGGTTCAGGGTCATTCATGGTATTGTTGATTCTCTGTGGCTGAAGAAGAAAGGGGCCACAGACGAGGAGTATCACGAACTCTGCAGACAGATCGCTGAAGAGACCAAGATCCCACTGAGCTTTGAAGGCCGTTACAACTGGATCGTATTTCTACCGTCTAGGATGCATCCAAACGTCGGCGTTTTGAATCGTTACTACGGAGTGATGGAGAGTGGCAGAATCAAAGTCAGAGGTCTGGAGGTTAGAAGAAGAGACACGCCTCAATTTGTGCATGATGCTCAGACCAGAATGCTGGAAGTGCTTGCAGAGGCCAAGAACGCAAAGGAATTTCTGGAGAAGATCCCTGAAGCGCTGAAGGTTTTAAGAGGCTTCAGAGAGAAGCTCCTTGCAGGAGACGTTTCTGTCTGGGACCTAATAATCACGAAGCACTTGTCCAAGGACCCGAAGACGTACAAGCAGATGGTTAGTCAAGTCATCGCAGCCAAACAACTGATGGAAGAAGGCGTCGAAGTTTCCGCTGGAAAAAACGTGAAGTTTCTCTTCACTAGTGCCGAGAACAAACGCTACGACCGGAGGGTTATGGCTGAAGAATTGATAGAGACGAACATGAGCTCAGATGTTAAGAAGTACCTGCTCCTTCTATACGCGTCAGCCGCCAACATGCTCAGTCCTTTCGGCTATTCTATAAAAACCATTTATGATGAGGTTAGAGGACAGCGACAAACCAAACTGCCAGCCCGAGCATCGCTGAATTCATGAACCAGATCATGACGCGCTCAAAACGGCAAAGCTGGGAGCATCATATTTCGTGAGGAGGATGGTACAACGAAAGGAGAAGGGAGAAGACCATCCACCACACTCATCGAGTAATACTTGTCCGTTCGCACTATTTTTTGCTTTTTTCAATTGACAATGTTGAAAAAGACCATTTTGTGCTGCAAAAAGAACAAGACCGAGACTTTAAGGACATAAAGTTACTTGTATATTCTTTCAATTGAAGATATTTACGCTCTTGACATGCATGTGCTGCAAACCGACAAGATGCCAATGTAAAGGCTTAAGAGTTCAAAAACGAACTTTCACCTACGCGAAGCGCGCTAATGAGGATCGTTGCCAGAAGAGCCTTCTAAGTCTCTACTTTGCGTGGACAAGTTTTTCTCTAAGCTTAAGCTTCACGTATTCGCCTACTAGTATCGCAGCAGGATAGTACAATTCTTCCTCAGTCTGCGCGTGTAGGGTAAGTCTTTCGGCAAATCGGAGGTATTCCAGTTTTTTCTCTTTCTTTGCGGCAGAGACCAGTTTTTTGAGGGCATTGATTATTTGTTTGTGTTCCCTCAGCATCTGGTTAAGCTCTGTCTTCAGCATGTCGGTCATAAGCAAGATGTCCTTCATGTCTGACGTTACCCTGCCTTTTGAAAGCAATGGCAACAGCCCAAGTGGCGGCAAGGCAAAATCTTCCTCTTTCACAAAATGTGGATTAACAATCTTCGCCAATTTCTTTGCTGCTTCTCCTGTTTCGCCGCCCGCTCTTGTCCCCTTTCTCAGCTCTTTTTGAAGCTCCTCGTGCTCTATCTCCATCGTGTGAGGAATTGTGAAATCCATCGTATACCCGTTGGATATTTGTTGTTTTCCTTTAATAGCCTTTTACACTGCGTGAGTTGCTTCCTCGTCACGAAGACGCGTGTAAGAGGACGCTTGCTTTTTTCTGGCGACCAAGAGTATGAATTCTCGCTTGATCCTCTTGCGTTCTGCTAGGTCTTGAACGTGCATGAAAAGGTCAGGATCGGTTTCTTTCAACAGTTGTAATTCCGTTTCTGTTCTTATGTACCGCCTGAGTTCAAAAGCCGCGTTGAATAGGATGCGCTTGGCTTTTCGCACTTTGAACCCAGCCTGCTCCAGCTTGTTCGAAAGCGTTTCCTCGTCCTCTATGTAAATCGTGGAACTTTCGCCTAAAATTGGTCGAATTCTTCTCCTAAGCTTCCAATGCGTGTCCTCTTGTGAGTAGTCCGCAAACAGTAACAGACCCTTGTCTTGGAGGACTCGAAAGGCTTCGGAAAAGATACCCATCTTTTCTGAGTAGTCTGAGGCCACGAAGAAACAGGTCGCAATTTGAAAAGTCTCGCTGCCGAACGGAAGGTTAAGAGAGTCTCCTAGAACCAGTTGTCGGATGCGCTTTTCTGCTCTTCTCAGCATTGAGATGGAGAAGTCCAGACCCACGGTGGAGCTGTTCCTTGGAAAAAGCTTTTCAACGATTCCCGGACCGCATCCGATGTCGAGGACCAGCCTGCCCTTAATCAACTCTCTAATTTCGTTGACTATCTTTGCGATTCCTTCCATGCGTATTCCATAGTCTTTTTCGAACGATTCGCCTCTGTTCTCCCAGAAATCCCTGAGCGACTCAACGGAGCCTTTGTACGTATTGTCCATTGCCAATCAATCCTTATCGCGCGCGCTTTGAGGAAAGACGAGCCCTAGATCACATTACATGAATCCAGCGTCAATAAGTCTCAGCCCGAGGGCTAGACTTCCTTGGAATTGGATTTTTCCAGACATATAAGCTGTCAGAGCGTTCTGTTTGTGATTGATCAAGTCAACAAAGTCCGTGTCAACGATTTTAATCGCGATTTCGGGAGACGAGTGGATTCCCTGCTTTACTTCTATCTTTCCGTTT
>DASPPK010000034.1:0-3694 GCA_035625495.1 Candidatus Acidiferrales bacterium | reverse complement strand
CCAGCCCGGCCGGAGCAACTCAAGTGTCAGGAAGAATCGTTGAAACGGGAGTACACAAACTAAGAAGGCTAGGACTGGACCCCAACACAATTCTCTACGCCTGGGGATGCGCACCCATCCCGTCAGTGCATCCTACGTTCGCTGAGTCGATGGCTAGGACGAACGATGTAATTCTCTATGGCGGAACGGCGCATTATACTGTTGAATATGACGATGAAGCGGAACTCAAGGAGATAGCAATGAACGCACCTTCCATAGCATCCAAATCCTACGGAAAACCTTTCATAGAGGTTTTCAAAGAAGCCGACTATGACTTCTATAAAATAGACCCTGATCTATTTGCGCCCGCGGTCATTACTATCAACAACGTTAAGACTGGTAACATGTTCAAAAACGGAAAAGTTGACGCCAAGATTCTTGGAAGTTCTCTTGGGTTCTTGAAGTGAGCAAGCATCAGGAAGCCTTACGCGATTGATCCGAAGCAAGATGCTATAATTCTTGCCATCTGATGGCTACTCACGCGCCTTTTTTGAGTAGCTACTTTTAAATAAGTAAGCCTGCAAGAATAGCGTTGGAAGATGCTTGGAATGAACACAAAAACACTTGCACTCATCGTCGTCTTCGCAGCGTTAACAATAGCATTGAATCTTGGGGGACCTAAAATCTCAGCCCCCTTTGCGCCGGGAGTTCTCTGGTACCAAATATGGGAGATACCCATAGTCGTGGTTTTCCTACTCATTGGCCCCAAAGCCGGGGCAAGTATAGCCGTACTTAATACGTTGATCTTGCTAGCGGTTTTCCCGGGTGCCCTACCAACAGGACCCTTTTATAACCTCATCGCCGTGGCATCAATGCTTTTCGGCATATACGTGGCTTATAGTATCTACACGCGCGGATGTCCACCAGAAGAAATTGGCAATTTCTTGCGGCAACACGCAAAAGGACTAACAATATCCACCACTGCGCTTGGAATCATATTCCGCGTTGCGATTACTACAGTGTCGAATTATTTCCTCCTGCAACAGATCTCACCAATCGGGTTCAGCTATTCTCCACCTGCGGCAATAGCCTTCCTTCCTGCGAGTATACTCTTCAACGCCACCTTAGCGCTCTATACCGTCCCTATTGCAGTCGCGTCAGTAATAACTATTAAATCACGATTCAGAATATAAGAAAGCCAAGCAACAAAAATCAAGTTTAAGACTTTCGATCAAAGACTTAGTTATATCCCAGAGATGCTTTTAATGCACTTAGATTTATCTTGCCAGATGGTGAACGTTATCCTAGCGTGAAGTTTAAATATTAATATATCTTGTGCACATTTTTGTAACGGGAAAGTCCTTGTCTGAAGCGCTGAAATTCTCTTCAGCAGAAGTTAAGGTCTGGCTTGAACGCGAAACAGGGTCAATTTTCACTCCGGTTCATGCAAGGGCGCAGAAGATGCTGAATGACGTGGAACGGACGCTTGATAACCTTTCAGAAACTTCGAAGACTCTTTTGGACAATAGCGCAAGAGAGATCGAGAGAAGAAACATGAAGGTCTACAAAAGAGCAAGAGCGATGAACAAGCTAGCACGGCTGTTCGTCGATAGAAACCGTCAAATGAAAGTTCCTGAAAAGGTGACTTATGAGAGTGCCAGCGAGTTTGTCAAGGAGACTCAAGAGGCGTTTGCAGCAACGGAAATTGACATTAGAAACTGGTTTCCACGGATCTCGCCTTTTTTCATTCTTGACAGAAGAAAATTCTTAAGTGTCTTTGAGAAAGCAAAGGCCTTTTTAAAAGAGCTCGACGGTTTCGTCAGCAAGGAGTACGTGAAAACTAAGACTTTGGAAGACACGTTCCAGCTGATCGACGAGCTGTCGGGTCTTGAGGGCCAACTTAGAGTTCTAAGTGAACGAAAAGCGAAGGTTGAAAGCGCGAAAGCTTCCCTAGAGAGAGAAATGGCTGAAGCAAAACAAAGAATAGCTGATTTGAAAACGATGGGCAGCGTGGGCCAGCTGAGTCAGACGGGAACCGAGATAGAAGCCTTAAGCCTGGAAATAAAACACAGCCTGCAACATCTTCAGAAACCCTTCATCAAACTTCAGTCTCTGGCAAGTCACGGCTCAGGAAGCGGTCTAACGCCTGAAGAACTCCATAAACTTAGCCAATACCTCGAAAACCCGTTTGAAGCTCTTTCAACAGAAGACGAAGGACACCCAGTGTTGAAGCAAGTACTTGAGAAGCTACAGAAGTCGATTTCTGAGGACAAGCTGAAGCTAAAACCCGAAAAGGCCCGCAAAGCTGAACAAGACATAAACAACATCCTCAGGGACAACTCATTATTGAATCTTCATCAACGATGCAGGGACGCAATGAGCCGAAGAACAAAACTGTCAACTTCAGAAGAAGTGGCTACTACAGAGAAAGACCTCACAAAACTTCACGAACAAGTTGCGAACCTAACCAGAAGCAAAGGAGTTCTTGAGGGAGAAGAACAATCGATTAACAGAACATACGTCGAAACTGCTGACAAAATCAAAAATCGCAAGAGCGAAATAGAGAAGAACATTTCCAGCTTCACGAGCAAGAAAGTCACGATCACATAGTTTCGAAGTGAGCTTTTTGCAGACAAGCCTTGCACGGACTGTGAAGGAAGCAATGGAAATCTCGGTTGATGGTTTCACGAAGCTGGTCGCGGAGGCAACTCGGCTTCTTGAAAGGGAAAACGGCAGAATCGGCAACCTTCAAATCCTCGGAAAACTCGTCAAGATGAAGTCTTCAGGCGAAGCACTCGTCGTCGGTGATTTGCACGGCGACCTTGAGAGTCTAATTCAGATACTTCAGCAAAGTGAGATTTTGCAAAGAATGGAAAAGTCTCAACTTGCCTATCTGATCTTTCTTGGAGATTACGGTGATCGGGGCGAGTTCTCAGCAGAAGTCTACTACACAGTTCTAAGCCTGAAGCTTCGACATCCAACGCAGGTGATTTTGATGCGGGGAAACCATGAGGGGCCAAGAGACCTTCTAGCATCCCCTCATGACTTGCCCGAGCAGTTTCAAAACAGGTTTGGAAAAGAATGGGCCGAAGCCTACCGCGGTATTCTAGAACTGTTTCCGGTTCTCTGCAATTCAGTATTGGTCGAAGAACGTTACTTGATCGTTCACGCAGGCTTACCTCAGCAGGCGCGTACGATTGAGGATTTCGCGTATGCTCACACGAACCATCCGAAGATGACGTTCCTTGAGGACATGCTTTGGAGCGATCCACAGGAAGCTGAAGGAACATATCCTTCCCCCAGAGGTGCGGGGCACATGTTCGGTATAGACGTGACAACCGCCGTTCTGAAAGCACTGAAAGTGAGAATACTAATACGTGGACACGAACCATGCAGCGAGGGCTTCAAAATAGACCATGATGACAAGATCTTAACGCTTTTTTCAAGAAAAGGTCCTCCCTACTTTAACAAGTATGGCGCCTATTTGGACGTAAACCTATCCAAGAAGTTACAGAAGGCAACACAACTGGTTCCGTACGTTCACAAATTCTGAGCGCACCGCAGCACAGAAACTTTAAGAAACACAGCCTATAGCATTTTTCACAGGTCGAAACCACTGGAGAGTTCCCTTTTTGAAATTTGGAATTGTAACACGAAACAGAAACTCTTACAGTTCATCCCAACTGTGCGAAGCCCTGGAAAAACGCACAATTCC
>DASPPK010000033.1:0-21365 GCA_035625495.1 Candidatus Acidiferrales bacterium | reverse complement strand
CGCAACAACATTTACACCCTGGCCTAAAAGCGTCTTGACCACAACTCTTCCGAGGCTGCCTGTGGCCCCAGTGACTATTGCAACTTTACCGTTCAACGACACAAGACACCGTCTCCTCATTCATATCTGCACAACATGCTTTTCAACCATATGATGCGGATAATAGCTTTCTTTAGCTTTTCTAAGACCTGGTACGCCCAAGTCCTGCTCCCTATTCACAAACCTGTAGTTTCTGAGTTCTTTTTGGCAAAACCATTGATTGACGACTTGATACAAACCATCTATTCCAGGGTTAGCTTTCTCAAAGTGGATAACAGCGGTATCATCATTTAGCGGTTCAGCCAACGTGAAGGCTTCAAGCTTATCGTTGACGTAGACAGCCCCTCCGAAAACACCAAGATAGGCATAGTTGTCAAAAGCCGTTTTTATGGCCGCGTTTTCTGCCTCTAGACTAGGAAATAAGCTGCAATTGCGGAGGCTGCACCACTGCGTTTGAAGCTGGAGACACTCGTTGATTTCTGATGGTCCAATGCTTACGTACCTGCATGCGTATTTAGACAGACAACGGGTGATAAAGTTTCGTTTCGCGTGGTACTTGTCGCCAGGGAGCTCAGCAAGGTCATTTGTCAAGTAAACATAGTCCCAATCGTCACGATCAGGCTCAACCCCTATTCCCTCAGTGCTCAGCTGTTGAGATTCTTCAGGAGTCAGTCCATAAAGCGACGGCATTTGATAGTTCACCAAGTCGCTCGTCCTCAACGTTTTCATAACAGTCGTTAAGGGTTGTTTTCCCAAAGGAGGCAAGAGGAAGGTCTTGCCGTCACGGAGCCTCCTGCGCTGTATCAACACTGTTTCATCAAGGCGCGAGAGTTGGCTCGGTTCAGAACCATTCCACACGAATAGATTCGTGAATGTGAGCTCGGATATTTCCGGCTGCATCTCCTTAAGAAGTGAGTCGAGTAATGGTTTGTCGCCTAGGGTGAGGTTTCTGAAGTTCGGAAATTGAGGAAGTTGCATTTAACTCACCTGCGAAAACACACTTGAAAGATGTAGCAATTTTTCATGCCCACTCATTAAACGACTCTTTCCTTAGCACTCACTCTTTAGACATAAGCCGCGTGCCAGCCTTTCTTGCATCTATTCCAGCTCTGTCTATTAACCGAACTTATGTTTACTCTTTCATTTTCTTTTCTTGTCATAAAATATATAAACAATACTTTGAGAAAGGTTTCAGTTGAACAAATCAGAATGAATTCAGGATCTGAAGGCGACCGCTTAGGCTCGATTTCGGTCCTAACGGTCGGGAATTGTGAGAGCCGTCTAGCGCGCGCGTCTGGGGACGGCGTAGTCGGAGGAAAGAGAATGGTTGAGAGAAAACTGAAAATCGGCGATGGTTCAAAGGACTTCACTCTGCCAGATCAGGACGAACAGGAATTCACGCTTTCGAAATTCAAGGGGAAGAGGGTGCTGCTTTCGTTTCACCCGGCGGCATGGACCTCTGTCTGCGCTCAGCAGATGAAGTCTCTAGAGCATAACAAGAAAATCTTTGACACTCTCAACACAATAGCTGTTGGAGTAAGCGTGGATACCGTGCCATCTAAGAAGGGTTGGGCAAAAAGCCTTCGCATCAAACACACAAGGCTCCTCTCAGACTTCTGGCCGCACGGCAGGGTCGCAGAACTCTACGGAATATTCAGGACCAAGGAAGGATTCTCTGAGCGCGCAAACATAATCATCGACGAAAATCAGAAGATAGTCTTCTTCAAAATCTACAAGCTAGGACAGCTCCCTGACATCCGAGAAATAATTGATTTCTTAAAGAGGATGCGTTAGAACTGCCTGCGCCGCAAGGTCTTTTCATCAATAAAAAAATGGACTGCGCTGTAAATTGAAAGCGCAAGTTTTAGGAGATGTATGTGACTTTCTTGTCCTCTTCTTTCCGTGTTTCCTCGGCCTGCAAAACTCTTTTTTCCTCGATCTTCTGCAGGCGTGTGACCATCTTGTCGCCCTTCGCTATCTCCTCATCTAGGCCTGCGAGGTTAGCATCAAAACCGAGCATAGACTGCAGCGTCTCTAGAACGCTCTTGGCAGACCTCGGGTCGGGCAAGTATCCCCTCGTCTCGCCTAGAAGGCATAATGCGTCTATTCCGCTGAAATGAGAAAGTCCTAGAATCAGACCGGCCGTGCCGACGATGGGGCTTCCAGTCGGACTCACTTCTGCGCCGGCCTTCAAGGCTTTGTTCAATAGTTCCTGCTCCGTGGCTGCCGCGACGACTTTCGGTTTGTCCTTCGCCTCCATTCGGTATCCACCGATCGTTATTATCAATTTTACATCATGCTGCTTGGCAAAGTTCAATATATGGTCGGAAATCTCGTACTGCCCCTCAATCGTTTGGGCTTGGCTGTCGCCTGTGAACAGGATCAAATCGTTCTTTCCGTTTTTGTTCTTCCAGAAGTAGAACGTTCCTCGTAGAAGCCTGACGTTTCCTTTCTTGCCGACGATCACGAAATATGGAAAGTGAGGAGAGTAAAGGTAGGCGAACTTTTCGGCCTTCAACTGCTTAACCAGGTGGCGTATGGCGATTTTTCCAACAAGTCCCAGTCCTGGCAGTCCCTCGATCAGAATCGGATTCTTCAAATCGGCTTTTACGAGTTCCTTAATGAACGTCTCTTTCACTGTGTTGAACTCTCCTGTTTGAGAGCCATCCTGTACCTCAGATACTTGTCATCAGGTGAGAACTTCGGTGGGTGTGGCACTCGAACTTTGCCTCCGCAGTACGGGCACTTGTCACTCCTCAGTGTGTAACTTTGGCAGTTCTCGCATTTTCGCAGAAGCCAGACCATCACTTATCCCTTCTGAACGTGCCCTGACCTCCTGCTTTCGAGACGTTCGAGACAACATTCTGCGCAACCTTCTGCAAAACGTCTTCAGCTTGCTTGTAATCTTCAGCCAACACCTCGATGCTGTATTTCGGTGCAGCGGTGACGTAGAAACGAAGCTTTGCGTTGCCAAGTTTCTCACCTTTTTTGGCGTTTGCGAAGGCCTCTTTTATTATTTTCACACCGTTCGGCTTCACGCATCGCAGCTCAACTGTACCCTTAACTTTGACCATAGGAACGTGTATTCTTTCTTGGACGACTTCAATGATCACCTTGGCAACGTCCTCGGGCACGCCTACTTTTGTCAGGATATCTGGACCCTCCTTCACGGCTCTTTCGAAGCCTTCATACAAGCCGTATTCGTCCTCCAAGGGTTTTCCTGCTTTTTCATAAATCTCCTCAAGCGGCATGCTCATTTTCTCAGCGATGTTTCGAAGCAGCGCTTCTGCCTTTCTCTCTTTCTTCCAGAACATTATCTTCTCGATTCTTTCTCTTTTGGTTACTCGTCTCAGGGACAAATCTATGTGTCCCTTTTCTGTGTCAACACGTAAAACTTTCAGCACGATCTTCTGTCCTTCACGGACGAAGTCTCGAATGTTTCGAATCCAAGAAGAAGATATTTCAGAAACGTGCAGCAACCCCTTCTTGTCGTACTCGTCCAGCTTCACGTAGGCGCCGTAATCGGTGACAGTTTCAACCGTGCCTATGACTAGGTCACCGGGTTCAGGCCATTCCTGCTTATTAAGCGCCATTAGAATTCTTCATCCCTATTCAAAAACCGTGACTACTTCACCCTTGATTTTTGCCTTTCCACCAGAAGGCTCCGCGAGTTCGGTTCCACAAACGTTGCAGGTGACCTTGTTCACCGCATTGCTGAACACCATCTGCTCGTTGCCGCATTTCAGGCATTTCACCCGGATGAAGTTGCTTCTCGGTCTCGGAATGAGTTTTTCCCACTCTGACAAGATTTTCCCTCCTCATCACGCGATGACTAATTTTCTTAACCGTATGCCATCCTTATGTCTGATGAAGCCGCAGACCTTGCACTTCAACTTCAAAGTCTGCTTCTTCGTCGTCTTTGCAAACTCCCTTTGAAGCGGATACTTCTGTCCGCCGTACCCTTTCTTTTCTCGCAGAGCATGGCGGCGTTCACCCTTCGCTAAGGGTCTGCGCTTGCCAGCCTTGTACAGAGAAACCGAGTGAGTCTGATGCTGCTTACACCTCGGACAATATGTCTTTACTTCTTTAGGAACGTTCACTATGTCACAACCGACTTTGCATAAAGGAAGCCGTACACGTTCTTATACTTTTTCGCGATCCCGCTGCGTTATATTTCATCTGAATGGTCAACGTAGCGCGCACGACAAATGCCACCAAACAAATATTTGTGACACTTTGCATATTTATTCGTGGAAAATAAGTGAGCCAAAATGGGCATGATAAGGGGGTCAGAATGACTGAGATCCGACGGCCAACTCGGAGATTCTTCGATATCCTAACGAAATGCTTGCCCATTGTGGCGTTTGTTATCCCCCTCAGCATATTGTACTACTTAGATCCTGGTTCATTCCAGATGACGTGGGAGGGACGAACGTACTATTTATTCTTCGTGTGGCTCATGATGCTGGAAACGATTCTGAACTGGGAGAAGTTGCGGCCAAAAAGGTGGAGCTTAAGATCGGCATGGACCATTTTCTTCATCATATCGCTCTTTCTTCCAACGATCTACGTCATCGGATGCAACTATTACGGGTGGAACAGTGCCCTCTTGGATTTCGCTAAAAGGAGCATAAACTCTGATATCAATATTTATCAGTACATACCGCTTTCGATTGAATACTTGGTTTTTACAGTGCTCTTCGTCGCGATCGCCTATGCAGCGTACGGAGTTGCCAGCCTTAGGAACTATTCAATCACGGCGGTGTTTCTTGGATTAATTGGGTCAATCTACACTATCAACAATTTGTATCCGTATGGGCTTTTCACTCCCTTCCAAGTTCTCGTTCCAACAACGACAATTCTTGCATCTCGGATTCTGAATATTATGGGGTACAGCACAGCCATTGCTTACAGCTCAATTCCTAAAGAAGGGTTGATGCCAGTCTTGACGGCTACGTCTTCAACTGGACAATCCGCTTCGTACGCTGTAGCTTGGGCATGCTCAGGTATCGACAGTCTTCTGATCTATTCGGTCACAATCCTTCTGTTCTTAAAAAGCAGCGCTATTCCTTGGAAACAAGGACTAGTCTACTTCATTTTCGGCGCTATCATCACATACCTTATTAACGCGTTGAGGATCGCAACCATCTTCATGATAGGAGTGGGCGGCGGCGACATCAATCCTTTTCATAATTATTACGGTCCGCTGTATTCTATATCTTGGATAATTTCCTATCCTCTGATAATAATCGCGACGCGGGCTCTGTGGACCAGAATTGTGCCAGAAAGATCTACTGTGAATCAAGGTCCAGCGATCTCACAGCCTAGGAGCGTGGTAACTAAGGCTATTTTCGCATCTACGGGGTTTCTACGTTTTCGGCTAAGCCTTGCTTCCTCAAGATCTTGGTGTTTTCGACGGGTAGGGAAGCCACGTCCTCGGTCTTGAACGGGCCGTAAGTCTTCATGTCAGCGCCGATTATTGCTGGGACGTCCTTCAAGAAGCGCATAGTAACCCTTCTATTCTCCCGTTCGATCCTGATTTTGGGATTCTGTCCTCTGATGACTTCTTTCGCAAAGCCTTGGACAGCTTCTGCAAGGGGTGAAAGTCTTGAATAGACCGTCTTTTCCTCAGGCGTAAGGAAGTCAGGGGGGATTTCTTCGCCTTTGATCGCTTTGTTAACTATTTTTCTGTAACGTGTTTGAATCAGTTCATGAACCATTCGTTTCGCATTTTGTATCTCTTCCTCAAGCAGGTTTGTCTTCAAGGTTCTCCTGTCCAGCATTCGACTCTCTTCTCTTAGATTTTTCATGTACTCAGCAACTCTAGAAAAAAACTCTTGGGGAAGCTTCTCCAACTCCACGTTCTCTAACTCAAGCTTCCAAGCCTTGTAAAGCTCGTCATACATCCTGCACCACTACCTCCGCTCTTTTCTTGCAAGCCAGGAATAAGGCAGCTGCGCTCGGCAACTCAACCCTCTCATTCTCGTACGGACCAAATTCTTCATCGCCCAATCGAAACTCCGGGGCCTTTGAAACGAGAACAGTGGCATCGCCTCCTCTAAAAGCTAATGCGCTCTTGAACGGATCGAAATCATCGAGCGCTGCAATGGGAAACTCCACTTTCTTCAGGCCAGTTTTGCCGTGCAACGTTCCTTGTAGTCTAATCAGGCGATGAATGTCCGTGGTGACAACCGTGTCAACCCTTGCAGATTGGGATTTTCTAGAGAACTCAACAAGTTTTCTGTATGTCTGAGGGCCCACTCCGCTGGGAAATCCCACCGATTTGGGTTCATCCAAGTTTTTTAAAATTGCATCCTTGTTCTTCATTATGGTTTCAGCTATGCTCTTGGTCAACCCCATTTTCTTATAATCTTCCATTGTTGCATTGAGTACGATCTTGTATATTCCTCGAGCAATTCGTCCACGCCAACCAACATCCTTCAACCACAATGTTCCCTGACTATTGTCATCTAATCTGTGCAAACCGGCGTCAAAGCCTAGACTGCAGACGTAATCGACAATTTCTTTGCGGGCCATGGCATCAAGACTCTTGACGGCTTCACTTTCGACATGAACGTGATACCCACGATGGCCTGAGAAGAACACGTGGATCTCCCTTTCCGAAAAGCCAAAGTCTCTCAAAAGAACGTCCAAAAGTCGAGTCGTTTCCAGCTTTGCAGAAGCCAGGCATAGTTCACACGGCCAAGTGGTGTTCTCAAACTTTTCTTCCCCGCACGACGGACATTTTTCCGGCAGTTCCCCTCTTCCCTTAAGCCCACACTTACTACAGGCCCACTCGTCATGAACCTTGTCACACGATGTGGGAATGTGGTCAGCGTCAATGTCAAAAATCAAGTCGGCGCCGATCCATCCTTTCGCGCTCATTTCTGAAGCGTCCGGCTGCTCGTAATAAGCACTTGAATAGTATACGTCTGACGGAATCGTAGAACACAGAAAGCTTTGGATTTCGCTCGGGGCCTTGAAGCTCCTGTGTCTGACCATGATCCTTTCTTTCGTCAAAAACACAGCGAACTCGCGTTGTTCAAACTTGCTCGCAATATGAATTTCGTCGAAGCGTTCAGTATAGTACTTGAAGAAAAGTCTCTGAACAAAATCGCGTGTGAGATCAGACATTTCTCTCATAACAGCATTTTTGCATCCGGTATTTTAGTCTCTCTATCTCGAATAGTTGCAAGAACTAAGGGAAAGAGGTTGTCAAAATGGTTTGGATAGAGTTTAGGAACGCTAGATTTTGCGGATTTTTCCAAACATCTAGATGGTTGCCTTCCTCACAACCATGCAGATATGGCCTTTGCCAGACATGCTTGAAACGATTTGGGTAATCTCCGCGAGGTTTTTCACCGAGATTATTGGGTTAATTTCTCTCGGTCTGAAACCGTAGGAGAACATGCGTGAATCAAAATCTTTAAGGATTTGTTGCCAATCCTCCATTCGCATTAAGCGTTCATCACCCCTGTCTCTCACTGCGTAAAGAGCACTAGGGACGGAAGCCACTATGACTTTTGCTATGCGAAGCTGCTTTTCTACGAGGAGGTATATTTCTTCATCACTGAAGTGTTCCAGAAAACCCTGCGAGAAACAAACATCAAAAGTCCCTGGCGCAAAATCAAGTTTAAAGGCATCGCGCATTGAGAATCTTGCACGTCCAAGAAACTTAGAGTTATTTTTTCTAGCCTTTTCGACAAGTTTAACATTATTGTCTATGCCGAGGACATTCGGGACAAAACGAGAGAGGAATATAGAATGAATTCCTCTTCCACAACCAATCTCTATTGCACTGTGCTTAGCCTTCAAGCATATCTGCAATATATATGGCCAGTGATAAATCAAGCTGGCGACAAAAGCCTGAAGGGTCATTTCCCTTGAATAATGAGAATCCCAACTGCGCAGTTGCATTGAGTCTCACTGAGCTTAATTAATAAATACAATCGTGATTTATTTATAAATTTCAATTTGTTATAAATTGACAGCGCAGGCTAAACAGTTTTTTCAGTTTAAAGTGTTCTCCCACAACTTTGCGGTTTTCTTCACGTCAAAGACGAGGGCCCTTTTTCTGCACTCGTTTCTCACACCGCCATCGTAGCCCTTCTTCCAGAGAAGCACGGCAAGGTTTACCATTTCTCGGTCGTTGTTTGAAAGCCAACCAGTTTTTCCGTTTGCCACAGTCTCAGAAGGTCCTTGCTTCCTATACGTTAGGACTGGAGTTCCACATGCCATGCTTTCCACAGGTATGTAGCCAAAAGGTTCATGCTCGAAGGCGAAGAGAGTATAGAGCGCGTTCGAGTAGAGGTTTGCCAGTTCTGCGTCGGCGACTTTGCCGAGAAAGCTAATCATGTGGTGTTTTCTTAAGGGTTGCGGCACCTGCGACGTGTCGCCAAAGACTCTGATTGGCACTCCAGAATCAGCGATTGCCTTAACAGTCGACGATTTTCCCTCTTTTCCATATGTGCCAAAGTGCGTCAACACGTAGTCCGCGGTCGGGTTCGCCGTCTTCGGCTCGAATAGAGAGCAATCTAATGGTGGGCTTATAATAGCGTCGATACTGATCCCCCACTTTTTGTACATTGAACCACAAAACATCGAATTGGCAACAAAAAGCTCTGACAGATCGCGAAATCTTCTGACTAGACGTCCCTCAAGAATCCGAAGGGTCGATCCCAGTATCTTGTAAGAATATTTGTAATGCATTGGCATTTGAGGAAATAGGTCATCAAGAGCTCTTGTCATCAGGCCTTGAGCGTAGTATGCTCGAGCTTGACTTATGATACATGACGAAGTGTTGACTGCAAGGTCTGAATCGTTAATTTCTGCAACAGGCTTCTGCGCTAGTGCACACCGTCCCCAGGCGTCAAGCGTGGGGAGCGAAGGAATGAATGCGAAATGCGGGCCGACATCCTTAAGCAGGAAATCTTCGTTGAGCAATTCTTTCTGTACGGCTTGATCAAAGCGGGGCGCAATGATCGTAACCTCGTGTCCTTTTCGGCGGAATTCTTTTGCCAGGAGTATGGCTGGTCTCACGGCTCCCACAGTTGTCACGAGCGGGTCCGTGATAAAACACACACTATGCATGGTTTTTCTCAGTGTCTCCAAAGGGGCAGTTATTTCTGGCTCGCCTTATCACTTTTTCCACTAAGAGGGAACTCTTAATTCTTCTGTTTGCGTGAAGGCTTTCAGTGTTACATTGTTGTGGTTTTTGCATCTTGGAAAAACAGTTTGATCTTCGCCTAGCTTTCCTAGTGTTTCTAACCATTGTTCAACGTAGGTTCTCCTGTCGAATTTCAAAGCTGCTTTCACGCAGTTTGTTCTTGTCTGCGAGGGGTACTCCTCCTTCCACAACTCTATGCTCTTTTGTAAAAGTTCCCTGTCTGTGCGAACAAGCCAACCTGTATGGGCATTGACCACGTATTCGCTTGGGCCTTGGAAGTCATATGTGAGCACCGGAGTTCCGCATGCCATGCTCTCAAGTGGAACGTATCCGAAGGGTTCGTGAGTGAATGGGAACATGGTGAAAATGGCGTTTGAGTAAAGGTCCACTAGCTCCTTTGTGGACACTCTTCCCAAGAACTGGACGTTAGGATGTTTCAACAGGCCTTTCGGAATGAACGGGGTCTCGGAACCGAACGCCTTGATTTTGAGACCCAAATCTGCCACATTCTTTAAAATGGAAAATTTCGTTTCCTTTCCAAGATAGGTCAAGACATAGTCGGAAAGCGGTTTTGAAGTTGAAGGTCGGAAAGTCTGGCAGTCGATAGGTGGATAGATTACATAATCCGTTTTGACTCCAAAGCTGGAATACATTGAAGCGCAAAATTTCGAGTTTGCAATGACTAATGTCGAGCGTCTATCCATTCGAGAGACAAGTTTCACGTCTGCATAATTAATAACGGGTCTGAGGAGAGCATACATCGTTCGGAGGCTAGGTGAAAGCTCTTCTTCCATGTCTTTCAGGGCCAACGAGGGGGGCCCCTGCAAGTACCAGACCAATGAAGGCGCAGAGATCACCTGCGAAAAATTGATCACTGCGGAAGATTCGTTAATGGCATGTCTCGAATTCAGTTGAAGGAAAGCTTCACGAGCCCACGTCTCGAGCCAGAGCATGGAAAGACCGGAACTCTTCGCAGCAAGGCTGGCATGCAAGTTAACAGGAGTTATTCCGATAGTGCTTAGATGATCTTCAACCCTCTTTGACATAATTGGCGACATCATCGACACATCATGTCCTCTTGCGTTCAACTCTTTAGCAAGATACATAGATGGACGAATAGATCCCTCTAAATCCATCATGATGTCGCAGACAAGCGTGAAATTCATCCTGCTTCAACTGCCGAGATTAGTACAGACTAAGCTTGTAGTATTTTTATAATACTTTCGATAAGCTGCAAAAACCTGGCTAATCCTAACACACTGCCATCCTAGCAAAAGTCAATGTTACTCAGGAACTAATCCAAATGAGAATGAGGAACAATTCCAATGGACTTTTCTGTTCCCTGAACTTCATACGGCAATGCACGAAAGCATAGGAACGTAAAGGTCGAACCGCCAGGCAACAGATTAGGCAACTTTTGTCCGGAAAAGGATTTTGAAAAAATCGCTCAGGCAGTTTCTACGCATTTTCAGGCTGAAGAATCTACTCACCCCTTCAATTCTGTTCTCTCGTCAGCTGGGATTGATCTGGTCCACGGTAACATAGTCGAGATACATGTCGGCTGTTCCTGGAAAGCAAACAACTCTGACTTCAAAGTCAGCGAGGGCCGCACTAGTGTGAAATGCAATTGTTACGTTCGCCCACTCCGGTTCTTGGGCAAATTCTGTTGCAGAGAAATTCTTGGACAACAGAATGTTCTGCCCACTGTCTGTGCAAATGTTTACGCCGAACAGTTCGCCCGTTCCGCTGATTTTTACTCTCATCGTTATGTTGTAATCTCCGGGGGGCAGAGGAACGCGTGGACTATACCAAAAGATCGGAGACTGTCCGAATGATCCGTTGTAGTACAGGACCAAGTCGTTCGTAGAATTTGGTGATGTCGTGAGCTCTCCACTGTAGAGATCAAGACTGTTGTAATCATACGTGGCTTCATATGGCGAGAGAATGGTAGCGTTGCCGCTGTAATTCCTCTTGAATAGCACAACGCCGTTGGCAGACGCGAGAACCTTGAAGGTGGAATTTTCGTTCATCAAGGAGAAAACTACACTGCTTGCAAGCGGGTCTGTTTTCGTATCAACGATGAGATAGTCCACCTGACCCAGAATCGTATTAGTAAAATTCTCGACTTCAGTAGCGTTTTCATTCCATATTGACGGTATCGTTGGTATAACATACGCGTTGATTCTGCCTGAAACTTGCGGAAAGAGCTCGTTGTCCGTTAATACTGAGGCATTTCCAGGAATATACGCTAGAAGCTGATGTACAAGATTGTCCTGCTGAGAAACTGGGCTTATGCCGGAGCCTGGGTACAAATTGGCCACAGTTGGGCTCAATGGAGACACAAACAAAAATGCTATGAAACTAAATGCCAATAATATTACAATACGTTTCTTCAAGGCTTTCAGGTTGTTTCCGCCGTTGCTGCCAACCGCGTATATTGCTGTTGGAGCGTATATTGCTGCTATGAAAATGAACGCTATCACATAAGCTGGGTACTGGAATAGAATCGTGTAATATGGTTGATAGTTGGAGAATAGAGCAAGTACGAACCAAGGAACCGTGGGCAACAAGTAACGCATTTTGAAAAAAGACATAAAGGCAAGAGGTCCGAACAGCACAAACATATAGCTCACTTTCAATGGGATATCGTAGCCGAGAGCGGCTGCCGCATTGGCTGGATATCGAAAGAGGTAGAAAGGAATCATTATAGGGTTTTGAACGCCGAGAATACTCCAATTGCTTGCTGCGTTGAACGTGGAAATGAATGCCGGGTTGACTGGGAAAACGGCGCCTCGAACGACGACGACCACTGCGTACCAAAGAATAGCGACTGCTATTGTGAAGAATGAAACTAAAAAAAGCGTGTCTTTGAAGTTTTTCTTCTTCAGTTCCTCCGTCAAATGTTTTCTATATTGTAGAACTGCAAACAGGCCGATAAAAGCGACGATGAAAGCGGCGTGTTCTTCGCACATCAGGGAGAGAAAAATAAAGAGAAAATAGGGCTTCCAGTTTTGCGTCTCGAGGAAATAGAAAACTGAGAAGAAGAACAGCGGCAAAAAGATTTCAACATGGAAGTCAAACCAGTTTATGCCTTGAAGAGCAGGGTAAAGCATGTAGGCCAGCACGAATGAGAGCGCAAAGACTCTGTATTTCCCAACGTGCTTCGCAAGAGCGTACAGGGGTACGGCTCCTAACGCCAGTACGAATGACTGAATCACCAGCAGTGATTGTGGAGCTGGATAGATAGCATAGAACGGCAAGACAAGAAAAACGATCGGACTGAAATGTGTACTGAAGAAGCTGCCGGAAGGGTTGATGAGTAGCTCGACCGTTGAGTAGAAGAATCCTCCGTTGTGTAACGTTGTCCAAAATGACTGGTTGAAGATCCCGAGATCCCACGCGTAAGTCTCAAATTCGTAGTTCCTAACTATGGTGAAGTATGATAACACGGCAGTGTAAGTTAGAATGGCCAGCCCAAGGAGAAGCCCGCTTACATCGACTTTATGAAGAACCTTGCGGCCTAGTGATTTCTCAATGTTCTCAAAACTAATCTTTTTGACAAAGCTGGATCCATTCATGGTCTTGCTCTCATCTTTGCTGTGCATTTGTGGAGGAGACGGTGAAACTACTTGCACTGTCCCCCTTTTTCTCACTTTCTCTTGTCTATTCATGGATCAAGCGGAAGCAATGGGGGCATCCGCCTTTGTTTGGCAGACATTGCGTATTTTGACCGAGTTTACTCGTGAGTATTGAGGTCCTCATGCAAATCTGCCATACGCGCTTTATAGTCCTTCTAAGGACTTTGGTCTGAGACGGATAATCTGCTTGTTTTGTTACACCACGTTACTAATGCAGCGGTGTATGCTGGCTAGCGTCAGGATATTCAGTATTTTCTATTTAAAGAAAGAATGTATGAAAGAAAATCCCTTATCTCGTTGATGCTTAGCTTTGATTTGCCCTTCTTTCTATTAAGAAAAACGATTGGCACTTCTCTTATCCTGAAGCCTCTTGCATTGGCTTGCCTTATCGTCTCAATCTGTATTTCATAGGTTTGACTGTGCAAGTCATTTATTATTCCTCTAACCAGCATGGTGGAGTAACAGCGCATTCCACTGGTGTAGTCAGATATCTTGGCGTCCACTCTTAGCTTCGTGATGAGGTTTGCGACTTTGCTTATCAGCAAGCGCGCTATGCTCCACTCTCGTGTACCGCCGCCTTGACAGTACCTGCTTCCGACGACGAGGTCGCATCCTTCGTGCATGGGAGCCAACAGCTTGGGTATCTCTTGAGGGTTATGTGAGTAGTCAGCATCCATCGTGATTACGCATTTGGGAGGTTTTTTCACCGACAAGAAGATCCTAAACCCGTCAGTAATTGCAGTCCCAAGTCCTAGTTTCTTGTTCCTAACGAGAAGCAAAACGTTGCTGAATTTCCCCTGGAGCTTTCTGACAAGGTCCGCTGTCCCATCGGGGCTCGAATCATCGATAACCAGTATTGAGATGTTCCGGCTTGAATTTTCCAGCTCAAGAATCAGCTTTTCAATGTTGGCCGCTTCGCAATACGTCGGGAGTATTATCCCGATTTCAGAACTAACCTCGAGGTTTCCCTCTACGTGCGAAGACTCCATTAGTGTCGATTCACCTTTCAAAGATAGCGTTCATTTATCGAACTGGATATATAAGGTATACTGCACTCAAGCTTGTATTCGCTGGCCCTTTCCAGTGCTCTTCAGCCTGATCCGGTAGTAAGCCAAAGGGTGGCGTACTCTTCTGCACACCTCGTCCGGGTCTGTGCATATACCGTGCGTCTGTAAAGTGTCACATCTCGGTGGGATGTATCGCGTTCTTGAGCCTGTTTCGCCGGCGATGTGTTCCACTTGGTAACGGGTCATTTTTTCGTTGAAGTCAGAAATGTTCTTGAAGAGGTCAATGACGTTTTGCGAGGGCATTCCGATGTTTATGAGGAACGAGGTCAAGGCGAACCTTCCCATGTGTGAGATGTGGCGTCCAGATGAGAACGCCAGGTACAACGCTGCTATGCATGGTGGGAATGCTGTTTGAACCATAACTTTCGGAAATTCTTCTACCTCGGCCTTACCTATCTTTTCAGCTGAAAGCTTCATTATTCTTTCTGCTACGTTCATTATTTTCTTCGGAAACTCAGGAAGTTCCTTTACTTCTAGTCTTTCTTCTATATGCCTGCGCGTTTCTTCGCTCAACAATCTCGATGTTTCGTTTACAGATAAGAAAACGGTTCCATTGGACATGACTCGATTGATAAGCTTCCACTTCTTGTCACGCAGATGAGTTGTGCTTCTTAGATAATCTTGAAAGCGTACTGCGAATTCGAGCCGGGATACGTTTCGTTGGCTGAGGACCAGTTTCCATCCTAAGTCTCTTGCGATTTCGAGAATATGATCTCTGTTTTCTTCCTTAAGGTCCTCATATACCCGCTTTGCTTCGGCGAGAGCGTACCTCTTTTTGATGAAGGAATTTCCGGTTGCAATCGTCAGCATTATTGCAGCTGGAAAAGACAAAATTTCGATTTCTTCGTTGCGTGTCTTTCTACCAACAAGCGTGTACAAAATGGCGTCTGCAACTCTCTCTTCGGCACGTTCGAGGATTCTTTCAAGTTCAGGGTTTGTCAGATCCTCAATCTTGACATCGAGTTTCTTTATGTAAGCCGTGGTTTCTTTGAGAAAAGGATATTTTGCCAGGTCGCTTTTTGTGAATCTTCCCGTGGTAATCTCTTCGTTTTTCGTCTCATTCTGTCTCTATTCTCGGTGCCAGGAAGAACGTTAGTTTCCCTTCTTTTGCCTGCTGGAAATCCAGCCTTATGGGCATGTCCGAAGAGAATTCGAGTGTAGCTATGTCCGACGTTGCAGATGCAGCCTTTATTATCTCTGTCAGATAACTGAGACTGAAAGTTGCTTTCTGGGCTTCCTTGGCTTCTAGGTCCAGCAACGTGTCGCTTCCTTTTTGCAGGGTAATCGTTGCGCCCATGAGGTCACCTGACGCGTTGAAAACCAGTTTTTCAGGGTCTGCTTCAATCTTAACATGATCGCTTACGAGTTGGGCGTCCTCTATCGCTTGGCTCAAGCCATCAGTCGTAGCCTTTGCTTTCACGTTGAAGGTGATCTTCGGCGTTGGCACTTCTTCTTCTGAGGCCTCAAGCGTGGGCATCGTAAAGTTTCGCGTGTATTTTCCCATCATTGCGACTTGTAGACGCCCTGTTTTTTCCTCCAGAGAAAGCTCCACTGTTTCGTCCTTGCCCGCTCTTTTTAGAAGTTTCAGCAGTTCTGTTATGTTGATGCACATTTTTGTCGGCTCAGTGCACACGTATTCCTCGAAGACGTTTTTGGGCCATTCAAAGTCGATCATGGCGACTCGTGAGGGATCCATCGCTCTAAGCTTCAAACCGTCTTGGTCGAGCTTGAACGTAGCTTCGTCCACGAGAATAGAAATAGACGTGATCATGTCCCTGAGAAGTTTGGCGTCAGCGACTTTGAGTTTGAACACGGAGATCACCTTTGTATCGAATATGCTCGGTGGCTAATAAAAGATTTTACACACTTAAGCATGACGCTGAGGGAAAGAACCATTCACCAATGACCTCGTTACTAGACTCTTTTGTCGTGTCTGCAGCGTACTGGAGGGTTTATTCCAAACTGTTATTTCCTTTTTTAAGCTGCGGCGCACGCGATATGCTTCGCCAAGACAGTTGCGTTTCTAGGTTTTGCATGTTTTCTTCGTGTTTTCCTGTATTCTGTTTCAGCCAACTGTGGAGTTGATACTTCAAAAAATATCGAGGAAATTCCAAAGTTGAAGTTTCTCAAAAACTCAACCGTGTATCGATCGACTGTGTGCAGTTCGTATCAGATTATGCCTGTTTGTTCAAAAACTGTGTTTTTGCTTCTTCCTTTTTCTTCGTTCCAGATTTCATCGCCGGTCGCCCTAATAGGATACCATAGTGCTCCCAAATAACTTCGGAGGAACAACCCAATAGCAAGGACTTTGAAGGCTTTTCTTATTTTCTAGTAGCTACTTGAGGGGCTAAGTGACTCGGGCTCTGACCATCCTCTTGGGCTCGCCTCAGAGAAAACTAGCTTTTCTAAGCTCAGAAGCTGCATTATTAGAATCATCCTTTAGCATGAAAACTGAGATCAGCTGTATTCTCTGAATGTGTAGTTACATTTTGTGCAACGGAGGAACTGGGTTGAAGACTCGTCTGCGCCTCTCGTCTGCACTTGCCAGACGTATGCAAGGTTGTTCCCACATTTGGGGCATTCGATCCTAACGGTTGGCAATGTCCTCAGTTTCTGTTCTTCCTTTCCTATTACGGCCACGAGCTGTTGTGGCCTGTGCTGAATTACCTTCGCCACTTTTGGTTCCACTTTCTTGCTGGAAGCATGTTTCTTGTAGCCGCATTTGGGGCAAGCCAGCATCAATGATCCTTCCTTTCCCTTGCTTGCTTTTCTCGGTGCGAGTCGAGAACCACATTTTGGACAAAATTCCATCGAAATTTTCACCGCTGTCCGTTTCATTAGCCTTAGCAGAGTCTCTTTTAAATCTTTTCTCGTTAGAATCAATACCAAAACTAAACTCTGTTTATACCTGAAGCGATCAGATGGGCTACGCGCAAGGCTTCTGGAACGCTGCTTCGAGTGGAGGTCAATTGCAATATCTTCCTCGCATCGTCTTCGACAATTCCGCAGATTTCCATGAATGCCTTCGCACCTTTTCTTCTAGTGCTTACTTCAAAAATCTCTCCCGCGTTGAGAATGGCTCTCCACCGTTTCTCGGGCGATCGCAGATTCTTCAACGCTTTGCGTATGTCATCGAAGTTAGGTTTGTCCCTCGTAACAGCGATTACTGGAAGCCTTGTTTCAGCATTGAGCTTCTTAACGTCAACCACATTGAAACCGCCAAAAGTTATTCCATCGAGCATTATGACTCTTAACTGCTCGTAATGTCGAGAGTTGACTATCATCGTGGCTATTTTGTCTGTAGCGTCGAAGCCGTCGACTTCAACTTTGGTGCTCATTACTCCATCGAGCCAATATCCTCCACGAAAAACGACACCGATGACTGGGGCAAACCCTCTTGAGTGGGGAATGAATACTCCGTCATCGACGCCTAGAACACGAATCTCCCGTTTGATTACATGGAAATTCTTCGGAGGCAAAACGATTCCTCAAGAGAACCTCATGGAAATATGGGGAAAGGAGGCGTTATAAGCTTAGTGAAGAATAGTCTTCACGGAGGGTCGTAACTTGACCAATAGTTGTGGAGCGCTTTGTTTTGCATGGACTCGCAGAAACCTCAACGAAGTACTGATTGATCACGCGTTGGCGTCTCTTGGAGATTCATACGTGAATTTTATTTACTCGCTCGCCATATCCAATAGAAAAGGCAGCCCCTTGGGCACAAAGGTGAAAGGAAGCGTTCTGGCCGAAGCTCTGAGAAAGGCTGGGCTTAGAGAATGTTTGCCGTCAAGAATGTCGAGGCACGACTTGGCTGATGGCGCAGAAGCATTGATGGTCTATGCTTGGCTCAGCCGTTGTGTCAGCTTGGACGAAAGTGTGGCGGTGATTGGGAGGAACAGAGATCCTGTTGAGGGCCTAAGCGAGCTACTCACCAAGATAAAAAGGCAAATCACTTTTCCTTGAGACTTTTGGCTAGCTCTTTGCCGAATTCTTTGTTTGTGGATCGCGTTTTTTCTATAGCGTTCAACAAGACTTGCTCTGGCTTGACTTTGCCCTTCGTGCGCACATAAATTATTGGGTTCGAAGCCAAAGGATGCGGGATGTCATATCCGGCCAAGTCTACGCTGTCCTCCTCCAAGAGCTCTTTTTGCAACAGGTTGCAAATCGTGTGGCCAGCGCCTTCCACTTCGATCTTGAGTTCGTTTGGGGTCTTTTTTAGCACGTTAACTTTCATTTTCCTCTTCACCCTTCTTGCGTTCAATTAATCCTCTTCCATAGTCTGCCGCGGTCTTGCGTCTCTCAAGCCGCCCACACTTGGGACAGTGCATGCCTTGTCTTCTCTGTTCGAGTAATGTTCCACAATTCGAGCAGAAAGCATAGATCACGCCTAAATTTCTATCCTTCGTCGACAGATGGTAGGTTCTGTTCTTTTCGCTGATCACCTTAGCCCTTACGATGTCGCCTGGCTTGCAAACATCAAACATTGAATCGACGTATCTTATGTGAGCATCTGAGATGTGCAGTATGCCCATGAAACCACTGGATACTTCCTCTGCGCCTATTTCAAAAATGCGCATTCCTGCGGTTTCAGACTGTGCGCTTGCCACTTGTCCCACAACCGTGCTCCCCGTAATGGGCACGTTTGCCCCGTGAGTCAATTGATGAACTGTGACACGTTTGCGTGCAACGTCGATTAAGACTCGACCGACGACTTTGGAATAGATCACTCCGTCTTTCACGAACGTTCCGGCATCTGGAGTGAACTCTTCGATCACGCCTAGGCGTTCGCCTGGCAAAGCAAGTTGACCAGTCTTAGGTTCGGTGGACTTCACACTCATTTCAAATCCCTGTTCATCGTTAAGTTGGCTCGCACGTCCTATGCTTGCACATTGCTTGGAGTACGGTCAACTAAACAGTTATAACTGTTCTTTCTACGCTTATCAATAAACCTTTTGATTAGCGTGCGTGATGAACATGTTGCCTTCTGTGTATGACGTACAAGTCGACTAGAAACCGATGTTTCTCTTCTGTGTGGAAGCTAAACATGTGTTGGAGAGTCATTAACAAGGCATAAACAGCTTCTATTCTTCCACCGCTTTCTTCGATGAACTTTTTCATAAAAGAAGACGGGAGAACCGCGATGGCACCATCGCTGCTCTTTCTCAATCTCTTGGAAAACATCGAATCTCCATGGGGCCTTTTGTGAAGAGAATAGGTGACTCTTCCCAATTCTAGGGCTTTGGCTAGAAACTTTCTGTCAGCTCCTCTTTTCTGAACTCCGAAGGGCGGGTTCTCGAGCACCGTATCAAAACGTCCACGAACAGAATCAACATCTGCAACAACCCACTGCGTCCTCTCCTTCACACCTGTTGCTACAGCGCTTTCAAAAGCCGCTTTTACTGCAATTCTGTCCAGATCTACGCCGACAACCTTTTTCGCGCCCAGTAGAGCAGCTCCGATCGCCAGCCTGCCCGTGCCGCAGCCTAGGTCCAAAACGGTCCTGTCAACGATGTCTCCGTTTGAGTACGCAGCAATGTAAAGCATCGTTGCCGCCGTGTCAGCTGAAATCGTGTACTGCTCAAAGCTAGGTGTTGGCGCGGGGTGAGGCTTGATTTTTGAGAGCATCATCTCTAATTCTAGTTTTCGAGCAAACCTCTTTTGCATAATTCATTCCAGGGTAGCTCACCAACGACGACTAAAGTTTCACTCTTGGTCAAGATTGGCTTTCGGAAATTGACGGAGTCGTCAAGAGAAATTCTCGGGCAAGCAGTATTGACGAATGCGTCGATCGTTGGAAATTCCGTGAGTGCTTCTGGGGTGATTTCTCTAGCAGCTAGGAGATATGCTGTCTTTCCATTTCCTTCAAGTTTCTCTTTGACCTGCAGTGCTTCCTCGAACCTCTTCTGTCCAGGCTTAGTGCCAAGCAGAACCGCGAAGTTCTTGGCTTCTTTTGCCTCTTCTATTGCCGCCCATCGCTGCTTGAAGATTTTCTTGGCTTCTTTGTCCACAGAAAACGAAGTGTCATCGAAGGGGTCAGCAGCAACTGTGGGCTTTGAGGTTGAAAGAGCTACGCCCAAAGCGTGGAATTGTCCTCCGCCGATGAAGAGAAAAGCTTCAACATCCTTTGCTATCGAGATGGCGTTGCTGTAGTCGCACCCTATGACTTGGCCAGGATAGTTTAGGTGTCTGGTGTCACCTACCATAACTGTCTTGCCTGCGCGGACGAGGGTTTCTCTGACTTCGTCGAGGGTTTGAACGTGTTGAACTGTTGTAGCCAATCCTATCTTATGCCATTTCTCTAGCAGCGGCAGAGCCTTTTCGACAGCGGAGTTTATGTTAACGGCTGCGCGTGCTTCGACGTAAAGTGTTGGAACGCGTTCATACCTAACGATTTTAGAGTGTCCATAATGGATTATCAAGTCTACTCCTAAGCTTTCAGCTTCAGCTATCGCCAAATCGCATGCACCGTAGCAAGGGTCTGCAGAGACTATGGGTAGCACACCGAGCTTTTCGACGGTCTTTGCTATGTAAGGAGCTTCAGGCTTTAAGCCCTCTGGGAGCTGGATCAGTACGCGTTTTGCGTCGAGTTTGAGAATTTCCTGTTTGACCCTCTCTTCTTCTAAGTCAAACTGCCTCACGCGAACACCCCTAATCATGGACAGGAATGACCTAAGGTAAGTCTTACGGTGTCCATTCCCAAGGTTGAACTGGTTTTCGCAATGCGTGCCCAAGGGCTTTTTCTTTCAGTTCAGCAAGTCGTTCTAGAATTATCTTCTGCTCTATACTTGCGACGAGCTTCCTAGTGGCCACCACTGCATCATTGTTTACCGAAATGCTATCGATTCCGTTTCTCACGAGGAATTCTGCGAAGTCAGGTAGGTTTGATGGGCCTTCCCCGCATATGGATACGGTCGCCCCGTTCTCATGAGCAACTCTGATCAAATGCGCTATTATTCTTTCCACAGCTGGATCTCTCTCATCGAAGTATCCCATCTGCCCCAAGCGTTCTGAGTCTCTGTCGATCATCAGTATGCCTTGGGTCATGTCGTTTGAGCCTATCGAGAACCCGTCGGCAAGTTTTGAGAATTCGTCAGCCATTATAGCGATTGATGGTGTTTCAGCCATGAACCAGACTTTGAAGTCTTTTGATCTTTCCAAGCCTTCTTGTCGCATGATTTCAAGAACTGCCTTGGCTTCCCACAGGGTGCGCACTACTGGAAGCATGACATAGACGTTTTTCAGTCCCCACTCTTTTCTGCATTTGATTATGGCCCGGCATTCGAGTCTGAACGCCTTTTCGTACCATTGGCTTACGTAGCGGCTGCAGCCTCTCCAGCCCAGCATAGGATTTGCTTCAATGATCTCGTATTTCTCGCCGCCTTTCAGTTCTCTGTACTCGTTGGTCTTGAAGTCACTGAAGCGTACCACCACTGGACGTGGCTGTATTGCCCTTGC
>DASPPK010000032.1:0-3235 GCA_035625495.1 Candidatus Acidiferrales bacterium | reverse complement strand
TGGCAAGTACCCGTTCACTCTGAAAATACCATCGGTTGCGAGAGAAACGTACTACAGCGTTGATAACAACGTGAAATGGTGGATGCAGGCAACCATGCGGGTTAGGGGACGCCCAAGCATTGAAACAGAAAGCCGCGAAATTCTGGTCGCAAAACAACAGACTCCACCGCCTCCGCCTCCGACGATGGTTACAAAAGAAACCATTCGAGAAGTGGTTCTGATACCTTGCCCGTACTGCGGCGGACTCATGCCTCAAACTTCAATTTTCTGCCCGAACTGCGGAGCAAGAAGAAAAGCCTGATGAAAAATTATGACGCGTGTACCTTGGTTTTGACGCTCGAGTGAAGCAGAGCAGTATAAGCGCACGCTAGATGATAAAAAGTTTATGAAAGAAACTTCCACCATCATCCTCTACGGTTTCTACTCGTCCCATATATAATGCGGACTCAGGTGCGCGCTGTTTTATATACTCTAGTTTTCGTTCAAATTTAGAGTAAACTTGAAAGCTGTGTCAAACAATGAAGATGCTGAAAACGGACCGAGGGGTAGTCCTTGATCTCTATGTTAAGCCGGATTCGAGAGAGTTCAAAATTGAGGTTGAAGATGATGAGCTTGTGGTGTATTGTAGAGAGTCTCCGGTAAAAGGTAAGGTTGATAGGGAGTTGATAAAGGAACTTTCAAGGGTTTTCAAGAGGAAAGTTGAGCTTATTTCTGGTTTTACTTCAAGGCAGAAGAAGATTCTGATTAGAGATATCAGCTTAGAGGAAGCCGATCGTATTTTTTCCGAATGTGAACATCTGTCGGACTAGTTTAGCTTTCCCATTTCGCCTTAAATGGGCGTGATATGTTTCATCCGAACAAATTTGGAAAGAAAAGTTTTATATATATAATGCAATTGCTTGAGAGAAGCATAGATTAGAGGTGTAAAGATGGCAAACGATGTTGAAAAGATCATTAAAGGTTGGGCTGCTGCATGGAATTCACACGACGCGGATAAGACAATCTCCTTCTATGCTGATGATTGTGTTTTGGAAGACAATGGGATGGGCGGAGTGAGCCATGGCAAGAAGGAAATGGTCGCCTTCTGCAAATCAGTTTTTACTGATTTTCCTGACATGCGCATCCGCTCGAAGTTGCTGTGTAAAACTGGCAATCGTGTAGCTTTGGAATGGACCATGACAGGTACTCATGCCCATAGTAGCATTCCTGCGATAAAGGCGACCGAAAAAAGCATTTCGGCTAAAGGTGCATCGATAATCGAAATACACGATGGCAAGATCAAGCGAGAGACTTTTTATTATAACGGACTAGCCGTAATGCAACAGCTCGGTGCGATACATATTAAGCCCTCGGATCTGGCACAGCCTTAGACTCTATTCCACATTCTAAGCACTGATACCGAAATATCCCGTGCTCTAAGAAAAAGACACGGCATTATAAAGTCGAAAGATTGCTTTGGCGACGAGAATCGGAAATGGGTAAACCTCGGGATCATTCGTCAGATTCTATAAAATTGGCTAGCAGATCATTTTTCTCCTTTTAGCCAGCCTTTTATTCCCAGTTCTTTCACAATTATCATTACAGGTTCAGGCTCGTGTGACTTGTAATTGCCGCTTTCGTCCAGATAAAGCACGGTGGGTTTTAATCTAAACGTCCCTCGTGCAGTTGGCCTGAGAACGAGTTTGACCTCTTCTGTCTTCAGCGGGTCAAGTCGTTTTCCTTTCAAGTTGATATAACTGTCCTCCACTCTACAATTCTCTGGATTTTTAGCCAGTTCGAAACCTTTAGGAATGATTTCCGTGATTCTAGTCAATAGGGCAGAACCCTTCCCAGCATTTACAAACTCTATTTCTAGGTCAACGGGTTCACCAACCTTCAGTTCCTTCTGCCGAACTATCAGGTTGGCCTGTACGTCGGCATGCTCAAACCTTTCGGAGCCTACTGCCTGTTCACTCGTTGGCGTTGGCGTGCTGAAAGAAGTTGTTGCTGAGACGATTGCGGGGGCGTGTACTACTTCCATCAAGGAAGCTGCGAGTTCCTGTTCCTTTCTCACTTTTTCAAGTAGTCCCAGTACTTGTTCTCTTTTCTCCGGGTGCTCTGCCCTCAGGAAAGAGTTGGCCGATGTCTGCAGAACCTTTTCAGCCATCGCGTACAGCTTAACTTTCTTCTCAGGATCACTCTCTCTTGCAGCACTGTCTGTATGCATGTAGGCGTCAAAAAGCAATTTTGTGGCTTCAGAATATTCTGACGCTGCGGGAAAGCCTGCTCTTACATAGTAGTTGGCGGCGCTCTCGAGATATTTTACAGTTTCAACGTACGTGTCCATGTTTCTGGAATCAGCGTATTTTGTTCCTGCCTCCAATGCTTTGCAGAAGCGGCTGTGTCCCAGTGCTAGGAAACCTGTTGTTTCGGTGTTGCTCTCTTTGCTTGCCTGCTCGAAGAGTGCGGATGCCTCCAAGTATGACTCTGGCGAAGCCGTGGCGTCGGCCAGCATCATTTTTTGCCAAGCTCGAGAAAGGTAGATTATGGACCTGAATTCCTTCTGCTCCTGCTCTGACTCTAAAGTCTGACTTGTCCTCTCGAATGCCTCTGCTGCTGAACCATACTTCTTAGAGCTGGCAAAGTGGTCGCCTTTCTTATCGAGGATTTTTGCTTCTTCAAGAACGATTCTGGCGTTGCAATAATCCTTTCTTAGGTCTGAGGCTTTGACAATGCCGGTTGCCATCTGCTTTTCATCATTATCTTCGATCTTGCTTAGCTGCACTTGGACTGACTTCTTCGTGTCAGTAAACAGCTTTGATGCGTGCTCGAATGCTTTGATTGCTTCTTGGGTTTGTTCCTTCCTGCTCAGTTCCTCTGCATCTTCGACTCGCGCCCAAGCCGAATAGTTAGGTTCTAGATAGCTCCATCGTCTCAGCGACTTATGGAGGTCGGCAGCTTTCTCAAAATGTTCCTTCGCCATACCGTATTCTTGTTTCTCGTGATGATGTCTTGCTTTCTCGATCTCGGTCCAGGCCAGCATATAAGATGCGTGATCCTGGTAGAGGCTCTTGAGCTGCGGGATCTTTTCTACCGCATCCTTGTAACTGTTTGAGGCGAATGCAAAGCTTTCAGCGGCTTCCAAATGCTCACCCAACACGTCGTAGGTCGTGGCAGCTTTCCAGTGGCACTCTGCAACCCAGCTTCTCAAATTGATTTTTTGATACGATTCGACCGCCTCGCCGAAAGCCTCCAC
>DASPPK010000031.1:0-18290 GCA_035625495.1 Candidatus Acidiferrales bacterium | reverse complement strand
ACCTGGAATCAAAGTTTAAAGCACAAGAGTTTTTACCCTTGGCTTCCTGCATCATTCGCTGATGTCCAGAACTCACACGAACTTCGCTTACCCGAGAAATGTCTGGTTTGAATGCACGAGATGCGGACTATGCTGCGGCGATACAAAAATGAGGACCAGGCACATCCTGTTGTTGAAAAAGGAGGCGGAGAAGATTTCTGAAACGACCTCAAGGCCTGTTGAAGATTTCGCGTGCAGAACCGAAGGCCACGAACCCTACGAATACGAGATGAGAAAGAGCATAAGCGGTAAGTGCCTATTTCTTGAGGGGGACACATGTATCATATACGCTTTGAGACCGCTCGTTTGCCGATACTATCCGTTCGAGTTAAGAGCACTTCAAAACGGGAGATTCTGTTTTTCTTCTACGAAGGAATGCCCAGGAATGGGCAGAGGCAGGCTGTTGGGAAAGGTCTACTTCGAAGAGCTACTCCGCTTGGCTCGTAATCAAATCGGGTGAAGAAGGTTGCTGTGGTCGACTCAAGGTTCTAACGAGGTCTTGTTTTTGAGGTTCTGCGGCTTTCAGCGTCGTCGTCGGAAGCTGAACGGCCGTTGAAGCAAGATGGGCCACGACTGGCCGCAGCTGCATATGCTTGTGGCCGCAGCCGCATTCGAAGCCTACTGTTACGCCTCGTTTTCTCAGTTGTCGCCACTTTGTGCTGCCGCAGTGGGAGTCTTGCTGATGAATGACCCAGAGTTGTCTGGCTTCTGTACGTGTTATGGGCTCGTAGGTTTTCACTCTTGCAGAGTACCAGATCACATAGGCTAGGAAACCCGCCCAAAGGCTGGGCGCGATTATCCACAGGTTGGACATGAACATTTCAATCATGTTTTCACCACGTGTATTTCTGTTCTGCACCGATACAATATGTCCAGATCCGGACATGTCTAATAATAGTATATGCTATATTACGATATAAAGATTTCGCCAGTCTGGTTGTTCGACACTTCGACACTAATACCAAAACTGCTGCAGCACATCTTTCTTTTCAACGATGTACCCACAATAGTGGCACTTCAATAACAGCGGTTCCTCGCATTCGACGTAGAACTTAGCTTTGACGGGCTCATTGCTATTGCTTATGCAGGCTGGGTTTGCACACTTGATAATGTTGTCAATGACTCTTGGCAGCTTCACCTCTTCCTTCTTAACAACTTTGTAGCCGCGAATAATGTTGATGCTAGCATGCGGCGCGATCAAAGCTATCTTGTGAACCTCCTGCGGCTTCAATTCCCTGCCCTCTATTTTGACGATGTCCTTCGTCTTCAGCCGTTTACTCGGAACGTTAATCGCGATCGTTATAGCACCCTTATCGTTTCCCGTGATCCCCAGAATCTTAACAACGTCCAACGCGTGTCCCCTCGTTATGTGATCGATAACCGTGCCATCCTTGATCTTTGAAACCCTCAGCTCAGTCTCGGCCATTTGAAATCCCCTTCTAAGAAAACGGTAATACCACAACCGCAGATAAAAGACTTTAACCTTTAGCAGAGCAAGACTTTTCTCTGCTTGAACGACGCGTTCTTTCGGCAACAAAGACCCCACACGGCACGCCAGAACGGAGAATCGATCCACATCCTGTCCGCTTCTTCAAGACCCGTTACCACACAACATTACCATCCACATTACTTCTAAATTCACGGAAACTATAAGAAAATCCGACAAAATCCCCACCCGTTTTTCGGAGTCGCAAGACGCATGGGTATGCGATTTTGCCGATTTGTACTAGCGAGCGCTGGATGAAGTGCTATAAATTCTTATCTAGTAGTTGCGTAGATGTGGTTTGGGTGGGAGTTTGGAGTTTGAGGGCAGAGACATAATCTCGATCAAAGATTTCTCCAAGGACGAAATAAATCATGTTTTCAAAGTCGCCAAAACCATGGAACCGCTAGCCCAGAAAGGTTCAGAAATGCTGCGAGGAAAGATTCTTGCAACACTTTTCTTCGAAGCGAGCACACGCACCCGTTTAAGCTTCGAGTCTGCAATGCACAAGCTCGGCGGCGCAACGATAGGTTTCGCGGAAGCGGAAATAGCGTCAGTGAAGAAGGGTGAAAACCTTGCCGACACCATACGCACTGTGGATAACTACGCGGATGTGATTGCCCTGCGACATCCACTTGAGGGTGCTGCTCGGTTGGCCGCAGAATTCTCAAAGGTACCTGTAATCAACGGGGGAAGCGGCGCTGAGGAACATCCGACGCAAGCACTCTTAGACCTGTACACGATGGTGAAGGAAAAGGGTGGAATCGAAGGGCTAAAAGTTGCTCTTGTAGGCGACCTGAGGTACGGGAGGACCGTTCACTCCTTGGCTTACGCTCTTTCACTTTACAAGATTGAGCTGTACCTAGTTTCTCCGGAAACTCTGAGAATGCGGCGAGAAGTTCTTCAGACGATAAAGGAACGCATACCCGTAATGGAGAAGACGAGCCTTGAAAAAATAGTTCCGATAGTGGATGTCCTGTACGTCACACGAATACAGAAGGAGCGCTTCCCCGACCCGGTGGAGTACGCCAAGGTTAAGGGCTCCTACAGAATAGACCTTGAAACCCTGAGAGAAGCTAAGAAGGACCTGACAATTCTTCATCCACTCCCGAGGCTTGATGAAATCGCCACTGAGGTTGACAGCACGCCATACGCACGTTACTTCCAACAGGTTCGAAACGGCATCGTGGTTCGAATGGCACTCCTTGCCCTGATACTTGGCGCAGTGAAATAGCAGACTGCTTTCTCGTTCATAGATCACGTGCCCACGTACTTGTCAAAGAAGGCTAACGTTCCCAATGCTCCGCATGAGGGGCACTTGTGCAGTAGGCCAAACCAGCTTTTCTTGCAGCTGACGCAATAGGTGAGTTTGCGGTCATAAGTAAAGACGTCTACGTCGTGACCTTCAGTGAGCTGTTTCGTAATTGCCATAAGCTCTTCAGGCTCATGCTTGCCCTCGCCAAGGTCGACGACCGTTAGGCTTCCACCAACACGCGCTCCGGCCAATTTGTCTTCAAACGTCAACGATTCTTCGGCGACTCTTCCGCCAATGATCGGTACTCGGTTGACAGTGGAGTAGAAAGGCTTCTCTCTCACGCCTGAAAACTTCACTTTCGCAACTCCGTACCTTTCGATGTCCATCTGGGCCAGTCTCTCAGAAGCCTCGCAGTTAGGCAACATCGCAGCGGACAAGCGTTTTCCGCGCCTTCTGCCGATCTTCTGAACGTACACAAAGACTTCTCGCGCGATTTCCTCGGAGAAGGCCAATGTCTTTTCGTCGTCAACACTTTTTTCACAGAACATCTCAGCGCCCTGTTTTAACCCCGCCAAGTTTACTATGCGAGAACAGCTTTCAAGTCTGAAGTACTCGTCACCACTGCCGCCCTGCATGATAAATGGTAGCAGATTCTTGCCGCGATGCGTCAGGGCCCTATGTTTGATTTCTAGCGCCCTGTTTGCCATCTCAATCTTTTCCTTTAGGATTTCAAGGAATTTTGTCTGGTCTCTACACGATTCATGCGCGATCCGAGGAACATTGATCGTCACGGCTCCGAGACACCCTGTGCGCAACGTGTCAATTTCCCAGTCACCGTTCAAATCTGCGTCAAGCACAAGCCCTGATGAAGAAAAAACAGAGTGTTTCCTCTCTTTCTTTATTGCGTTGGCAAAGTATAGACCGCTTCTTTCTGAAGCCACGCTGTGAGCTTTCAACAGCAACGCTTTTGCTCTCTCATTCGAGGTGGTTTCTGCGCGGAGTTTCAGGATAAGCTCCGAGTCCGTCACGGGCTTACGGCTGCCCTCTTCTGCAAAAACCTCAAGCAAGACAGATGCCAAAAGCTGGGTCTGCTCAGTGAAATCTGCGTAGGTGCCCACATGTTTTCCATCAGGGCCCACGGCTTGCTTCTCGGCCAAGAAGCTTGGAACTGTCAGCTCCAAGCCTATAGAAACATGCACGTGCTGAGCCAAGCTTGTAGTGAACAACCGCAAAGCTTCTTTGACCTTGGAGGGCTCAGCATCCTTGGCGAATGGGGCTAGGAACACGTTGAAGTAGTCGAGTGTCTGCATCGTGTCGACTTCTTTAGCGCTGTGCATAAGAACGTTGAAAGTCAAAGAAAGCGCTGCCTGCAAGTCTTGAGGTGCAGGTTGGGACTGTTGCAACGGGTCAATTCTCTCCAGGTCTAAACCGTTTGCCAAAAAGAATCGGAGGTCGTGCATTATTTCATTTGGCTTCAGGATCCATGAGCTCAAGCCGTTGATGTGTAACGAACCTGACAGGTGAGCATCTGAAACGTCTCTTGGAAGTACGTTCAGCAGCGTGTACTCCTTGAAGACTGTTTCGCCAGCTGATTCCTGCGCTGAGACTGTCTCATGAAGGGTTATGTTCATCGATTCTAAAAGACTGGTCACGTCGTGAACAGGTATCCCCAACCGTGTGAGCTTGTGTCGATACTCCTCCAAGCCTTTCTCTATCAGGATCGCGTTCACGACTTCTCTCACGAGTGGTGCCGTCAGATACTTCGTTCTTGCTCGAATCAGCTGTTTCTCCGCTTCTTTGGCCACTCTTTGAGCAAGCTCAGCAGGCATTTTCGCTTCTCTCGTCAGCGAGCTCGCAATCTTGTTAGCATCAAACTCTTCAAGCGCAAGACGGCTCGTGCGAACAAGCGCACTTCTCGGCTTGAAAGCCTTCTTGTCAATTTTGTCCGCAACGTCAATGACCATCTTTCCCAGTTCGGTTAAACAGTACTTCTTTGCTTCGACATTCGCTTCAATCAAGTCCGCTTTGAGCAAGAATTTCAGGTGGTAGGCAAACCTTCCAGCATCCCTGCTGGGGTTCATCTTGAGAGAACCCATTAGTTCGGTGTAAGAGAGCGGACCCTCGTCAAAAAGCAGGTTCAAAATCTGCAGCCTCAAAGGTGAGGAGACAGCCTTCAAGATCCTGACTCCGCGGACCCGTTGGGGAACAGACACCTTTCTCTCCAGCCCTCAAAGCGCAAGCGTATTATTTAGGCGTAAGGGTTTAAAGGGATTGAGGAACATTTGTTTTTCAAGTCTGAAACCAGAGTTTCAGCTTCAAGGGGCTGTCGGCTAGCTTGGTCTAGGCTATGAGCCTCGGGCGCTCGTGACCCCGGTTCAAATCCGGGCAGCCCCATCAATCCTTAAATGAAAAAGGCGGTTTCCTCAGACAAGTCCTTTTTTACGATTCACGTCTGCGTTTCCAAAAGTTCCCAATTCCAAGACCGAGAATCTGAACGTTAACCAAAACGTTTAGTGCATCGTGTTTGGTTTAAAATTCGGTCAGCTTAACCGGCAAGCAATAATCCGCGTTCGCGGTTCCAGTTGGAACTGCTAGGCATAGCGAGAAAGGCGTTAGCGAGTGTTATAGCTTCCACGGCCGCTTTCTTCGCGGCCCATTGAACGCGTTATGGCTAGTGTTGCCCGAAGTTGCGTAAGGCGATGATTAGGTCACTCAGGTCAATTTTGCCATTATTGGCTATGTCGCAGTTTGGATTGTAATTCGGCTGTCCGATTGTTGAACCGAAAGCCTTGAGGAGGCTGATTATGTCGCTCATGTTGACTACGCCGTTGCCGTCAATGTCTCCTGGAATAGTAACTGTCACTGTGCCGCCCGTGAAGGTGGCGTTCGCCGTGTTCGTTTCGCCTGGGACAAGCGAGACGTAGGCACTTATGGTGTAGTTGCCGTAGGCAAAGCCAGTTGTGTTCCAAGTGAATGTTAGAGTCATCTGATCTGTCGCGTTCAAGCTGACTTGTTGAGTGCCTATTACCGTTGAATTTGCGTATGCGGTTACGTTGAAAGTTTCAGCATAATCACCTTTTTCGGCGATTAGAACAGTCACATTGTCGCTGAAGCCTTTTCCAATCACGGTCTTGGCCGACACTGCATTGATGGATGGTATTTGGAGGTTCAGAATTTGGCCCGCGCTGACCGTGAAGTTTCCTTGGTCGAAGAGTGCGCCAAATTGGTTGTATAATTGTAGGTCGTAGTATCCGGGATACAGTGTGACGGTAACTCCCCCGCCGACAAATTGGATTTGCCATGCAGTAGCATTCAAATCCGACGCATTGGTGACGTAAAGTGTTCCTGAATCTAATGGCGAAGTGATATTGATTATTCCCATCTGAGACTGATCGTACAGTTCGCCAAGTTTGCCCGCACCGGGCAGTATGCTTGCACTTATCGTTCCATTCGTCGGGTAGTAGAAGGGTTGCGAAAGTGTGTCGTTTATTCCTTCTGCCGTGTCGCTTCCGAAGTTGTAGGCGTTAGGCACGACCTGATAGTTGTGACCGTTCCAGTACTCTAGTTGAAGCAGAACGTCAGACTGAATGTCCGTCGTGTCGCTTCCACCACCGGGTCCCCCGAGTATCAACTCTGAATCGTAGAAAGTCCCATAGGGAGTGTAATTAAACCCGTTTACCTCGAAACCTGTTAAAGACGTCAGTCCCGTTACATTTGTAAAAGTGACCGTGTCATAGGTTATCAACCCATAGCCATCGTCGTACGCGAAACTTACGGTTGGCTCTCCTGAAGAGCCTACCGTTGAAGTCACATTAAACGTAATAGTTGCAGGGTAAGTGAGAGTGATGTTGTTCCCGGGCAAAGGTTGGCTTGCATTTATGCAATCATAATAGTAAAAAGACTCACCTGTTGGTGAGGATGCAACCTGGCCGTTTCCAGATACGCCGGAAGCGAACATGTTAGCGCTGGGGGCCGAAGAATTCCACACGTTGTCCACGAAATCGACCCAATTGGAAGCAGTATCGATGAGCGCCACATCCTGTATCCAGTACACGTACTGCCTAGAACTAGTGTTAAATACAAGGTTAACGTTAAGCTGAAAAGTCATCGCAGTATCATTGAGGCTGCTATTGGTCGAGAGAGACGCAATCGTAACTATTCCAATCGAATCGTTAGTCGCGTATTCGTAGGCGCCGCCTGGGCGGATTCCGAAGTCTGCCATTCCCATCGGAGCTGGCTCTTTGGAATAGAACCGTTGAACATTGACTTGATCACCGAGGGGATAGATTTGCCCGTCCGTTGAGCCCACGGTGGTGACACCGCCAGGAACAGCACCGTGAGAATCCGTTGCTCTTGAGAAAGTGCTCAGGGAAAACATCGATACCAAGAACAACGCGGCTAAGAGGAAACTAACAACTGCTTTTCCCTTCATTTTCCAGACCCTTGGCTCGTCTTCCCAAAACACGTTCGTTGGATCAATAGTGTCTGGCCCGTTTGGGCTATTTAAACGCATTGAAACTGAGGTTCGGCCGTCGGCTGCAATGTCTGGCACTTATGCGAAATTTATTCCAGAGCTACTGTAATATTGTGTGAGGATGAAATGCAGATTTTTATACTGGAACTTCCAGCTTTGTTTAAGGTCTGGATGCGTTATGGTTGATAAGAGGTTTAAATTATCTGCAAGAGTAAGTAGTGACAATCCTCAAGCGATCAAACTAGTGATTGAACGAATTATAGGCAATGAAGGGACCATCAAGTCCATGAGCGGAGGATTCGAAATTATCGCAGAGCTTGATGGAGAAAGCGCCAGAGACCTGAACCGCATGCTGCTCTCAGAGTTGCGCAAAGTGGAGAAGAAGACCAGAATCCGCGCAGAATGGACCTTGGGCAATACAACCGAAAGGTTCTTTGATTACGTGCCAAAGGCAACTTTGAAGGCAATGCGGACTTAGCTACCTTTCGCAAGAAAAGTGCCTTCAGAACTACCGATGGATTCTCGCCTTTTGAACCGTGCGAGTTGTTGTATGGCTAAAGGCGAATTTTAACCACTTGATTAAACGGAAATCGAACATTAGGGACGGAAATAAGGAAGAACGCTTAGAAGTTTGGCTGTAGCATGCGCGAACTAGTCTTGAATCAGTCTTCACCGAGTCAGGCGCAAAAGATCCTTAGCCATCGAAGGTGGGGAGGATTTTTCCGCAAGTGAGTTGTTTAGAGGAGATCTACTTGGTTTTTCCAGGATGCTGATCTTGCTTGAACATTGCGAATGAAGCTTTTCGTTTGGTCTCCATCTCTTCATCACTCATTTTGACGTGTTTCGAGATTGACCAACGGTGACCAAACGGATCGGCAAGCTGTCCGTATCGCTCTCCCCAGAATTGATTTTCCATCGGCATCGTTACTTTTGCTCCTGCAGAAATGGCTTGTTTCCACAGTTTCTCTGCGTCTTTTGAATAAATGTGAAGCGTCACTGTGCTGGCTCCAAGTGAGGTCGGTGATTTAACCTCGGACCCTGGAAACTCCTCAGACAACATCACTATGGAGTCGCCTATCTTGATTCGTGCATTCAATATTCTTCCGTCTGGAAGAGGGTTTCTTGCGAGTTCTTTGGCGTTGAAAGCCTTCTTATAGAACTCGATAGCCTTTGCGGCTCCGTTGATCACGAGATAGGGCGTGACTGTGCGAAATCCTGAATGAACAGCTCTGTTTTCTTTTGATTTACTCATAACAACCAACGATCAAGTAGACAGGTTCCAGGCTTAAGTCTTACGTGCGCTCTGTAAGCGTTGAGGAAGGAGAACCCTGACGAAATTAAGGAAAAGAATAAATAGAAACTTCATTTTGGCGCATGGGCAACTTGAAGTCTATACACAATTTCGCCTCATTCTCAAGTCCTCAAGCACGAATGCGTCGGAAAGATATTAATTTTGATTCTTTAAGAAAAAGGGAGTTGAAAAAGCGTGCTGATCTTTCCAGACTAGCCTACGATCTGCGTTATTTCCTTGGCGATTCCCCTCTCAACATGTTGAGTCCAAAGCATTTCTGGGACGTCCACGGCGAGGAACAGCCAAGATAGAAGGATTGCCTCAGCCGCTGCTACTGCAATGTTCTGAATCCACTTGCCTACGCCGATGTGGATTGTAAAGTCGTTCGGCTGTCCCGTTATCAGAATGCTGAACGCCCTATCTGCAGTAATTATGTCCCGCAAAATCCCAGCCTTTTTAGCTTGAATAACTTGTCCCAAAGGTGCAGTGGTTGCCTGGGTTTTGTATCCGTCACTCGTCAGTTGCTGAACAATCTGCTGCGATAGCTGATTAAGATCCTTATTCTTTCCTTGAAACCGCATCACTTTCTCAGATACCAATTTCGACACCTCGATTAACCATCGAGGAAAGTAGTTGGTTTATTAAACTTTTTGGAAATACTCAACTCTGTGTCCAAATTCACTGAAAGGCAAGGACTTTGGAAAAACCCAATAAGCCCCTGCTTTTGTGCACGGTACTTAGATGTTTATACGAGTCTGAAGTAGAAGTAGCGTGTTCAAGTGAACCAGTAACCGTTTACAAACAAGATCACAAAGAGCGTTAAGAGGCAGACGGAGAAGAATTTGATGGTGTCTTCCCAGAATCTGTTTTTGGCCATTATGGCGAAACCGATGTAAATTGGAAACAAAACGCTGATGTACCTTGGGAAACTCTCCATTAGACCTGAGGAAAGGATGATGAACAATTGGACAGCAGTGTACACTATGTAGCTTATTCTAACCTTGGAATAGATCAGGTAGACTAGCATAAAAATTGACAATACGACAAAACCCAGAAAGGTGAATTTGTAAAAGGGAGGGTAAGAAAAAAGGGTTTTTAATGTCAAAATTCCTGGTGCGAATCCTCTGCTCCATGCCGTTTCTGTTTTCAGAAACGCCAGAGGTTCATCAAACCTGATGTACAGGTAGGTCATGTAGGTAAGCAAGCCTGCGGGAATCAACAGCAAGTAAAGTATGTCTTTCTTGATCTTGCTGAATTTGAGGTCCTTGATAGAAGTTGGGGCCAAGTATTCGATTAAGATCGGTATGAATATGAAAACACCTAACGTTTTCGTTAACGCAGCAAAAAATCCGAACAGTGATGATAAGAGCCAACGATTTTTTCTGGCATAGTAGAAGCACGCAACGGTTAGAAAAAGGAAAAGACCTTCAGCATAAAATATCGAAAAGAAGAAAGAAGCCGGAAATATCAGGGCAAAGATAACTGAATTCAAAGGTATCTTCGTGTTTTGGTAGTCAAGCTGGACTAGTCTGAACAGGTAGATCATCGCTAAGAGTAGAGCAACATTTGAAAGAACGATTCCCGTTATCGTTACATCTGCAAGGCCAAAGGAAAAGACCTTCACGAGCAACGGATAAAGAGGGAAGAACGCCACGTTTGACGGTTTTCCTGGCACGTAAGAGTAGCCATTTTGGATAATTGAAAGATACCATCCTGAGTCCCATCTGACAAAAAGGCCTACTACGGATGGAGGATTGTTGTAATATTCTGATTTTAGAATTACGAGACTTGACAGCCAGCCAATGAGAAGAATCAGCAACCTTGTGGAAGTGAAGAAGCTGCATATCTCCACTAACGATCTGTGTCCCGAAAAGGTCTCACGGATCCTCATGAAGGCGCCTTGTTCTAAAACACTGATTAGTGACTATATAAGACATGTGAGATCGATTATGTCAACGCGCTCACGTTCGCAATAATTGAAAAAAGGCCATTGCCCTATTGGTGGAAGTCTTTTTTTCTCCAGCACCATTCCCTCTTCTTTGGAAGAACTTCAAGTCTCATTCATTAGCCTTCGCTCAATGCGAAGTGTCAAATCTCTTTCGGGCTTGCAGTAAAGCCAATGATCGCGGGTTGGTGCAGACAGCAACGTAGCACTTCAGTTTTTCATCGTCAAGCATGAGAGTGTTTAGCTGAGAATCTTTCAATAGCCGTTCAAAACTCTTCTTGGTAAAGATTTTTTTCAAACCAGAAACCACAAAAAAGGCGTCATTTCTTGAGACGCGTTTGATTTCAGATAGAGTCTTGCTAGGGCGTGGCATGTTTTGTAGGATCGTCATGGCAAAAACCGTGCTGAACACTTTGTTGTGAAAGGGCATGTTGTCTGCATCTGCTAGAATCAGCTGCACGTTTCGCACGCTCTTATTGCTTATGCGCTCCTTCGCTTGGAGGAGGCATTTCTTGGAAAAGTCAAGGCCGACAATTTCGTCTACCTGGTCAGCGACATGGTCAAAGAGGATGCCGGTTCCACAGCCAACGTCCAAGATCAGCCCTTCTTTTTCAATCCTCACGTTTTTCAATGCAGCTTCAACCTTGGCTGCTTGCTCCTCAGCGTAGCGTCTGTCGTAAATGCTTGCCGTCGTATCGTAGCCCTTAATGACTCTACGTTTTTTGTGCCAACCGCTCATTCCAAACCTTCAGAAATTTTATGAGTGCAATATCTTCTAAAGCTATTGGCGACGATAAAATGCTTGGTTCAAAGCTTCCGACGGTGCTGGTTGATCCCAGCGTTGAAGAGGCCGAAAACTTGGTCAAAGAGGCCGTGTCACGTAACAACACGCTGCTTATCATCGGCAGATGCTCAGTGCACTATCTTGGTAGGGCAAAGTCAAAGCTCGGCCCTGGAGAACGCATACTTATCGTGAAGGCAGACGGTTCGCTTCTCGTTCATCGTTCCATGGGTTACGAACCGGTTAACTGGATGCCTGGTGGGGATGTGGTCCTCAACGTACATGTCAAGGGCGAGGTCTTGGAGATTCGTGCCCTGAGGCAGAAGCCTGTTGAGACAGTTATGGTCTTCTTTGACGCGATTCAGCTCGTTGCCTCGCTTGCTTTGGTCGATTCGGGAGAGTTTTCGCTCTACGCAAGTGAAGAGGACATGCAAAAGGCCATTTTGCTCAAACCTGACCTGCTAGAGGAAGGCTTCAGACCTATAACGTATGAAAAGAAGGTTGAACCAGGCTTCGTGGATGTTTATGGCATGGACAAGGATGGAAAGCTTGTAGTCGTCGAAATCAAGCGCAAAACAGCTGGGAAAGCCGCAGCTGTCCAACTTGCAAGATACATTGAAGCGATAAGAACGAGGGCAGACCGTGCCGTGCGAGGAATACTCGTAGCACCGAGCATCGCAAAAGACGTTCAAAGGATCCTCACGACTCTTGGCCTAGAGTTTAGGCACCTAGATCCAAGAAAATGCGCCGAGGTACTTTCTCGAGTTGAGACAAAAAAGTTGGCCGAGTTTTTCAAGGAAACCTAAATTGGCAACATTCCAAGATAATTCCAATCCCTCTTCGCCGGCCACTGGATTCATCGTGAATGAAGTCGATTTTGTCAGAGCAGAAATGATAAAAAGGTCGACTTTTCAATGAGCGTAGGCCGTTCTCAGGAAAAACAGATTAGTCGGTGTGACTCTTGTCATAACCGCTGATCGTGATGAATCTCTGGAAGGATATTCCAGCAGGTGACAAGCCTCCGACGCTTTTAAATGTCGTGATTGAAGTTTCAAGCGGGTCAAGAGACAAGTACGAGTTCCGCTCCGAGTGGGAGGCATTTGTTTTGGACAGAGTGATACCTTCATCAGTGGTTTTTCCAGTGGAGTACGGTTTTGTGCCGCAGACTTTGGCTGAGGATGATGATCCGCTCGACATAATGGTTATGAGCTATGAATCGCTTGAGGTTGGTTGCATAGTCAAAGTGAGAACGATAGGAGCATTGATCGTTGAAGACGAAAAAGGGGAAGACCCAAAGATTCTCTCTGTCCCAGTCAACGACGCAAGATTCGATGGTTACCGCGACATTCCAGACGTGCATCCGCAAAGACTCAGAGAGATTCAAGAGTTCTTTGAAACATACAAGAGGCTAGAGCCGATCAAATGGGCAAATTTCAAAGAATGGAAGAACGTCAAAGACGCATGTGTAATAGTGACTTCTTCTATGGAAAAATACAAGAAAATGACGGGAACTTCTCAAAGATAGCATTTGCTTCAGACCTCGTAACATTCGAGAAACTCAGAATCATGTGTCCTCTGAAATCAAGAATTGATTTCAATAGTATTTTCGTGGATCCATCTTCTTATCGGGACGCAAGCTTTAACTTTTTGAGACTAGCTTAGTCTAACGTGGGGTCAGAGTTGGCGAAAATAGCAGAAAAAGTGAATATCAAACATCCGGTGGACCCTATGCACGTTGACATACAGAAGGATCCGTTCCACCCAACAGCCTACATTATAACTTTGCCATTGGATTCCGATCCTTCCTACGTTTGGCACACGTTGTTTGAACAAGAGTTGTGGTCTAGCTTAGACTTTTGGGACAGGAAAGTGCTAATTGTGGGAAGTGCAATAAAGCTTGTGACAACTCGTGACAGGGTGGAGGAAAAGCTGCACTGGCTTGAGAAGCTGGTCACCGCAACGAACAAGCGAGTTGAAGATTACGACAAACAGGCTAAGGCGGAAAAAGTTGCGAGCGGGTCAAAGTTCATGGACGAAGAAGAGATCAGGAAGGGCGTGTCAACTTGGGCCCTGAGCAGAGTTAGACAGAGTTAGAAGATGAAACAACAAACTCAGCAGGCTAGCTGGAACAGGCTTCGGCCGAGAAAAGCGCGTCGTCTTCCGTGTCAGTCAGGCTTGGGTTTGCGTAGAAAGTCTGTTATTCGTTTTTGGAACAAGGCGTTGCGAATGAGTTGGCTCTGTCTTATCCAACTCTGAAGAGGGATCTTGAACTTGCCTGCAATCGCTTCCAGCGCCTCGTTTAATGTGTTGAAGGTTAACGGCTTTTGGCCCATAGCATGTCTCACATTTTCTCTGACCTGCCATACTCCAACCGGCATGATATAGCCAGGGTGAGCTTCCCGCAGAACGATAACCGATGCTTGCCTTCTTTCCTTCACCAGTAGCTCGCAGACTGCCAACCGTGCGGCGTAGTAACATCCACCTATCTCTGCATAGGAGGTTCTACCATCGTGGCCTTCCGAATCACCGAACATAACAACGTGTTCACCATCTGGGTTCCAAACGGTGCCAGGGTACCACGCTTCGATCGCTTCATAACACCATTCCCGCGGTATCATGAGGACTTCGAAGACGTTGTCAAGGTAGTGAGATTCGTAAACGCGGTACTCGCTGATCTCAGGCAATTCTCTGACTTGGCTCATGAGGTTTTTCGAAATAATGTCATCCACAGCCGTTATGCTCCAGCGTGTTGGCACGAATCGCCGGTTCTTCTCGATGCCGAAGGCTCCTACGCTGAAGGCCCTCTGAATTTTCGTTTCAAACACACCATTGCCGTAGAGTTCAAGCACTGCTTGGACAGCCTTGAGGTCGGTGTCTGAGTACGCTTTTTCCACGTGCTGGTCCCATCTTGTGTTGCCAACGTTCAAGTCTCTGATAGGAGCCGACGGCCCAAAAGGTTGGACTTCGTCGCTCAAGAATATGGAACCATGAGGCTTTTTGGTCAAGATCAATTCAACATCCACTGGCTTAATTGCTAGGGCCAGTTCGCGGGTTTTCTGAATTATTTTTCCTGCTTCAACGAATTTCTGAACATGCACTCTCTGTTTGCCTCGAATGAGCATCGACCGAAAAGCCACGATTTCATCTATTGATTTTCCAAACCAGAGTTCCGGCAAGTCATAAATACTCGTGTCATCTTGCACGGGCGGCACCAGTGGTCCTGCATAAACGTTAGGATAGCCCATTCTGCCGATGAAGACACTTGGTGGTGAAGCGCCTGCGATGTCTTCGCTACTCATCAAAGGCACACTTCTCAGGTAGTAGTTGACCTTCACAATTATCGGACATCGTGTCTTGCCGCACAAGAGTCTTGAACCTTTGCAGACTACGCACAGACCGCTTCGCGAGGATTTGGCAGTGATCGTTGGGACCTCATCCTGACCTACACCAGTGCTTTTGAGAACATCATGTAGCCAATTATCTGAATACTTTTTTTCATTCCGTACTTGAGAAAACGTCAACCCTTTTCGATCCAGAACATGGTCTGAAGGTGTTCATATGTTTTCTGGACCTGTAGGCTATTATAGAACGTCTATTTTATAAGATCCTCGCGTCAGAAATTTTAGCGTGAGATGTCATGAGCAGAGAAGTTCGCTACTACAAAGGAAAGCACAAGGTCGCTGTGTTATCAGAAAGTCGTGGCAACTGGGTCGTGGAAGCCTTGGAGCCATTTGAAGATGAAGTTTACGGCAAAAAAATCAACGTGAGGGTAGGAGAGAAACGGATCGTTCCTCCAAACTCACTTTTCAAGAAAAAAGGCCTGCCTCGGCCTGTGAAGGAACACGAGTACGAGCTGAAAATGGAGAAGAAGCTCAAGCAGTTAGTCGGCAAGCAGGAAACAAAGGAGAGCACGAACGATTAGCCGTTTACCAAAAATCACTTAACACTTACATCTTATTCATGTAATTACAACTTTTCTTCAACAAAACGAATAAGAATTATGCTATCTTTTCAGGCATCTGCTTTCAGCGTTTTCTTCTCTCAGTTCTTTGATGTATGTTTTTCACCATGCGTGTTTAGAAGTTGCAGTTGTGCATTGACGAAGTTTATGGGAAAAAAAGGAGACTATCCCATGCGAAACCGAAACAGATTGCAGCCGCTGCACTCTTTACACAAACAACCGATGCCTCGGCTGCCAGCCTCAGTCCATTACAAAGGAAGTCTCTTATAGAAGTGGCGCCCTGGCCGGGATTTGGACCCGGGTCCTGCGGGCGACAGCCGCATATACTACTCCGACATTGATGCTGTTTTCATCAATGTGACCGGACTATACTACCAGGGCTATCATGGCGTAGGCGCCGCAGTGACTAAAGAAATATTTTGATTAATTAAGCTTTCTTGGTTCTATTTTGGACCATTTCTAGTTAGGTTTATGTGAAGCCAGCTTGTCACTTCTATGATATGATCACGATAATAGGCGCTGGAAAAGTTGGAAGTTCTGCTGCCTTTAACATTCTGGGACGCAGAATCAGCGACGTTGTTCTGATAGACATCGCTGAGAATTTGGCTCGGGGCGAGGCTTTGGATATGATGCAGGCGGCCCCTGCGATCGAGTTTGACGGGAAGATTGAAGGCACCAGTGATTTCAGCGAAATGAAAGGTTCAGAGCTCGTCATCGTGACTGCTGGTTTGGCGAGGCAGCCTGGGATGAGTCGAATTGACCTCTTGAGCAAGAACGCGAAAATAGTCAAATCGATCGTGAAAGAGGTTGTCAAGTATGCTCCTGAATGCATGTTGATGATGGTCAGTAATCCTGTAGATGTGATGACCTACGTTGCCTATGATGAGTCAGGGTTTAGAAGAAACCGTGTTTTCGGAATGGGAAACATTCTTGACACTCTCCGGTTCAGGTCCTACATCGCATCGGAACTGGGCGTTTCACGGGAGGACATTCGCGCTTTGGTGATTGGGGAACACGGGGACTCAATGGTCCCCCTCGTCAACTTCGCTTCCGTTTCAGGAATACCGATAACAACCTTACTTGACGAGGAGCAGGTCGAAAAGGTGGTGGACTCAACCCGGGCTTCAGGTTCAGACGTGATAAAGCTTAAAGGGTCTACGGTTTACGCTCCTGCTGCTGTCATTGCGATAATGGCTGATGCTGTTTTGAGAGGCAGAAACAGAGTGATGAGTGTTTCCACTTTTTTGCAGGGCGAATACGGGTTTTCGGATCTTTCGATTGGCGTTCCGTGCGTCCTCGGAAAGAATGGGGTTGAAAGAATTCTGGAGCTTAAGCTAGATGCGGAAGCAAAGAAGGCCTTTGAAAAATCTGCTTCAATAATTAAAGATGCGATAGCAGAGATGAAAAAGGCAGTATGAGTACGCGCTGAAGATGGCGTTGATGACATTGATGACGTCAATGAGGGGATTTGACTTCTCGCCGCAACTGAGATGTTACCAGAGCGCTTAGTTGTCATCATTATTGAATGCTAATAGTAGATAAACAGGTGCTCTTACTGAAAATTTATATTGCGGTTTTGGATATCCGATGCAGTGCGTGATTATCATGTCGGACAAAAAAGCGGATTTAGCTGGTCCGGGCATCGGCACATACGAGGAGTTGGAGAAGATTTTGCCGAAGGACTATCACTCCATTTTGAACCCGAAAGATACGCAGAAAGCGATCTTTGCCATAAAGACCTACATTGAGGAAAACCTGTGCAAAGAGCTTAATCTGATCATGGTTCAGGTTCCTCTTATCGTGGACGTGGAAAGCGGCATCAACGACCTCTTAGACCGCGATGGGTCCCGCACGCCGATCCAGTTCCACATTTCAAACGATTATGACAAACACCCTGTTAACGCTCAAATAGTCCAAGCTGCTACCAAGTGGAAACGCATGGCCCTGAAAGAGTTTGGAATGAAGCCTGGAGAAGGTTTGTGTACCGACATGCGCGCCGTGCGCAAGGACTACTTTCTCGACCACGACCACAGCGCATACGTGGACCAGTGGGACTGGGAAAAAGTGATAACTGAGAAGGAGCGGAATCTCAAGTACTTGACCGAAACCGTGGAGAAGATCTGGAGAGTCATCAAAGGCGCTGAGAAACACGTCCAGAAGCTCTATCCCCAACTGAAGACGGACAAGTATCCAGACCTCCCCGAGAAACTCACGTTTCTACACGCTGAGGATATCCTTGACAAGTACCCAAATCTACCGCGCAAACAACGGGAGACAAGAATTCTACAAGACTACCCTGGAATCTTCATTTACGGAATCGGCTGGCCCCTTAAGGACGGCTACCCACATGAAATGAGGGCGGCAGATTACGACGATTGGGTTACGGAAACCAAGTCGAAGGACGGCAAACCGATGCACGGCCTCAACGGTGACATACTCGTCTGGAACCCTGTGACAAAGCGCCGCCACGAACTGACGTCAATGGGCATACGCGTCAACCCAGAAACGCTCAAGAAACAGCTAGAGATGTCAGGTCAGCTTGACTTTCTCAAGTACCCCTACCACAAAGCCATAATGAAAAATGAGATTCCACTCAGCATCGGAGGCGGCATAGGACAATCGCGCACACAGATGGTGATACTCAAGAAAGCGCATCTCGGCGAAGTGAGCGTCACCGTTTGGCCGAAAATACTTAAGGACATGGGCCGAAAAAGGAACATCTTCGTCCTTGAGTGAAGTGCGTACGCCTTCTCTAATGAAACAGTGCTTTCGTGATCTAGCTATCGGGAACAGTCACCCACCACCACAGTTCACGTAAGAGAGGAGTTCTGATAATCCAAAGGAACATTCTGCAAAAAGCAATAGTGTTGGCGCCGGGAGTGGGATTTGAACCCACGTGGCCCCGAGAGGCCACAAGCTTTTAGGCGAGATTGATCGTCTCCAGGCTTGCTCCATACCTAGCTAGGAGACCCCGGCACTGGGAACTATACCCAGATTATACATCCTACACTTTTGGACAGGTCTGAAGATAGTTCGCATCCTTTTCTCTGACCAAGCACAG
>DASPPK010000030.1:0-4535 GCA_035625495.1 Candidatus Acidiferrales bacterium | reverse complement strand
GGAGTGCCGTGTTCGTCCGAGCCGCTGACCATGACAACATCTTCACCTTTCAGCCGACAGTATCTAGCAAACACGTCTGCGGACAGGATTGAACCTACCAGGTTGCCTAGATGCGGAGTGCTGTGCAAGTAAGGCCAAGCGGACGTGACCAGCGTTTTTTGTCTCAATTGGCTTCGACATCCATCCATGCGTTTACTTCAGATTAGAAGTTCAATTACTTAGACTATTCGTTTCTCTTTCAACTAGAGCCTTCCCGCTTTCAGTGATTTTAGAAAGGAAGCGCCTGCTTACACAGGAAACTCGTGATCTAGCAAGCTTCTGCAATGGAACTTATTTTGGTTAGATCGTTCAACACAGCGTAAGCCGTCTGCTTAAGACCCGAAAACTGTGCTGAGACAAAGATCTGCTGCGATGTCTTGAACGAAAGTTTCAACCCCATGTGTCCTCCATTGACGTTGGCCAAAGGGTCGTCCAGCGGTATTAGTCTTGGTTCGACATGCATTTCATGCTTGGTTCCTCTCTTTGAGATTTCGCATACTAATTTCACTCTTCTGCTTAGTTCTTTGGCTTTCTCAACCATCGGCTCTACGTTCCTTATTCCTTCTACCTTCACGTTCTCCAGTTTTGCATCGTTCTTGAAGAACGAATTGGCCAGTATCACGACTTTTCTGGCCGCATCTATTCCATCCACATCGTCAGAGTAGTTTGTCTCCGCCCACCCTGCTTCTATCGCATACTTCAAGGCTTCTTGGAAATTTCTGCCTCTCTCTATTTCGCCTATTATAAAGTTCGTCGTGGCGTTGAGAATCCCTTGGAGACTCAGAAGCTCATCAGCCCTGAAACATGAATCAATCAGGCAGAAAATGGGAACATGAGCAGCAACCGTTGCCTCGTAAAGGAGCTGGACATTATTGCTTCTGGCCAGCTTCATGAGCTTGCTATATGCGACGACAAGAGGACCCTTGTTGGCAGTGACAACGTTCTTTTTCCTCATCAAGGCGGTCCTAATGTGGGACAAGCCCGGCTGGCCTGATGGAGTTGATGGCGTCAGCTCCACCACAACGTCGCTTTCTATCTCTTTAATGGCGTCCAATGCTGTGAAGCCATCCGCATATTTGCCGAAGCCTTTCCACCCAGAATCCTTGTGCTTCAACATCTCTTCTAGGTCCAGACCTCCCTTGTCCAATGCTGTTCCTTTCGAATCGGAAACTGAAACTATCACCAGATGAACTCCAATAGATTTCAGAATCTCTTGCTTCTCTTTTATGAGGGCGAGGAGGCTTTTGCCAACATTACCGAAACCTACCAACTGCATCTTCATGCATGGTAAGTTGTTCTTGGGCATATTTTAGACTTCGTGCATTCTTTTCAGACTATTGGGCACAAAGACTTTTTGGGGTGTTCGTAGTCTATGGAGCTGAGGGATTGTGTTGAATAGTGTCGATCAATTTAGACGTTATCGGGAACGTATGAATTCACGAATCCTCTCTAGTGGTAATCTTGGGATCAAACGATTCTTTGCGTTGGACAATCGGGCATATGAAAAAGGGGCCTTAGAAGTCAAGACCAAGGAACTGCTTGGCCTCGTTGCCTCTATGGTTTTGCGCTGTGACGACTGTATTACCTATCACGTTATTCGTTGCGTCCAGGAAGGCGTCAGTGACGATCAGTTCTTTGAAGCTCTGAACATCGCATTGATCGTTGGTGGCTCAATTACTATTCCCCATATTCGACGGGCCGTGGAAAAACTCGATCAATGCAGAGCAAATCAAAGAAACAAAGAACATTAGATGCCTTTCTTAGAAAAGAACAATCATGCCAAAAAGAGAAAAGAAGAAGATCACATCGTGTGCGCCTAACGCTGGAGGCAGGCATTCTACGTCAGGATATCGACCGTGCTGTCACCGTTCAGATTAGATCCGCCTGGTGAGAAGCGAAGGCTTTAGCAGGTCAATATTGCATCGCTGATAATCGACGATGCCGTCATAATTTGTTGTATATGTAGTCCGCCTAGCGCAGGATCGCGGACAACATTCCATTCCGTGAAGCTGAGTTAAGGCCCGTTGAGTAAAGGTTCGGCAAACAAACCTAGATATTGACTTGAGCAGCCAATTTCTTTTTTTGAAACCGATAAATCATTCCCCTGCATCGGAGGGAGTAGTTTTGGCCAATCCGCGCAACATTTCCTTCAATGCAAACGCGGAAACATCTGACCGTACTCCCCTTGAACTGAAATGAGTCGACGAGGCTTGAAAACCTTCTTTTCGCAATGCTTCGATGACAACCTTGAGTGGTGGAACTGGCAAATTTAGGGCATCACACAAATTGTCAACGACGAAGTACGTGAACGGAGCGCTGGACTCACTCTTTATCAAGTTCAACGTTTTTGCTATTTTTGCTCCAAATCTTAGCCTCCTTTTTCGACTTTCTTGTTCCATCATATCGCAGAAACCAGTATCAGACAACTTCCCGAGCCATAGAGGACCAGCGACCCTCAGCCTTGAGCCACACTCTCTGCACTCTTTCAAAAGCTCAACTTCGTACAGGCCCTTTTTGGTTTCTCTGTGGAAACATTTGAAGCAGTGTAGGATAAAACCCATTTTTCCCATGCTTTCATCAGCGTTTTTTGCCCCGTATTTCACGGTTGCGTAAACCCTAGAGTAATGTTCTCCTCGATGCGTGAAGACCACGCTCACACCCAGATCATGTTTAGCTGCCACGGTGGTCAGACATCCAGCTATCAGTCTCGCAGCTAGTTCGTGGCAGTATTCCGTACGCAGAGGGTTTCCACCGTATTTTCTCAAACATGCTCTTGGGTGAACACCACACAGAGACGCCATGTCAGTAGCTGTTAGAGCAATGAGACCACCATCGCGCAACGCGCGAACCGCGGAATCGAGGAACGGCACTGGAGAGCCGAAGGGGTCAATATCTATGAAGTCAAACCGCATGCGCGGAGCACTGTGACCGCTCAGGACGAAGTTTGCCTCTTTCATTCTCACGGTAATGCGTTTAGAAAGACCGTTCATCTGCACGTTGTAACTCGCAAGGCGGAAAGCCTGTCCATTAATATCGCTCAACACAGTTTTTCCAACTCCATCGACTTCCACGGCAAAACGTATGCCCCTCAAACCGCAGCCAGTCAAGGGTTCGCACACGGAGATCTCGCGCTCAACCTTTCTCTGATGCGCTTGTAATGCAAGAACAGCTAGGTCACGATTCAATTCCATGACGGGATTGTAGAACACGGGGGCCTTGGAAGGCGCATAATCAGAGGGCAGCTTTACAAAGGCCTTAAGTTCGGGAACTAAAACCTTGACTCTGCCCTCTTCGATGATCTCTGTTGGAAAACTAGGTTTGAAACTCTCAAGAATCATGTTTGGGTTGTTCCTAAACATGGGTACGGAAAACTCTTTAAAGCGATATTAGACTTCTGGTGTCGAGCGAAGAACGGTTGAAGAAACATCTGTTACTCTTAACGGGCAGTCCAGGCGTCGGCAAAACAACTCTTTTGCTGAAGGTTATTGAGGCCTTGAGAGCTAAGGGCTATAGGGTCGGAGGAATGATAAGTCGTGAAGTTCGCATTTCTGGAAGTCGTGTCGGCTTCGAAGTAACTGACTTGAACAGCAACAAGAAGGGTTGGTTAGCGAGGGTGCACCAAGAACGTGGCCCCCGAGTGGGAAAATACCGCGTTGACATTGACGACTTGAACGAGGTAGGTGTGAAAGCCATACTGGAAGCCTGTGAAAAACTTGATGTTGCCATCATTGACGAGATTGGACCAATGGAGCAATTATCAGAACAGTTCAGAGAAACTGTCAAAAAGGCTGTTGAAAGCAAGAAGCTTGTTATTTCCACGATTCATCAGAAAATGGATAACCAGTTAGTAGACAGCATAAAGAAAAGAGAAGACGCTGAAGTACATGTTCTCACGAACGTTAACAGGGAGGACGTGTTTGACACGATCATTAGAGAGGCATTGGACTTTCTGTCGAAAGCTGATGCTAAATAAAGGGTTATTACTTTGAAACTAAGATAACTCTTGAAGAAGAGACTGGTTCTGATGTTGGTAGCGGGCGTCGACGATGCAGGCCGTGGAGCCGTGATTGGCCCGTTGGTTATCGCAGGAGTTTTGGTGAAAGAAGAGGATTTGCCGAAGCTTAAAGAATTAGGTGTTAAGGATTCTAAGCTCTTGTCTCCGCACAGGAGAGAAGTGCTGGCACCCGGAATTCGGAACATTGTTCAGAGATATGCTGTACTGAAGCTTCAGCCAGAAGAGATAGATGTGGTTGTGAAGAGCGGTCGGAAGCTTCACAAGTTGAACTGGTTGGAAGCGCAAACCATGGCAAGGATAATAGAGACACTTAAACCTGACAGGGTTTTCGTTGACGCTTCTGACGTTTTGGAAGAGCGGTTTAAACAGCACATCTTGGAGTGTATGTCTTTCAAAGTTGACATTGTCTCTGAACACAAGGCCGATCGAAACTACGTGGCGGTTTCAGCAGCTTCGATAATCGCTAAAGTCGAGAGGGACC
>DASPPK010000029.1:0-7119 GCA_035625495.1 Candidatus Acidiferrales bacterium | reverse complement strand
GGCAGCTTCCATTACGCCGAAAACCCTGAGAACACCAAGAACCTTAAGCTTTGCCTCGACTTCGACGTTCACGGCATACTGCTCGGAAGCTTGAGCGCCGTCGTTCTGGGACCAGAAGAATTGAAATCATACCTCTCTTTCACAGCCAAGGAGCTTGGAATACGCCTCCAAGCCACGAGTGAATTGGGAATAGGAGGTTCAGACCACATGCCCCTAGCCTTCTACGGTGTTCCTTCTATCATGCTGTCACGAGGAGGAGGAGCAGCCCAAATCATGCACACAAACCTTGAAGACCTGCGCTGGTGCGGTCCTGAAGCCTTCATCCCCGCAGGCAAGCTAAGCCAAACACTCTTGGAACGCTTATTGAAAGCCGAGGAGCTACCATTCGAGAAAAAGATCCCTAACGAAGTCGCCAAAGCGCTTGAAAAGAGATTCGAAGATTCAGGTGTCAGAAAAAAAGCGAAAGAAGCAGTGTAACGACAAGAAAAATGCACGTGACGTAATCTAAAGATGAATTTGGAAACGTCTTCCCGTTCATCGTGCAATTTCTTTTTTTGACGAACATCATGGCACTGTTATTATCACACATAGGAGATTCCGGTTTCAAGGGCACTCTTGGTAAACGGGAACAGTTATAATGACTTTTATGGTATGCCAATATAGGTTAGGAACATGTTCAGCGGTCAAGTCCAATGCAGCAGATGTGGCGAAACCTTCCCTCCTGACAGAGCACTAACAGTCTGCAAAAAATGTGATGGAGCACTTCTGTTCCGCTACGATTTGCGCAGAGTTGCAGACGCCTTATCAAAAAGAGCGTTGAAGAAGAGGAGCGACAGCTTCTGGAAGTTCATCGAACTTCTTCCCATATCCTCTGCTGAAAACATCGTTTCCCTAGGCGAACCATACACGCCAGTGCTTCGCCTCTCACGAGGCAGTGCAACAGCCCTCAAGAACGTGTACGTTAAGGATGACGGACGACTACCAACAGGAACGTTCAAGGCAAGAGGAATGGCGGTTGCAGCCTCGAGACTCAAGGAGCTGGGCATAAAGCGAATCGCAGTTCCATCGGCTGGCAACGCAGCTGCGGCCCTAGCCGCTTACGGAGCGCAGGCTGGACTTGAAGTCTTCGCGTTCATGCCCAAAGATGTGCCTGAAAGCATTCTCAAAGAGTGCATCTATCTGGGAGCCCACGTGTACCTCGTCAAGGGACTGATCAACGACGCTGGCGAAATTGTGAAGAGACTCGAACCAAAATACGGTTGGTTCAACGTTTCCACCAACAAACAACCCTACAGGGTCGAAGGCTACAAGGCGATAGCATTTGAATTAGCAGAACAGTTCAACTGGAACCCGCCTGACAGCATAATCTTCCCAACAGGAGGAGGAGAAGGAGTGATAGGCCTCTGGAAAGGCTTCAAAGAACTAAAGGACTTAGGCTGGACAAAGAAGATCCCACGAATAATAATCGTCCAATCCACGGGCTGCGCCCCACTCGTCCAAGCCTTCAACAACAACCAGTCAGAAGTCAAGGAACCATGGCAGAAAGCCCAAACAATCGCCACGGGCTTAAACGTGCCCTACCCTTACGCAAGCTACCTCATATTCCGAGCATTGAAGGAAACGAACGGCACAGCAACAGCAGTAGAAGACACAAAGATAACGTCCTCTATGAAAACCCTGTTCAGAAAGGGCATATACGCGTGTCCAGAAGCAGCCGCCACTCTGGCAGCACTGGAAAAGCTAGAAAACCAAAACATCTTTGACCCAGATGAAACCATACTACTCTACGTCACTGGTAACGCAACGAAATACTTCGATGCACTAGAAATAAGAAGAGGGCAAATCCCGATCCTGGAGCCAGACACAAGCTCATTGGACTAAACTTTCCGCAAGAATACTTGGAGCGCGCACGCTTGAAGTATCAGCAAAGAGTGCCCAAAATAGGTAGCCAACGCTTGAAATGAAAAGGAACGGTGCTAACAGATGACGCGTTATTGTTTTCGTCCGCATTCAGGGCAGAAACGCACCAAAACAGGTATTCTGCTTTTGCAGTTGGGGCAGATTTTTAGCACAAGTTCAGGACGCAACAGGGCCCCGCAGAAATTGCAGTAACGAGAAACTGAGGAGACTTGCCTTCCGCATCTTGGGCAAATCACGTATTGCCCATACATGGGAAGGGGAATCATAAACCAAGCTCCAACGTTCAAATCATCCACTTCGTTCGAACAGGCTTTCTGATCTTCATCATCGCAATCTGCTATTTATGCGGTGCCTAGTCGACGAAGGACAGTCTTCAAACAGACATAAAAATAGAAAAGAAAATGGGAAGGTGAAAGAAACGCTTTTACTTCGCTTTTTCAATGGCAAGAAGGGATCTAATGGCAATTATGACTGCGGCCGGTGCGGCGAACGCCGCGATGAACGAGACGATGTCCGTGGCCCAGTAGTAGAGCAGGTATAGTTGGGATTTGAGCGTTAGTGCCGACCACACGGTCGAGGTTCCGACCACTACCAGAGCGATTGCTCCTACGAGAAACGGCATGACATCCTTTGAGGTTACACTTATCAACCCGACCACTATGCCTAGGATCAACATTACCAGAACGACGTATGCAGTCGCGTCCATAACGTTTGTATCTGCCGTGTGAAACGTAGCAACGTCAGCCATTGAGCCGACGACTAATCCCATGACGATTGCTATGATGACGACAGCTACGAAAGTCCATCGTGCTATTTTTTCCATTTCCATTTCTACCACAAAATTCCCTATATGTTGAAGAACGTGTTATAAGTTTTTTGCAAATCTTCAATCCTTCTCGGCTCGGGGTAATGCAAATCGTTCTCTGTCCCTAGAGAAAAGCGGGTTTTTTTCTGTTGATCATGTTCAAGCTGAGGTTGATGAGGCTAAGGAGACGATGGGGAGTTGTGGCTAAGTGATTTCAGCAAAGCTTTTCCTTTCGTAGCGCGCACGGTTGTCTTCAAGTGGTTCATATGGGAATTCGGCAAGTTGAGGTTTATCAGGTTACTTTAAAGTATAAGGAACCTTTCCGAATTGCTCCGCGGGTGAGCACGGAGGCTAACAACGTTGTTGTGAAGCTGGTCACAGATTATGGTGTGATCGGCTGGGGTGAGTCTTCTCCATCGAAGAGAGTGACGGGTGAAACGGCGGAGACAGTGACCAGAGCCTTGGACAAGATTGGGCCAAAGCTCATTCGCATGTGCCCGTTGAGGATCGAGCAGGATGTTGAATTGATGGACACTATTGTTGAGGGAAATCCTGCTGCGAAAGCAGCTGTGGACATGGCGCTGCATGACGTCTTGGGAAAAACGGTTGGGAAACCATTGTTCATGCTGATTGGGGGTTATCGGACTGAAGTTGTGACGGATGTAACCTTGGGCATCAAATCCGCGAAGGACATGGCTGTCGATGCTGCTAACGCTGTTAAGAAAGGTTTCAGAGCGCTGAAAGTGAAGTTGGGCACCGACCCTGCTGAGGACGTAGAACGTGTGAAGATGATTCGTGAAGCAGCAGGTGACGACGTGAAGATTAGGGTTGACGCTAACCAAGGCTGGACCGTTAGACAGGCTATTGACGTGCTCAACAGGATTGAAAAGTTCAAAATACAATTTGCTGAGCAGCCGGTTTCTGCAGAGGACATCAAGGGCTTGCGCGAAGTCAGAAGGAACTCGCCTATGCCGATCATGGCTGATGAGAGTGTTCACTCGCCCCAAGACGCTCTGCGAGTCATACAGGCGGAAGCAGTTGACATGATAAACATCAAATTGATGAAGTGTGGCGGAATTCTGAACGGAAAGAAAATGGCTGCGCTCGCCGAAGCTGCAGGGATTCCATGCATGATCGGATGCATGAGCGAATCTGAAATCGGCATAGCTGCAGCTGCCCACTTGGCCGCCGGGGTTAAAAACATTCAGTATGCAGACTTGGACTCGGACCTTCTGCTCAAAGACAGACTGGTCAAGAAAGGCGGTACAGGCGTGAAGGATTCTGCGAGAACATTCTCAAAGGCTTGCGGCTTAGGCGTAGCAGAAATAGACGCTCAGCTTCTGGGAAAACCGTTAAAGATATACAAGTAGCACCTACCTTCGGGCTCGTCTTTTGTCCCCATGCTGCGACTAAAACTTCAGTTTCCTCGTCCATCGTCATCCTGCAAGAGGATCAGATAACCATAAGATCCGCTTTTTGTGGTCCGCCTTGGTTTTCGAAATTCTTTCAGTTTCCTATAAACCTCTTTGGTAATGTTGTTTGGTAACGATTTTTGAAGAAGCAGGCAAGCATGCTGGTCGATGCTTAGGTCTGGGAAGCATATCGACGTTTTTGCAGCGATAGAAAGTACAGCTGTCTAAGCTGATGGAAGGGTATCCAAGGCTCACTGTGCGGAATGGGTATGAGAAGTGCAGTCTGCACGATCGAGTCATTTGAGAGAGCAAATCATTTTAGACTAGGACTTCTTTGTTGTTTAGCATGAATCCACAAATCGAGAGGCATGCTGTAGAGACGATGAGGAGAATGGAAGATCCTGGGTTGCTTTTGGTAAGTGCGAAGAAAGATGGAAAAAGTAACGTGATGACGATTGGTTGGGGCCTCTTGGGCGTTTTCTGGAGCATGCCAGTTTTTATGGTGGCTGTGAGACCTTCGCGGTTCAGTCACGAGTTTATCGAAGAGACAGGTGAGTTTACGGTGAATGTTCCCGGCGACGGCATGGACGATGTTGTTGAGCACTGCGGCAATGTGTCTGGAAGGAAACATGACAAGTTTGCGGAGTGCAAACTGAGTTTGCTGAAGGGAAAGAAGGTGGAGGTGCCTGTAATCAAAGAGTGCAAGATACATTACGAGTGTCAAGTCATTCACAAGCTTAAGGTTGTTCCAAGTTTAGTTCCTGTAAATGTCAAGAAGAGCTTCTATCCTCGTGGCGACCATCACACGATATACTTTGGAAAGATCGTTGCGGTCTACTGAGCATGCTCGTTCAAAAGATGAATTCGGTTTTTAACCGGCGTTGGGTAACGCTTGCTAGACAAGCGCCTGACTCTTGATCTAGAGGCCAGTGTGCTAAGATTTATTACGTATGATGCTTTATGTATGCAAAGAAACCGTGTGGTTCAATACAGGTGTGACGGTGTGAAGAGCAAGACGATACGGCAGAAAGTGGTAATTCCTGCCACGCCAAACGAGGTTTATGAGGCATACGTTGACCCGAAGAAGCAGACAAAATTCACCGGTAGCAGAGCAACCTTCGATCCCAAGGTCGGCGGAGAATTCACAGCGTGGGATGGCTACATATCTGGAAAAAACTTGGAGCTGAAGAAGGGAAAAAGGATTGTGCAAGAGTGGCTGACGACAGAATGGCCCAAAAGTTTTCCTCCTTCCAGATTGGAGTTAACTCTAAGAAAGACAAAAGAAGGCACCGAGATCTCCATGGTTCATTCTGGAGTTCCTGCTGAACAGGCTGAAGACCTTCTGCAAGGGTGGAATGAATTCTACTGGGAACCCTTGAAGGAGTTTTTTAAAAAGTGAATCAAGCACGCGTCTTGCTTTTTGACCGAAACCGAACCTCGCACAGCGCATTAAAACCCGAAGAATTCGCACGACTAATCGGAGATTCAGCATCCAATATCGAGTATAAGTGGCCTCAGGATGTCTTCAAGCTTGTCCCATGTTTGGAAATCTCAAATCAACTCGTCTCAAGCAGGGATGCACGCTTTTCCATTTTCAAGTTCCGCATCTTTCAGGGTCTATTCAACTACGGAACCGCACAACTGGAAGATTCGAGATTTGCAGAAGGGCTTGATCCTCGTCTACAACGGGACAGAGATGGTTGGGGAAGGAACAGGTTTCGGAGTTCCCGTTCTGGTCTATTCAGACGAAACGTATTTTTCAGGGTCTTCAAAAGTAGACGTTTCTCCGAATGATGGATCTCGCATAGTCTGTAAAGAGTTTGCGATGGACAGGGTTACCAGAAACAGGTTTAGGAACGTAACGTTGGAAAACAGGATAGCCCGCAGGTTTTTCACGCGGTTGGCGGATGTTTATCAAACGCATCCTAGGCTTCGGTCTCTGACGTTGAAAGACCTAACTGGAAAGATGACTGTCGACACGACTTTTCGGGAGGCAATCTCAAGGGGTAAAGTCGTTGTCACTTACACAATGAATGGACCTCGCGTCGGGGTGAGGGCGGATTTCAGGGGTTTAGAGACGAAGGGACTTCAGAAGATTTTCATGCTGAACGAGCAGGGGTCGAGGTTTTTCAGGGAATACTCAGATTCTGAGGGTGCAGAATTGCTGGACACCCATATAGGTGCTTGGGACGGAATAAGCGCGAAATGGGGTTGTTTGAAAATTCTGAAGGGTGAGTTTGGCTTTCGTCTCTGGAGGGTTGAAGACAGCATATTGCGCAGAGGTCGCGAGTTTTTGGATGGTTCTCTGGATTGGGTTGGCTTGGACTACGAGGTTAATCTGGGCATGGACGTTTTTGAGTATATGATTGAGGTTCTGGAAGTGCGTTAACGTTGGCGATGGTAACGTTGGTATACCCGTATTTTCGAACTTCGGGTGATAATTCAATTTTCCGATTTCCGCCTTTAGGTTTAGGCTACATAGCTTCATACTTAAAGAGGCACGGCATCTCAGTTGAAATGGTCGATTGCACATTCATGAACCAAGAGGAGGCGTTGGAAAGAATCAGAAGATCTAACCCGAAGATAATCGGGTTGCAAGTAATGTTTTCGATGAAAGAAAAAGCTCTTGAAATCGCTGAACTCGCAAAGAAAGACTCTGCACTTCTCGTCGCGGGGGGGCCGCTTCCAACTGTGGAACCTGAAGAGTTCCTCTCGACTTTTGACGTTGTCGTCATCGGCGAAGGCGAGCAGACCATGCTCGAACTGGTCCGCGCAGTCCAAGGTGGCACCAATCTGATGAACGTGAGGGGAATTGCGTTCAAGGAAAAAGACGAGGTCAAAGTGACTTCTCCTCGAGGTTTCATCAAGAACCTTGATGACGTTCCGTTCCCATCAAGGGAACTGTTCGACAACCAAGCCTACAAGAGTTACTATTCAAGGAACTTCGGTTACACGACAACGTCGATCATAACGTCTCGAGGC
>DASPPK010000028.1:0-19755 GCA_035625495.1 Candidatus Acidiferrales bacterium | reverse complement strand
TTACTCACCGAAAACGTGAAGATGCTGCCTGCCACCGGTTCAGCCGTGGACGATGTTGGCTTCTTCCACGGACACCAGTGGCCATCACCAGACCTTCTTAAATGTAAGACTCTAGTCATGGGCCACGTTCATCCAGTTGTGGCTTTTCGAGATCCCGCAGGGTTCAGAGTGACGCGGCAGGTGTGGGTGAAAGCCCGCTGCAACACGGCTCAGCTTACAGAAGTCCTGCTGCGCAAGAGGAAGGTCAAGATTGAAGAGAACCCTGAGAAAACGTTGCGTGAATACTACAAGATCAAACCGAAAACCTCGCAGCTTTTCATAATGCCGTCTTTCAACGACTTCCTAGGAGGCAGACCGCTTAACGAAAGAAGACGAGTTGGAAAGAATAATGCAGAGATGGCCGTAGGACCCGTCCTCAGGTCGGAAGCGGTCGACATGAAAAACGCTGAGACGTATCTCCTCGACGGAACCTATCTTGGAACGCTTGAACAACTGAAAGCGTTGAGCTAGAGAACGAGATGCATAAGGCTTATAGAGAAAAGGATTCTTCAGACTAACTCGGTGTTGGAATGTCATCAGAAGACGATTATCCAGAATGGCTCAGGAGGAAACGTTCTCCATCGTTCAGAAGCTGGGGTTTTGACGACATAGACAAGATGTTTGAAGAGATGGAGAAGATGATGGAACAAGAATTCGACACGTTCTCTTCAAGAATCCCAAAAGACTACGTTAGAGAACGCAAGCTTCCAGACGGCTCCACTGCGCGTGAACTGGGACCCTTCGTCTATGGCTACAGCGTGAAGATAGGCCCAGACGGAAAACCTGAAGTTCACGAGTTTGGAAACGTCAAACCGACGGGACACGGGCTCCCTCAAGTGCAGGAAGAACGCGAGCCTCTGGTGGACATAGTTGAGACAAACGGTGAAGTTCACGTTGTGGCAGAACTGCCGGGCGTCGATAAGAAGGACATCAAACTCAGCGGGACAGAAGACTCGTTGACCATAGCAGTCGACGCTCCAGAACGCAAGTATTACAAGGAGGTCAAGTTGCCAGCGAAGATAAGGGTAAGAGAAGCAAAAACAGGCTACAAGAACGGCGTGTTAGAGGTCACGTTTCCCAAACTCACGGACGAAAGACCTTCCAAAGGCGAACCGATACACGTAGACTGATTCTCTCCGGTTTTCAGCTTACTCAGAACCACCTAGGTAGTTCACTCCGCATGGATGAAAAATCAGAAATCGACGCACTCAACAGCGTCTGCAAGAAAGCAAAGACAGAAGGCAAGCTGACGGGCAAGGACCTGACGAATCTCTACGAGATTTTCGGTGAAAGGTTCACGAGAGCCTTCGAAGCCCTGACAGAAAACAGGGTAAAAAAGTACGTTTTCAAACCCAGCGGCAAAACAGTCTGGATCGTGGTGGGAAGGGAACGCGACTACCTCATACTGCCCGAAGCTGAGTTCTGCACATGCGACGACTTCTACTTCCGCGTGTTAGACAGAGAAGTACACCTGTGTTACCATCTTATCGCACAGAAGCTTGCCAAGAATCTAGACTGGTACGAAGCCATAGACGAGCACGACGAGCTGTACGAATCACTCATGAACGAATGGAAAAAAGCTACTGCTTAAATACTTAAACTCAAATAGATTCGCCAAAGGAGAACGTTTCCATGGATATAGGATCATTCTTTCAATTGATCATCTATACGCTTATGATGGCGACGTTCATCGTCATAGTTCTGGCATTTTTGGACATGTACTACGGCAAAGAAGAGAAGCAGGAATAAGCGGCTCCTTGTTCACTCTCTTGCGGGTCAAGAGAAACACAACGATACTTAATGCTGCAAGCAGGATTGCGAACAAGATCAGCCAAGCTGCTTGTGGACCCGCCCCGAAAACTATGGGGATCGGCCCGATAAATATGACTCCACCGTAGCTTGCTGAGCCGCCTGAAGTAAGCGTTGCAACTGCTAGAATTACGATGCCTAGAAGAATGACGAAAAAACCCAACATGAACAACACTAAGACTCTTTGCATTCCTCTCGGCTTGTTGTTCAGGTGAAACATGGCTCTTTCTGTGCAGAGCATGCTGTCACAACTCATTCGGACAGGAAGTGGACAGCAACGGTGAGTACTATGAGAAGCACCGTCAACACTATGGCTAGCAGCAGAACCGTTCTGAGCGACTCTTTGTCAGTTCCAAAGACAATTGGCACTGGGCCTATTATTATCGCGCCGCCTCCCTTGACCTTTCCTTTCCACTTAGCATTCGAGAAAAACATGAGAAGAATGGCAATCATCATTATTATCACTCCGACAAGTATCAAAGTTGACCCTAAACCGTAAAGTGTTCCTGTGTCCATTTCGCTGTTGCAGCCCCTTACACGTTGAAAATCGTCAGTCGCTTTTAATAAGTCTTTTAGCATCATTTGTCTTTGAGCCTGAGCTATGCTGGAACTGAAATGAAGACAGAGGAGATCATCGGACAGATCCGCGCGGCATGTCCATGGATTTCAACAGACCAAATTCTGAGTAGACTTGACAAAGAAAAACGAAAAACTGGTGGCTTCATCTCAGACGAAACCCTTCTAAGCATGATTGCCGCCGAGTTCGGCTGCGCGGTCTCAAGAAGCGAGAACCCTGTGCCTTCGCTGTCGTTGGCAGACCTGATTCCTGGGTTAAACGATGTCACCGCTGTCGGACGCGTTCTGGCAACCTTCCCCACTAAGGCCTTTGAGGGAACTAGAAAAGGAAAGTTTGCAAGCCTGCTCATCGCTGACAAGAGCTGCATCTTGCGAGTTGTCTTGTGGAACGATAAGACGAGCCTGCTTGAATCTGGCGAAATAAGTGCAGGTCAGGTTGTGCGGTTTTCTCACGGGTACACACGAGAAGATCTCGGCAGAAAAGTAGAGCTGCACGTTGGAGACAAATGCGAGGTTGAGGTTAATCCGCATGGGTTGGAAATGAAGGATTACCCCGGCATCGGGAAATTTGTGACGAAAATCGGGGAATTGAACGCAAGCCACAAGAACAAGAGAATAAACATCATCGGCACCGTCAAGAAAACGTTTCCTGCGTCAAGTTTTCAGAGGGGAGATTCAAGTCAGGGAAGAGTAATGCGTTTTGTGTTAAGCGGCCACGCCGGCGAGGTTCTAGTCGTGGCTTGGAACGAAAGCGCTGTTGAACTAGAAAAAACGCTTCTAGTCGGCGCCAGACTGAAAATAGTGAATGCAAAAGTCAAAAAAGCCCTAGGAGGAGAAGGGCTGGAAGTTCACGTTGACGCTGCCGCTTCCGCGAGCCCACTGACGCAGGACGAAGAGCTCTTGAGCATAGCCGACCTGAAAGATGGCCAGAGCGGTTTTGCAGTAGAAGGAGAAGTCGCCACGAAACCCATGCTTAGGGATGTAAAAACTGCTAAGGGAGAACTTTTGAAACTCGCAACGTTCGAACTCAAGGATGAAACTGGCAGAATAGGTGTTTCTGCATGGCGAAAACAAGCAGAAATCGTTGGTCGTCTCAAGCTGGGTGACAAGATAATCGTCAAAGACGCCTACGCAAAAAAGGGGTTCGGCGACCAGCTCGAAATCTCAACGAGAGCCCACACATCCATTATTATCCTTCAATGATACGGACTTTAGTAGCAACACCGTGCTCTTAGTGGTGCCGGGGGCGGGATTCGAGCCCGCGACTTCTGGTATAGGACGCTTTAGCCCTTTTAACTCCAGATATCTCATCGATATTAGATTATGAGTCTGGCGCCCTGGCCAGGCTAGGCTACCCCGGCCTCCGATTTCATTAAATGGACTATTGTTTAAGAGTTTTGGGTCAATGGTCTTTAGGTCGGTTGGACGCGCGCTATCCAACGATGGACCATGTTTCACGTGAAACATCTTCCAGGATCCGATTGGCTCAATGCTCGAAAATGCAGAGCAGAAAACCATTATATTATGGTTGAGTCTAATGTGTAGTGGAGAAGGGGAATTTGACTCAAAAAATCCCGTCTCGACCGAAGCTTGTCATGATCTTTTGGATTTTGGGACTAATGTTCTTTATCTTGAGTTTCTCTTTTTTCTACATAGCATGCACTCATACTGTGACGGACGTAACATCCTACAGTGACACTGCATATTTCAGTTCTTTTCCAAATACGGGTAGTGGCATGACAAGTGTGCTCAATTCTACATTCGGGTACACTCAAGACGTCTTAGTCAGGCATGTTGAGATGCAACCTAACGATTTTCTCGAAGTTGGCTTCACCCCCAATTCCTATTCTTCCTCGAACGGAACAGTCTACGTAGTGCTACTTCAAAACCTAGCGGACGTCACAGATGCACAAATACTGACCACCTCAGAATGGAGTCTTAATGGTTACGATATGGTAACATATGCTAATAATCGAGGCTTTGAATATCAAACATCGAACACTCTAATTGGCATTTATCTGGCCTCTCCAAGCATGCAGAACGCAACGTTTTCAGTTTACACATTCCTCACTCACTACGGAACGAATTGGTTTGTGTATGGCTACGGCATCACTATGACGTTGATAGGAGCATTTTATCTCTCTGCTTTTATCGCTCGAAATATAAGCGATAAATTGGAGGAAACAGAATCTCAAGGACAGAAACTTTTGCTTTTGTTCTTATCAATGGGTGGCCTTTTGATTATCATCAACGTTGTTCTTGTCATTCTTGAAGCGCGCGCTTAATTCCTTTACCCTTAGTCTGAGACCTCTTCTCTCTAAACATTTCCTCATAGTAGGATAAGATACTGGTTAGTTGCCTGCTATCTGCACTACAAGATGTTTAGGAACAAATGTAATGTAGACGTTCTTTGTTCTTCTAATAAATTGTTTGAACTTGCAATGTTCAAGGTTAGGCAAATCTTCATTGAAGTGATCAGCCGGTTTTCCATTCTTGGTAGATGCGAGCGCCCGTAGATCGTTGATTGGGTTTTTCTTTTTTGGGAATATTGCGGTCACAGAATAAAGTATTATATATTAAGATACCCTGTATGCCTCAAGAAGGCAAAGTAAGATGTTGAAAAGAACGGAGATAGGCGAGCACACAGCAATAGATGAGGAGACTGACTTGAGGGAGAAGATAGAAATCACCCTGCGTAGGCTGCAAGAATTGAAAGAAAGAGTGGCGGAACTGAAACGCAGATGCGAAGAACTCCGACGGATGGAGTCAGAGCATTCAGAGCACACGGAACAAGAAGCCGTGGAAAATACGCTGCTTCGATGTGACAAGTGTGGACATGCGTTAGACCCAGAGCAGCAAGTTGCGGTCAAGGATTCTGATGGCGTGGAGCGAAGCCACTACCACAAAGAGTGCTTCCAGACATTATTCAAGTGACAAGGCTCAGTTCGAGAACGGAAATTTATTCTTTCTCCAACGTCTCTACGCCAGAGCTTTTTCCAACGTACACTATGCTTGCCATTCCAACAAAAAGCCCGGTTTCCACGACTCCTGAAACAGCTTTTAGGTCCCGCGCCAAGTCAGCAGGCCTGCGTATGAGCCCAAAATTCACGTCGAGGATCACGTTGCCGTTGTCCGTTATGACAGGCCCAACTTTTCCTGTCCCTTCCCTGATAATGGGTGCCCCACCGATTTCTATCAGTTTGCGCATCACCAAAGGCAATGCGATAGGCAACACTTCTATCGGCACTGGCTGACCTTTTTCACCGAGTATCCTGACCTTTTTATTTGCGTCTGTAACGATGATGTTCTGTTTGGAGGCGCAGGCAACGATCTTCTCTCGGGTAAGGGCCCCGCCCATCCCTTTAATCAGGTTCAGGTGCGCATCAACCTGGTCTGCACCGTCAATAGTTAAGTTCAAAGCAGGGTGTTCATCAAGCGTCGTTATTGGAATCCGATGTTTGACAGCTAACATGAAAGCTTGGAACGATGTCGGAACGCCAAGAACTTGCAGTTTTTTGCGCGCAATTTCGTTTCCGATCTCTTCGATGGCGTAGGCCGCTGTGCTTCCGCTTCCCAAGCCCACGATGAACCCGTCTTTCACGTGTTTGACGGCTTCCAAGGCTGCCATTTTCTTGGCTTTTTCAGTCGATTCACTCTTAGGATTCAATCTCCATCTGTCCCAGCCTGTCTAGAACCTTTTCCACTTCTGACCGGATTTCCTCTATCCTTTTTTCAGCTTCAGTCCTCGGCGTGGCCTTAGCCGGCGCTTGTTTTCTTTTTCTCTTTGCCTTTTCCTCGGCGCCAGCTTTCTCCTCCGAACCGGTTGCTTCGGCCTCTGCAATTTTAGGTCCGATAGCTATTTCCTTTATCGGTTCTACCTCTGTTTTGGAGCGCAGTTCGTCGATTTTTGAGGTGAGTTCGTCGAAGCGGTCGCTGAACAGTTTCATCAGGTCTTCCTGCATGGTTTCAAGCTCGTGCAGAGCAACCAGAGACTCGTCCTTCGAAATAGCGTCCTTCACGGTCATCATTCTGGACTTGTACGTCTGTGCGAGTCTCTCCCTCTCTTCTTCCGTTATTTTTCCTTCGGCATGAGCCTCGTACAGCTTTCGGATAGCGTCGCTTAGAATTTCCCTCTCCAAGTCCAGTGTTCGTAGCTCGTCCTTAGCGTGTGAAGCATCTTCTGTTGGAACGCTCTTAACGACCTTGAAGGGATATCCTCTGAGTTCAGGCGGAACTACTGATTCTTTGGAGATTCTCTCCTTCTTCGGCCGCCTTCTCATCCCGAAAATCACGATTACGCAAACGATAATTGCCCCTACTGCGATCAACGTGATAGTTATGGGATCAAGGGGCAATACCCAATTCCCTCTCTATCTTCATTGCTTACTGTCCATATATAAATTGTTTAATCGAATCGGAGGGAAGATTCAGCCTTTGGCAAAAAAGATTTTAGCCGAAACTATAGGTTTGCACTGTTATTTGACGAGGACGCCGACCTGCTTAACCCTCTCAACAACATCCTCTCCGTGAGGCGCCAGCGCCATTTCCTCCGTCAAGTCTCTCCCAGCCACGTGCTCACCCTGATGGTCGCCTTCCATCCAAAGAAAATTATCAGTGACATCGTAGACGTTGCCTTTGTAAGCTATGTAAGCCGGCCTTCCATCCTTCCCATCATAGTTCTTCAGCTCTTCCAGCGTGAACTTTCTCTCGGCACTCATGACATCATCGCTCAGACGAATTAGACGAGTGAAGGTTATTTGAGACTTTCGGACCGAAGCAGAGGACCGCCACGAAAGAAAGAAAAGAAACCTTGGAGCCTCGGGCGGGATTTGAACCCGCGACCCCCGCCTTACCAAGGCGGAGCCCCAACCGAGCTAGGCTACCGAGGCACGTGCGCACACCCTATTAGTGACGAACGGTTTTTTATGTTTTGAGGCTTCTGGAACCCCTGCAGGGCAAGAAACAGCGCGCGACTGCTCCAAGCGCTCGAGAACGTGCTACCTTTAAGCGAGAGCAAACTCAAGCAGCGACGAAGCCAAAATTTCAAGAGACCAGTCGGCAGCCAGCTTGAACGATGCCTAGTCATATGACTGATGATTTTTGACACTTCGCTTGCAATATAACCCGTTTTTGGACTTTAAGAATTCCTGAACTCTACGATTAAACAAATATAAAAGAAACCACAGTTTCAGCATCTGAAGACCACTATTGCGGGGGTGTCCGAGTCTGGCCAAAGGAGACAGGCTTAGGAAAGCGTCGAGAATGCACGAGCTTTATGAAACCTGTTGCCGAAGGGCTGCGTGGGTTCAAACCCCATCCCCCGCACCACAATTTCAGGCATGATTTGAGCTTATTTAGGCAAAAGAAACCCAATTTATGACATGGAGAGAGAGTTTAAAATTGAGCACATGAACACCTAATACGTAGTGTAAGAAGATAGCCAAATTTGTTTTTAAACCTAGTCCGCACGGTTTTTTAACCCGCTACAACTTTTCTCCAAAACCTGAAAGACAGAAATCAAATCCACTCAGCAGCAGAGGACAAAATAGTGCGCGCCACCACATGATGGATATTTGGATTAATCTCCATCGCCGATGTTGATTCCTGCCTCTTCTTTAAACTGCATCCTGTAGAAAGAGGAGTATATTCCGCTCGTTTTCATAAGCTCTTCATGAGTTCCCTTCTCCACTATCCGCCCATGATCGATCACTACGATTTCGTCGCAGAGCCTTATGGTCGAGAGCCTGTGGGCGATGATTATGACTAGTCTGTTCGACAGCAGATTCTTGAGGGCATTCTGTATAACGAGCTCAGTGTATGGGTCGATGCTAGATGTGGCCTCGTCCAGGATGAGAATGTTCGGATTAGTGAGGATCGCCCTTGCGAAGCTGATCAGCTGCCTCTGGCCGATGGAGATGTTTGATGACCCCTCCTGGATGATGTAGTCGTATCCTCCAGGGAGGTTCATAATGAACTTGTGAGCTCCCACCATCTTTGCTGCTTCGATGACCATCTCATCGGTCGCCTCGGGTCTCCCGAAGCGGATGTTGTCCCTGATGCACATTGGAAACAAATAGGAGTCTTGGAGGACAATGCTTTCGTGACTCCGCAGGTCGGAGATCCTTAGGTTCTTGATGTCATCGCCATTCAGTTTAATACTGCCGTCAAGCGGGTCGTAGAACCTTGATATCAGGTTGATGATCGTGCTCTTCCCCGCGCCGGTGGGCCCAACTATCGCGAGCTTCGGCGTCTGGTGGTCTATCTCGAAGTTGATATCGTTTATGACAGGTATCTTAGGGTCGTAGCCGAAGGTTACATTCTCCGAGCTGAGCCTCTCCGACTTTCCCACCTGAAGTGCCGTGTTATCCGGCGGATCTTCTACCTCGGGTTTTGTGTCGATGAGGTCAAACATCCTTTCGGTCGCGGACATGGCCTGCTGGTACTGATCATATGCCTGGACGAGTGCTAGTATGGGGTTGAAGAACATAATCTGGAACGCAGTGAAGGCGACGAATGTCCCCAGAGTTATCTGGCCGTTTATCGTCATGATCGCCCCGAACCAAAGGACCAAGGCTGTTCCAGCAACTCTGATAGCATAGGCAACGGGCTGATAGATTGATGAGACGAGCACGGCAAGGACCCGCTGCTTTACCACCTTGTCCTGCTCGTCGTTGAAGTGTTTGTTGAATCTGCCGAGTTGTACGAATGACTTGATGACCTTCATCCCAGAGAGACTCTCCTGCATGGTTGAGATCATCCCCGACGTCTCCAAGAAAGCAGCCCTATTGTATTTCCTCGACAGCAATCCGAGGTAGTAGGTTGCTATCGCCGCTATGGGCATGACAGTTACGGCGATTAGGGCGAGTTGCACGTTTAGGAAAAATATTATCACGATGCCTAAGAACAGGGATCCCGCGTTCTGTACGATACTAGTGAACCCCATCCTGAAGAATATCCTGACGTTGTTTGCGTCGTTAATGGGCCTTGCTATTATTCTCCCCGTCTCCCCCTCGGAGAAGTATCTAAGAGAGATAATCTGCAACTTAGACATTATGTCCTGCCTTATCCTAGCGACAGTGTTCTCGCCTAGGATCCTTATCTGCCACGTCGAAACGTACTGCGTGTAGTAGTAGGCAACTGTTATGGCTAAGAAGAGGGGAATCCACCAGATGAAGCCGGCCATGTTCCCAGGTGTGATTATGTCATCCACCACAAGCTTACTCATGTAAGGCACCATCACAGTCGTCGCCGAACTGGCGAAGAGCGCCAGGCTTGCAAGGACAAAGTTTCTTCGGTTAGCGACAGCGTACCTGTAGAGCCTGAGAAGAAGATCCCTGTCTTTGGTGTTTCGCTTCTTTTTGGCTTCGCCTATCGTCGAGAAGACGCCGTAGCCGCCAGGTCCTCCTCCGCCCCCTCCACCGCTACTTATCGACATCTAAGGCACCTCCTGGCCGCACGCACTCGGGGTCTTCTCTAGGAACTGGGTCTCGTACACCCTCTTATAGATGCCCGCCTTGGTCATGAGTTCAATGTGGGTGCCGAATTCGGCGACCCTGCCCTCCTCAAGGACCAGTATCTTATCAGCGTTCTTGATCGTGGAGAGCCTCTGGGCGATAATAAAAGTCGTCCGCCCCTTCATCGCCTCCTCAAGCGCCTGCTGGATCTCCTGCTCCGTCCTAGCATCGACGAAGGATAATGAGTCGTCGAGGATCAATATCTTTGGGTTCGTCAGGATCGCCCTGGCAATCGTTATCCTCTGCTTCTGCCCACCAGAGAGGGTTACGCCCCTCTCCCCAACCAAGCTATCGTACTTGTCAGGAAGGGAGACGACGAAGTCGTGTATCTTCGCGAGCTTCGCAGCGTTTATGATTTCCTCTATTGTCGCATCAGGCTTGCCTAACGATATGTTGCTGCGAATAGTGCCTGTGAAGAGGAGGACGTCCTGCAGAACTAATCCAATCTGTTTTTGAAGGGAGGCAAGCTTGTACTCCTTGATGTCCACACCATCGATCTTTATGGTTCCTGAATTAACGTCGTAGAACCTAGGAATGAGGTTGATGAGAGAGGTTTTGCCAGAACCAGTGGACCCGAGTATGGCTATCTTCTCGCCCGCTTCCGCTTTGAAGCTGATGTCAGTGAGTACATTGGTGCCGCTAGTGTAACCGAAGTTGACGTTATTGAACTCGACTTTACCCCCTTCGATGACGATGTCCCTAGCGTTAGGCGAGTCCCTGACATCGATTGGGGCATCATCCATCTCCTCTATTCGTTCAAGACTCGCGGACGCGTTTACCCATGAACCAATGACGTTGGCAAACGAGTTGAGTTGAGGGACGATTCTCTGCATGTATGTTGCGAATAGTATGAGGTTACCGACGAGGAGGATTGGGTTCGGCCCAAAGAGAAGGCTCGTGCCGTATACGTAGACGAATGCCATGCCGATCTGGAGGATGGTTTGAGGTGAGGCGGTGTAGAAGGCCTGCACCCTGCCGGCGGAGATGGCGGTTTCGACGTACTTCGATTCCACTTGCTTGAAACCATCCTTCATCTCCTTCTCCTTTTCGAATATCCTTACATTCTTCATGCCGATGATGTTCTGTTGGATGTAGGCCCCGAGCTTGCCGAGGATGAGCATCATCTTCATGAATAGGGGGCGAACCTGTGTGAACTGTCTAAACTGGAGGTACATGATGAGGGGCATAGGGGCGAGGGTCAGCAGTGTCAAGAGAGGGTTTATTGGGACCATGATCAGCAGGCAAGCGGCCACTACGAAGATGGAGTCGGTAACGCTAGTCGGCCAGTTACCGGCGAAATTGTTTACGGCCTGGAGATCCATCGTGGCCCGAGAGACAAGGTCGCCCACTGCGTTGGAGTCGTAGAACTCGAAAGACTTCTCCTCGAGCGACTTGAAGTAGTCCGACCTTATGTCTCTTGTCTGCCATTCGGCGACGTAGCTGTTCATGAACGACTCGCCGAAGGTTAACAGTCCGACGCCCATGACGGCGAGAATCGTGCTGAGGACTAAACCTGGGAGGAGAGCTCGCTGGCCTCCGATGATTACCTTGTCGATGATCAGGGCCAGGTAAAGGGGCTCCAACGCGAAAAGCGCAGCCCTGACACCGCTTAGCACGGTCATTCCTATATAGTGCTTGATGTAGGGCTTGTTGTACTTCATGAACGTCCTAAATTCTTTCCCTGAGCTCAAGATGTTCCGTTTGACTTTCATCTTGGCTATCCAATCTAGGACCGGTTTGGCAACGCTCATTTAAACGACCAGCCCCATTTTTCCACACATAATCGTGACTTATTTTTCATCGCGAACAGGCGGAGAAAGCAACTTTTGCCCCGCGCGCCACCCTCCAAAGGCAACTCGAAACAAGCACCAGACATAGCTATTTTTCGCATCGAAAAATCCTCAGCGTGCTCGTTTCATTGTCAGGATAGGCATGGTCTCACTTCGCTGCAGCTAGTTGTTGGCCAGTTGTGAAGACTGAGCGCAGAGCTTCCATGGCTTTGACAATTATTTCCCTGTCCTCAGCGCTGACACCTTTGAGTTTGTCTGCGAGATATGCCATGGTTTTCCGTCTGGAGGCTTCCAAAATCGTCATTCCACTGGGTGTAGCGGCTAATCTCACGCGTCGTCTGTCAGCGGGATTATCTTGCCGAGTCATCATGCCACGTGTTATGAGACCGTCTACAAGCCTACATGCGGAAGGGGGAGTTAGACCCATATGATTTGCCACGTCCAAAAGCGAAGAACCTTCATTGCGGTTCACAAATGCCAATGTTCGGAACTGAGGAACGGTTAAGTCAGGTGACCTTCGATTGCGCATCTCAGATCGTATGTCCCTCATAACGGTTGGAACTACTTCAAGCATTTCACGGGCGGCTTCTTCTAAAGTAGCGGTCATTTTAGTTACCCTTTCTAATAATTAGAAAATAGAACTATTTAACCTTAGCGCGCCGGTCGCGCGCAGAGTCATGCCCGTCAAATGTTAATTAGTTAGACAGCCTAATCATTAGAAAATCTGGCTTCAGATATTCATCTGTCAGGATAACTCTCAAGCCCTGTCTTTTCTTCTTCACTCAAGCCTGGCATCATGTCGCCTGTTCCGGCTGGCGGTGGAATAATTATAAGGCTTTGAGTTCGGAGCACTCCCTTCTTATGCTGGATTCTGTCAATTATCTTTCGGAGATCATCCAAATCTGAGAACTGTACCAAGGCTACCGCATCGAACTGCCCCGTCACTACACGAATCGTTTTGACACCCTCAATCTTGAGCGAAGCTTCGACAATTTGCCAAGAGGCGTTGGCTTCTGTGCTGATTAGGATATAAGCTTCCAAATCACTCTCCTCAAGAATCTATGGTCTGCCCTAGCACATAAATCTGTATTGAAGAAACCAGTCAAGAAAAGATTAGATCACGGCCCCTTCGCGAGTGGACTCGAACTCGTTTAGGTCTCAGTCCAAGCGAGCCGCCATAGCATGGTCTTTTTACCGGCAAAGTTGGGTGAGGACCCTGTGCTCAGTACTTCAATGCACCACTTTTATGTTACTATCTGGCGACGATATTTGTTCAGGTATGTTGGCCCAGATTTTTTCTCTTTCCACCGGGCAAGACTCAATGGGGAGCGTTACGACGAATGTGCTTCCTTTGCCAACCGTGCTTCTCACAAGGATTTTGCCGCCGTGTGCCTCAACGAAGCGCTTGCAGATAGGCAAGCCGAAGCCCATTCCCTTAGCTTTGGTGGTGAAAAGGGGCTTGAAAATATTTTTTAAAGTTTCCTCGGACATGCCAGCCCCTGTGTCTGAGAAAACAATTTCCAAGTCACCGTCTGATTTCCTGCTTTCTATCATCAGTTTGCCGCCCTTGGGCATCGCATCAACAGCGTTTTTGATTATGTTCACAAACACTCTCTTCATCTTGTCTGTGTCAATTTCCATGTTCGGCTTGACTTTTGTATTGTCTGCTACCCGAACTTTTTTGGGAATCTTAACAGCAGACAAGGCTTCTTTCACCATTTCTCGGGGGTTGCTCTCATTCAAATCAAGCTTTATGTCTCTTGAGTATTCTAAGAGGTCGTTTATGATCTTGTTCGAGTATTGAACATCCTTCTCGATAACCTTGAACATTTCTTTCAATTTGCTATCCTTCGGGCTGCATTTTGCCTTCAGGTAATAAGCGGCACCTGCGATGCCTGTTAACGGGTTGCGCAGATCGTGACCGATCATTGCTGCTAACTCGCCAATGGCAGCAAGTCTCTCAGACTTGACAAGCTGCTGTTCAGCCTCCTTCAGCTGTTTGGTTCGCTCCTCCACTCTTTCCTCCAAATGCTGTGCGTATTCCCTGACCTGCTGTATCAGTTTCCCGTTTTCTATGGCTATGGCGGCTTGATGGGCAAACAGTTCAAGGGGGGCAAGTGAGGCTCGCGTCGGACGTCGGCCATCTTGCGGATCATCCATGCTCATTATGCCCACGACTCTTCCGCCTGGCAACCGCAATGGTATGTACAACAGGTCGTCAGGGTTCCAACCAAAAGCATTCTTTTTCTGCATCTTGCTCATAACTGCATACTTGAACTGCTCTTGAACAAGCGGGTCGCTCCAAGGCAGATAGTAGAATTCGCCAAGGCGATAATGTTCAAACATTGAACTCAAACGCTTACGCATTACTTTGCCAGTTGGCTGATGAGTCCTCAGATGTTCTTCTTCTTCCTTGGTTAATCCTGCTGCCACAACATCTGTTGTTTCCAGTTTTTCGTCCTTCAAAGTTATGACTGCTCTTCTCCATCCCTGCTCGCAAACAACTTCCAGAATCGTTTGCAGTCGCTTGTGGAGATCCGTTGAGCTTAGCAGTACGGCAGAGCTTTTCATCAAACCGGACATCTTCTTGGATATGTTCCGATAATTTTCTTCGCTTTTTCGCAAAGCGTTTTCCATCCGCTTTCGGTCGGTAATGTTGGTTACAGTTCCAAGGATTGCATGTTCTCCATCATACCTTATCAGTTTAGTTGTCAGTATTGAGTCTAATGTTTTTCCATCTTTCGTAACGAGTTGATACTCGACTAGTGGAACATCTTCTCCGTTCAAATGACGGGCAAAATGTGATCTTAAAGGTTCCATTGATTCAGGAGCTATTAGGGAAAAGAAGTTGAAGTCTGGAGAGTAGAACTCTTCCTTTCTGTACCCCATAATTTCTTCGGCTTTCTTGTTGGCATAAACGATTCTTCCTCCTTTGTTGATGAAAATCATGTTTGGCGATTGTTCCGCAAGATTCCTGAATTTCTCCTCGCTCTCTCTCACGGATTCTTCCATTTTCTTGCGTTCAGTGATATCCCAGAAAGTGCCAAGAACGCCGACAACATTGCCCTTCTCATCTTTTACGGGAGTTTTGACCGTGTGCACGTACACTCTTTTTTTGTCCCTAACATATTCCTCGTCTATGCCTTCAGTTTTCCTTGACTGCAAGATCCTCCTGTCATCGGCTCTGTATTTTTCAGCCAACTCCTTAGGATAAAAATCAAAATCTGTTTTGCCCTCGATCTCTTCGCTCTTCATCTTTAAATCTTGAGCGTAGTTCTCGTTGCAGAAAACATAAACCGAATTTCTATCCTTGAAAAAGACTTTCTGCGGAAGGGTTTCAAGCAACGTCTTGGCCATTCTTTCGCTTTCACACAATGAATCAGAGGCTTTTTTCTTCTGTACTACTCGGAGTATTCCACGGGCCAGTTCACCATAAATCGTTTCTGGTGCACCAGATTTTACGAAGTAGCCGTTCGCGCCTAGGTTTAGCGCTTCAATGGCCACTTCCTCTCTTCCCCTACCAGTGAAAACGACAAAAGGGGTATTGTCGCCTTTCCTTCTTAACTCCATCAAAAACGCAAGCCCGTTTTTTCTGGGCATCTGGTACTCTGAAACGATCACATCATACCTTTCTTTTTCCAGCTTTCCAAAGGCTTCCTCAACTGACTCTGTAGTCTCGATTTGAAACGGGCCTTGCCTCTCCAAACACTGCTTCGCAACCTTCAAAAAAGAAGGCTTGGCGTCAACCTGCAAAACACGCAACTTCGTCTTCTGAGCAGGATCTACGGCTATCTCAGCTGCAGACGCAACGACAGATTCAATCAAGAACGGTACCCTTCATTTTCAGTATAACATGTATGCGCATCATCAGCAATACGTTGGAAAGCTTGATTAAACAGTTATGAATGCGCCATCAATATTCAAAAACAGGTTTGGAAGCGGGTGAGTGCCAGATTTTATATCCTGATTAACAGTAATCACTAAGCCAATCGAGGTCTTCGGGAGGATTGCGAGTGGGTGCTTGTGTTCACCGTTTGCCAGGTTTGACACTGGTTGATCACGAATTCACCGTGCCACTTGATTACGCGCGGCCAGAGGGCGAGGCAATTAATGTGTTTGCACGTGAGGTTGTTTCAAGTGACAAGGAAAAGCAGGATCAGCCCTGGCTAATCTTCTTTCAAGGCGGTCCTGGCTTTTCAGCGCCGCGGCCAGAAAGCAGGATTGGCTGGTTGAAAAGAGCACTGCAAGAATATCGCGTGTTGCTACTCGACCAGCGCGGCACGGGTCGGAGCTCGCCGATTAACTACCAAACGTTGGCACGTTTTGCCACGCCTAGAATGCAGGCTGATTACCTGAAAAACTTCCGCGCCGACTCTATCGTCCGCGACGCGGAACTGATTCGACGCAAGCTAGTCGGAGCCGAAAAACCTTGGACCGTGCTGGGCCAAAGCTACGGCGGTTTCTGCATAACGCACTATTTGTCTGCGGCACCAGACGGCTTGAAAGAGGCGATGATAACAGGTGGCCTACCGCCTCTGAATCGACACCCAGACGATGTTTACCGCGCCACTTATCGACGTGTGAGCGAAAGAAACAGGCTTTACTACGAGCGTTACCCAGATGACGCTGAGCGCACACGCGAGATCGTCGACCATTTAGCATCTCACGAGGTAGACCTGCCCGACGGTGACCGTGTCTCACTGCGACGGTTTCAACAACTCGGCACGGCCTTCGGTTCGAGCACGGGTTTCGAGCGCGTTCACTATTTGCTTGAAGAAGCGTTTCTGCAAGGCTCAACCGGCCAAGAGATAAGTTACACTTTCCTGCGCGGCTTCGAAAATTCTCTCTGGTTCGAAACCAACCCGATCTACGCGATCCTGCACGAGTCAATATACTGCGAAGGAACTGCGTCGAACTGGTCGGCCCAGCGTGTCCGTTCGGAATACCCCGAATTTGACGCCACGCCTGGTCAGCCTGTGTTCTTCACGGGCGAGATGGTGTACCCGTGGATGCTCGATGAGTACAGGTACCTCCGCCCGTTGAAAAAAGCTGCGGAAATTCTGGCAGCATACGAGGGCTGGCCGCATCTGTACGACAAATCAACCCTGCAATCGAACACAGTTCCGTGTGCAGCAGCTGTTTACTACGACGACATGTACGTTGAGCGTAGCCTTTCAGAGGAAGCCGCCCGAAACATTCGAGGGATCAAACTTTGGGTTACCAGCGAATACCAACATGACGGCCTACGCGTCGAAGGCGACAAAGTGCTGGGCCACCTGCTCGACATGCTCCACGGCTAGATATGACAACTCGACATCTACCATTTCGAGACAAAAACATGAGCTGCCTATCACGCCAATCAGTGATCGAAAGTGCAACCGAAACGCATTCTACGCGTTGATCTTCTTTATCAGCCAAGCGAGTCTTTGCCCAAAATCTTTCACCGTGTGAATTCCTTCCTCATCTTTCAGAACATCTCCCTTTAAGCGGCCAAAAGCCACGGTCCAATACGATGAGCCGGGAACGATCATTTCAGAGATCATGAAGAAGAACATTAGCTGCGCAAGAGTGAAATTGTGTCCAGCTCGACGGGCGACGACGATCGGTCCGCCGACCTTGTTTTTCAACGGTTTTCCGTGCTTACTGTAGAATCTGCTGATCAAACTAACTATTTGCGGTGTGGCAGCACCGAAGTAAACTGGAGTGGCGAGTATGATCCCATCGGCTTCTTTCATCTTTTTGAAGATAGATTCAAAATCGTCTCTGATGTGACATTTGCCAGTTTTCGAACAGCTTCTGCACCCATCGCAAGGCTCTATTTTCTTTCCAGCCAAGCTTACTAGTTCTGTTTCAAGCCCCTCTTTCTGTACTTCGTCCAGCGCCATGCGAGTCAAAATCTCAGTGTTTCCTCCCAGTCTGACACTGCCAACTATGCCCACAACCTTCATCCTACGGTCACTCTCACCTTCAGAAACTGCTTAAGAGAATAAAATTCTATCTGAAACTGGCCTTCGACTTTGCCTATTTGGATTAGGACTTCATGCGCTAGACACACCTAACAGACTCGCTGACCACGCAGAGTTCGCACTTGTCAATGTCGACCAACGGGTCAAAGGTCTTGTGCAGCTTGCACAACAAACCCTTCGCCCTAATTGTCCTGCACACTCCACAGTACATGACGATTAAGTCCCGATGCGAAGAATCACCCTTAGCCAATGACTCGGACATGTTGGTTACCAAATGCTTAACATCACAGTCGTTCTCCAAGTCGATAGCTTTTCCCCTGATGTTTCTGCAGTACAGGCTTATCGCCGGCTGGCTGACCCCGAGAAGATTGGCCGCCTCAACCTGTCTGAGGCCGTAATTGGCCATCAGCTCCTTTGCTATCATTGCACGAACTACCGGCAAAACACATTTGACGGCCACTTCACATGGAACAGACATCGATGAGGCTTCCGACTAGTAGTTGTAGAAAGGCATAAATATACTTTATTACAATCGTCATATTCATTTCAAGGTGAAAAAATGAGCTGGAGAAACGTTGTCGAAATCTCTAAACAAGTCTACTGGGTAGGCATAAGAGACTGGAACAGAAGACTCTTCGACGCGCTTATTCCGCTTCCAAAAGGAACGACTTACAATTCGTACCTAGTTATCGGACCTGCAAAAAAAGCGGTGATTGACACCGTCAACCCTGGTTTTGAAAAGGAATGGCAAGAAAAAATCAGCAAAGTTGTGGACCCAGCTGACATCGATTATGTGATAATGAATCATGCCGAACCTGACCATGCAGGCTCAATTCCGCACATGATGGCACTCAACAGCAAGGCCATGCTTGTTACAACAAGCCAGGGTGCAAAGATGGCGCGGGTCTTTTACAAGGTGCCTGAAAACAGGATAAAGGTCGCTGCAAACGGAGATTCACTCGATCTTGGGGGCAAGACGTTGAGGTTCATCGAGGCGCCGATGCTTCATTGGCCTGAGACTATGTTCACTTACCTTCCAGAGAACAAGACCCTGTTTCCATGCGACTTCTTCGGGTCACACATCGCACAGGGACTGTTCGACGATGAAATAGAAGATCTGCTCGTATTCGCCCAGAAGTATTTCGGCGAAATTATGATGCCTTTCAGGTTCAACGCCCAAAAAGGCATGGAAAAAATCAAAGACTTAGAGATCAACATGATCGCACCGAGCCACGGGCCCATACACAGAAACCCAGAACGAATTTTGTCTGCTTACCGAAAATGGGTAAGCGGAGAAACTAGACAGAAGGCAATCTTAGTCTACGCGACCATGTGGAACAGCACAGAGAAGATGGTTAAAGCAATTGGAGATACCCTAGCCTCTGAAGGAATAGAAGTGGCAAAGCACAACCTAGCCGTCGGAGACATAGGTGAACTGGCAAGAGACTTAGTTGATTCGCGAGCCATCGTCTTAGGCGCGCCCACGGTGCTCGGCGGGGCTCATCCACTGGCGATGTATGCGACGTACTTGGCAAGGGCTCTTCGTCCGCCGGCAAAGTTTGCGGTCGTGCTCGCATCGTACGGGTGGAGCGGAGGCGCGATAAAACACATTCAGGAAACGCTGGGACCGACAAAAATGGAAATAATTGGAACACTAGAGATCAACGGTCCACCAACAGAAGCCGACATCAACAAGATAGTCGAGTATGGTAAGATCCTTGCAAGTAAAATCAAGGAACAACGCTAAAAGATCTGCGCCGCTATCTTTTTAATACCTGCAATGAATGAAACTAAGAGCTGAGAAGGTGCAAACAGTATGAGCAGCATGGATGAAACTAAGAAAAAGCTGTTGAAAGAGATAATCAAGGAGTTACCGGAGGGAGCGTCGCCAGAGGAGGTTAAAGAAAGGTTCAGAGAAGCCCTCAAGGGCATAACCTCCGAGGACATCATCAAGGTTGAACAGGAACTCGTAAAGGAAGGAATGCCGCGCGAAGAACTTCAGAAGCTCTGCGACCTACACGTGGCAGTCTTCGGCGAACAACTACAGGAGCAGGAGTTACT
>DASPPK010000027.1:0-10699 GCA_035625495.1 Candidatus Acidiferrales bacterium | reverse complement strand
TGGCCTGTACGAGGAGCTCTGTCCCTATGGGGCGCCGAAGGTTCAGGATGGTAAGTCAAAAGTCTTAGAGGTGCTCTGCAGAGGGTGCGGTTCATGTGCCGCGGAGTGTCCGAAACGGGCTATAACGATGCGGCACTTCAGCGAGAATCAGATACTTGCTCAAGTGAAGGCTCTTCTCATGCCTGAGGCGCTGAAGGAGGTAGCGTCCTAAATGGCGAAACAAGACGCTGTTGGCGAGAAGGCGAAGGAGGAGTTCGAACCGGTCATCGTTGCGTACTGCTGCAACTGGTGCTCCTACGCGGGCGCAGACTTGGCCGGGACGAGTCGATTTGAGTATCCGACGAACATCAGGATCGTTCGAATAATGTGCACGGGGAGAATGGACCCGACGCTGGTGTTGGAAGCACTGAGCATGGGAGCTGACGGCGTCATAATCGCGGGTTGTCACCCAGGGGACTGCCACTATCAAAAGGGCAATTACATGATGGAAAAGAGGTTTGAGTACATCAAGAAGGCCGTTCAGAGCATAGGCATCGAGCCTGAACGCGTGAGGCTTGAGTGGGTCTCAGCTAGTGAGGGGGGAAAGTGGGCAGCTCTGATTAGAGAGATGACGGAGCAGGTGAAGGCGTTGGGGCCGAGTCCTTTCCGGGCAGCCGGGAACTCGAAGTAGGTGAAGGCGATGAGTGAAAAGAAGGAGAAGTTGAAGAGAAGGAGTGACGCGACGATTGATGCTTTCAAGTCTCAGAGGCTGCGGTGGGTCATGGGGAGGTCGCAGGTGAAAGTGGAAGTGGATGAAGACAAATACAAGAAAGCAGTGGATTCGATTATGCACGATGAGGTTGAGAGAAGCCTGATCAAGGGTGCTCTCAAGGAGAAGGGTCCGCTTACGGTGGAGGAGATTTCGCAGTTAACTGGTCTTCAGCCAAGCGTGATAGTTCAGCATATTATCGCTCTTAGAAAGAACGGCCTCATCGCGGAAGCTGGAGAAAAGGATAGACAGTATCTGTACACCTGTGTGGCTTAGCGCTTCTGGCGCACGTGGCAGGTCGTGTGTTCAGATTTGCGTTTTCCTGTTTTTAAAAGTAATGTGGATGGTAATGGTGTGTGGTAACACTTTACGTTGATGTGAGCATGGCGTTTTTCGATTGTTGACCGTTACTCGCTACAGCATAGTCCTTGCTTTTTTTCATTCACAGTCTTCGCCGGGGCTATTATGTATGCGCTGTGGTCTTAGAGCAACAATTAGCGTGTTCTTTTTGCCGGAATATTTGGGGGGAAGCTGGCGTGCGGTGCGGGTGGAAAAGTGTTCGGTTGATTAGAGTTTTTCTATGCATTCTGGGTGTATGTCTCCGGGGAAGTCGTGGTCGTAGAAGTAGATTTTGCCTTTTTCCGCATCGATTTCGGCTCGGTCGTGAACGGTTGCTCGGTTCAAGAGGTTCTGGTAGTCCTCGATGTTCGAGATCTGTACTTTTCTGAGGAGTTTTTCTTTTGTGCTTAATGGTTTCTGGCAGACTTCACAGAGCATTTCGACCACGCGGATTAGTTCGAAGGTTTTGCCTCTTAGTTCTTCAAACTTGGTTTCTTTCAGGTTTTTTTTCAAGAGAGTCTCCGTTCCTGAGTGTTCGCGTTTCGGAGATATACTCGTAACGTGCCATGGTTCTGCTGGTGCTGGTCTTTCTATTTGATTTTCATGAGGTTGTGGCAGACTTCGCATGTGCAGATGACTTCTTGTCCTTTTTGAGAGGTTTTAAAAAATCCGGATGTCTCGGTGAGGTAGCCGGCTGAGAGTAGGTACTTGGTGTACTCTTCTGTTTGCTTGGAGCTCATTCCAACTTTGTTCATTATGCTGTATCTTGTTTTTCCTTTCTTCGCTTGTCTGAGGATTTCCATGATTATGTCTTGTCTTCCTCTTCGCGGTCGTTCGCATCTGGTTTCCCCATTGTTGGAGTCTGCTGGTTTCATGTTTTCTTCGTTTCCTTCGTCTCTTCTCCAGACTTCATTTAGGAGGCACCATCAATTAAAGCATTCCGAATGCTAATCTTTACAATCAAGAGAATAACAAAATCACCCCTCCCAGGCTATTTTCAAAAAGCATACTTTTTCCACTTTTATATTTGGAAGATATTCAGTAGGCTTCTGAGAAGGAAGGCACAGATGATATGACCAACGAGATATGACATTACTGAAGCTTGGAGATATTTCACCTCGTACGCGCACTTAGAAGTTTGGGTGTGCGGCTATAACTTGTCCCCAAAACCAAACCCCATACGTATTTTATTCTCTGACAAGATAGGGACGTTGAGGATTCTGAGATCACATTAGAGCTGCACAATGAGCGAGGGCTCAAAGTTAACTATTATCGATTATTGCTACGCCAGTGTAGTTGGAAATAGTGGTGACAGGAGAGAAGGAGACCGTGTTGCCGTTTATTTGCCAGTTTAGGTGTGCTGAGTATTCTTGTGAATTGTCATAGTAAGGGTATCCGGCACTGTTTCCATTCTCATTCATTACTAGTCCCAAAGATGGACTCTTGAACTGTCCGTCTTGAAAGGTCTGGACTACCATGTTTCCATCAGTAGACAATATCCCACCATTTCCTTCTTCGTTTACTGGAAAAGGTTCTGTGAATATTATTTGATTGCCAAATGCAAGCCTCGACGAAGAAAAGGTTTTCAGACTCACAAAGTGCGCGTCCGTGGTCAAGTTTGGAAAGTCAAAACACGATTGCCAATTAACATAATCGGCTATTTGGTCATTGATGCAGAATTCAGTGTATAGGTTTGAGTTCGTTCCTATGAAAGTGAAGAGTGTCAATTGAACGGGTATCGTCGTTGTACGAAAGCAATGTGGGTAGGGAAAACCTGGAAGTTCATTACTAAAGGTAGGCGGGAAGGAGGAAACGTTTCCAAAATCAAACGCGCAAAAACATAAGTAGAATCCATTCACAGGATAATTAATTGGGTAGCCAGGTGAACCACTCCAGCTTACCAACACTTGTATCCAATAGTAATGGTCACCGGTTTCCAACCATAGATTCATTTGCGGTTCATTGTTCCCTCCAAAAGGTACGATGCTTAGAGAGTTTAACGTTATCACAGCTTTGACTCCTGTGAACCCGTTTGTTGCTGGGTTTACCGGAAGAGTTATTGGAACCGTCTTTCCGAAGTTGCGTAGGGCGATGATTACGTCGCTCATGTCGATTCTACCGTTGCCTTCTATGTCGCAGTTTGGGTTCCAGTTGGGCTTTCCAGGGGTTGAACCGAAGGCGTACAGGAGGGCTACTACGTCGGCCATGTTGACTATGCCGTTACCATCGATGTCGCCCGGAACAGTCACGATCACGCTGCCCGTGCAACTGTTGCTCGCCGTGTTCGTCTCGCTCGATATGGGCAAAGCATAAGCGCTTATCGTGTAGTTGCCGTAAGCAAAGCCGGTGGTGTTCCATGCGAAATTCACGGTGAAAGGATCCTCCTTCGCCAGCACAACGTATTGCGAATCTATCAGCGTCCCGTTGGCCCAAACCGATGCGTTGAAGCCTTCAATCTTGTTACCTAGGTTCTCATATGCCAAGTTGAGTGATGCGACGTATCCTTGTCCGATGACCGTCTTTGAAGCTGCCACTGTTGTTACTGCGATGTCGGGTAGAGCCCAAGGACTCATGAGTGGATAATCATCCGTGTTGTTCTCGTCGATAACGTATGATGTGTCGCCTATTCCGTCGCTTCCGGTCAAGTTTTGGAAAGGCCCGCCGTAGTAGTCTGTGCCGTTGTAGTCGCTCCAGTAGTTTCCGCCAGTTGGGTAGCCGTTATCCCACGTGTTTATCGAGTTTGCTGATAGGACTTGTTGGTAGTTGTCTATGAAATTGTTGTTGTATATGGTGTTGTTTGAGCATTCGCCGTCGGTGCCGCTTAGGCCGTATCCGAGCACGATGCCAAACTCGTTGTCTGTTATGTTGTTTTCGGAAATCGTGTTGAACGAAGAGTAACTGGATAGAGAAATGCCCCATGTCTCGTTTGCAACGTTGTTCTCTGAGACCGTGCAGTTTGAAGAAGAGTAGAGCCAGACACCTATCCAGGGTTCCCATGGAACGCCAACATAGACGTTCGTAACGTTGTTTTCTGAAACAGTGCTGCTCATGCAGGAATTCAGTTCAACGCCGAATCCGCCGACGTTTGTCATGTTGTTTCCCGTTACGCCGTTGCCGGAAGAAGAATCAAACTCAACACACGCGCTGGCTGCTATTTCGTTGCCGCTAACGATATTGTTCGAAGAAGAAGAGCCCCATATGCCGTATTCGAAACTCTCAATGTTAACGTTTTCAATTGCTACGTTGTTTACGCCGTTCAAGCTTATGCCTGTTCCACTCTGGTTTCCTTGCAGTGTGTAGCCGTTTCCGTCTATCACAATGTTGTTTCTTTCAACGATGATTCCGTTGTAAGTTGGGTAGCTGATGTTGCCAGTGAACGTGTACGTGACGTTGTCAACGGTTGAGATGGGCGCGTCAGAAGGAGAAACGCTTCCGTCACTGTTTATGTAAACTGTCTCTGGCTGCGCATGGACAACACCAACGTTAAACGCCAAGGCCAACGTACTAATGAGGAGCAACGTCAACATTGCAGAAGAAAAAATTCTCCTCATTCGCCTCTCCTCCTGCTTGCTGAGAATACATGCCTTGCCGTTGAATTAAAAGTTTGCCTTAACAACGACTGAGCGGAGTCTCTACGCGCTCTCCTTCCATTATATCTGATGAGAAAGAAAAGTGAAAGTGATGTTTGTTTTGGTTAGATGCTCTTTACGCAGTTCGTTAGGGCTGTCAATATGTTTCTCAGGTCTATTATGCCAATTTGGTTCAGCACGCGCGAGCTCTTGTGTTCGCTGTGCCGTCCATACAGAAGTTTACTTCAAATTTTGATCCCTGTGTAATCATTTTTATATACAGCCTGCAGCTTTGAGTTAGTCTTCTCAGGGAAGTACCACGGTTGTCTGAAAAGCTGAAGATTAGTCCTGAAAAAGCGAAGGAGATTCAGGAGCGCAATAAGGAGAGGAACCTGATAGTTCAGGCGATGAAGAATCAGGGCTCTTCGACTGTTGAAGAGATTTCAAAGGTCACGGGCATTGAAAAGTCGAGTGTTTTGAGACACCTGATTGCGTTGACAGCGTTTGGGAAAGTGCAGATTGCAGGGGACCGAGACAGCCAAATCGTCTATTGCCTGCCAAAAGAAGATTAGTTTTGGGAAAATTAGGTTTCCAAGTTTTCCAAAATGTTGTTTTGTGACGCGTCTGTTCTCTCAGCATGTTCCTGTCTTGGTGGCTCTTGAGATTGTTGTTGTGCCTTTTCGGTGGTTTGCTCTTCTGAGCATGGAACTTGTTCTTCCTCTCTCAAGTTGAGTGTTGCTTTAACGGTGCCATCATCTGCGTATTCAGTCGTGAAGCCCATTTTCTTCATGAGGCTGATAGCTCTGTAGTTATCTGGAAGTATTATGGCGTAGACGGTTTCAACTTTCATGTCTTTGCAGATTTCAAGCGCGTAATCAACCATTTTTGTGCCTAAGCCGAGGCCTTGCCATGGGTCAGCGACGATGAAGGCGATTTCGCCTTTTTTTCCGTCTGGTTCGATGCTGACCCTTGTGACTCCGAGGATTTTTCTGCGGCCGTCTTCTGTTAGTTCTGGCACTATGGCTATTTCTCTGTCGTAGTCAATGTTGCAGTAGCGGACTCTGGTCTCGTGTGGCGTGTCCTTCAGTATTTGGAAGAAGCGGTAGCGTATCGATTCTTCTGAAAAGTTCTGGAACATTTCAAGCCACAAGGGTTCGTCCTCGGGTTTTATTGGTCTCAGAATAACTGTGCGGCCGTCTCGAAGTTTCCACAGTGTTTCGTACTTTTTCGGGTAAGGAGTTATCACCAAGTGCTCATGAGGCTCAAGCTTCTTGAACACGCGGTCCCTGTCGATCACTATGCGGGCGTCAAGTGCAATTGCTTCTTTCTCGTTGATGAACAGGGGATTGATATCAACTTCCTTGAGCTGTGGAAAGTCCACGAGCATCTGGCTGAATCGCACGAGTATCTCTTCGAGGAGTTTGATGTTGGCTGGAGGCACGTTTCTATAACCTTTCAGGAGCTGGTAGACCTTGGTCTCCTCCATCATTCTTCGAACCAGTGTTTGATTAAGCGGGGGAATTGCGAGGGCAAAATCTTTGAACAGTTCGACGCCGACGCCTCCCATTCCGAACAGTATCACTGGACCGAACAGGGGGTCGGCTTTTGCGCCGATTATTACTTCATATCCTTGCTTCTTCACCATGGGTTGTACGGTGACACCCAGAATCTCAGCGTTCGGGTTGTGTTCTTCGGCTTCTTCCACGATACGGTTGAAAGCGTTTCGAACTTCGGTTTCGTTGCTGATGTCGAGTACGACGCCGCCTGCGTCCGTTTTGTGCACGATCTGGGGGGAGAGGATTTTGAGCACAACAGGGTAGCCTATCTGCTGGGCCAAGAGCGCAGCTTCGTTTTCAGTTCGGGCAACTCTTGTCTTGACGACTGGCAGATTGTAGTACTCCAAGAAGGCTTTGGCTTCAGCTTCGTTCATCGTTTCGCGGTTCTCGTTTGCGACGTTTCTCATTATCGCCATTAGCGGCCGCTTCGGCGGGACAACGTCAACTGGAAGTTCTTCAGGCGTCTCGTACTGTAGCTCCAAGTTGCGTTTGTACTGGTACATATAGTGATACGTCTTGATTGCTTGTTCAGGTGTAGAGTATGTGGGGATGCTGTTCTCGTTAAATATGCGGTTGGCTTCTTCCGCGGCTCCGTAACCCATGAAAGAAGTCAGGATCGTCTTGTTTAGGGGACCTCTGCTCTTACACAGTTCCACGATGCTCTTGGCAACTGCAACAGGTTCAGCGACTGCTTGAGCGGTGTATATTATGGTTATGCCGTCGACGTTTTCATCGTCCAAGCAGGCTTCGACCACTGCTCTGAACCTTTCAGCCTTCGCGTCTCCCAGGATGTCGATTGGATTCCCTCTGCTCCAGTAGTGCGGTAAGATGCTGTTGAGTTTCTCCATTGTCTTTTCACTGAGTTTGGCCAGCTTTCCTCCTTGGGCTATGAGGGCGTCGGTCGCCATCACTCCTGGGCCGCCTGCGTTTGTGATTATGGCGAGGTTTGGACCTTGCGGTATAGGCTGCATGCCTAAGACTTCGGCGCAGTTGAAAAGGTCAGCGATGTCATCTACGCGGACCATTCCGGCACGCTTGAACGCCTTGTCGTATATCAAGTCCTCACCAGTCAGTGAGCCTGTGTGAGAGGCAGCGGCTTTGGCGCTTTCGCTGAATTTTCCGGCTTTAACCACGATTATTGGTTTGGTTCTCGCGAAGTGTCTGGCTGCGCTCATAAATCCTCGGGCGTCAGTTATTCCTTCTATGTACATGAGGATGCTCCTTGTCTTAGGGTCGGTGCCGAAATAATCTATTAAGTCTCCAAAATTGACGTCAATCATTGAACCCAAGGAGACGAAGTTGCTGAAGCCGATGTTTTCATGCGTCGCCCAGTCGAGGATAGCGGAGCCTAACGCGCCGCTCTGTGATATGAAGGCTATTTTGCCTGGTTTCGGCATCTTGGTTATGAAAGTGGCGTTGAGACTGATGCTCGGACGAATGATGCCCAAGCAGTTGGGCCCCACGATTCGCATGCCATATTTCTTCTTGATTTCCGTGATCCTGTCTTCCAGTGCTCTGCCTTCCGGCCCGATCTCTTTGAAGCCTGCTGAAATTATGATCACGCCGTTTATTCCTACTTTTCCACACTGCTCAAGCACGTCTGGGACAGTTCTGCTGGGAGTAGCGATCACGGCAAGGTCAACTGTTTCAGGAATCTGCTCTACGCTTTCGTAGGCCTTGAGGCCTAGAATCTCGGTCTTATGGAGGTTAACTGGGAAAACCTTTCCCTCAAACTTTAAATCTATAAAATTCTTGATGAGCGCATACCCAACAGAGCCCACTTCGTCACTGGCTCCGACCACAGCGATGGTCTTAGGATTGAAAATTTTGTCCAAGTTCAACGTAACCAACGGTACAACCTTCTGAGTCATGGTCTTGATGTTTTAGGGAAAATTAAAACTTTATGTCTCAACAATACAGCTACGGCTTGGAAAACTCTCCTCTGAGCCCTCTCTGGCAGAAGCAAAGTCTCCATTGAGAAACGCTTAATTCAACGTATTCTTTACGGGAAATAATCACGGGAAGCGCACACTGATGCGTACTGATAGTAAGCAGGTCTCAGCCAGCGAACGCGAAACCAGTCGCAGAGAAGAACCGTTAGCGTTGATTTTCATTTACAGTGGAGAGTTTGCGGAGCGAGTGATTAGGAATTTGATAAACGATCCGAGCTTCTGCAAGTCCTGCGACCTGTCCTGCGACTCTTGCAAGTACGGGGTGTACAGTCACGTTCGCAACGTTCGAGCAGCCGTGGAACTGCCGAGCCCTTCTGATCTTCCGGCTTTCATAGACTTTCCAGAAAAATATATGCCGAAGAACATTCCTCACGCTGATTTATGCGTTGCCTCAGGTTTACACAAAGACCTGCTGCTTGAACTGCCAAGCCTCTTGAAGAAAGCCGGAGTGAAAGGTTTGATCGTGCCGATAGAAGACTTCGCGGATGTTCCCTCAGGCTTGGCAAAACAGGTGGAGGAGAAGTGTCGCGAACTAGGCTTGGAAGTTGCGTTTCCAAAACCCTTCTGTTCGCTGAAACCGTCAGCAAGCACACCGACAATATCGAGGTTCATAACCGAACTCAACGTTGGAAGACCTTCCTTGGAAATTTCAACGGTGAAAACGGGCGGCCGCGAATTGATAGATTCTGCTATTGTAAGACGAAGCGCTCCATGCGGCTCCACGTGGTACGTAGCAAGAAAATTGATAGGAACCGAAACGAGAACGGACACGCTTTATGACGTTGTGGCAAAGGCCCATCACACTTATCCGTGCACTGCGACGATGGCAGTGGATCCAGAGACGAAGGAGCCGATACTTCATATAGGAGGCTACGTGATACGAGAAGAAGTGGAGAAAGCGCTGAAGACAGCTAAAGTGGGACGCCAAGAAAAACGGAAAAAGGTTTAGTCAATGGCTTTATTGTGAGAAAACTCGAGACCGATTACGTGAAGATTCAGGTTTCCGCAATTATTGACGATAATCTTGAGTGCGCGAAACTGGCCGGAGCTCATCTTTCTCCTTTCAGCCAGCCTTTGATTCCGAGTTCCCTGACCACTATCGTTACTGGTTCAGGTTCGTGTGACTTGTTCTCGCCGTTTTCGTCCAGGTAAAGCACGGTCGGTTTTAGCGAGAACGTTCCCTGCATGGTCGGCTTTAGTACGAGTTTTACTTCTTCCGATTTCAGCGCGTCAAGACGCTTTCCTTTTAGGTTGATGTAACTGTCCTCTACCCTGCAATTCTCAGATTTTTCAGCCAATTCAAACCCCTTAGGAACGATTTCCCTGACTTTAGTCAAGAGGGCAGAGCCCTTCCCAGCATTGAAGAGGTCTAATTCTATGCCGAGTTTGTCGCCGATTCTCAATTCCTTCTGCCTGATTATCAGGTTTGCCTGTATGTCTGCATGTTCAAATCTTTCTGAACCAACAGCTTCTTCACTGGTTGGAGTCGGAGCTGCAAAAGATGTTGTTGCTGAAACGATTGATGGGGCGTGCATCACCTCAATCATGGATACGGCCAGTTCTTTCTCATCTCTCACGTTGTCCAGCAGTCTGGTCACCTGATCTCTTTTTTCTGGATGTTCTGCCTTCATGTAGTAATCGGCGGATGTCTGCAGAACCTTTTCAGCTATCGTGTAAAACTTCGCCTTCTTTTCAGGGTCTTTTTCCATCATGGCGTTGTCCATGTATACATAAGCGTCAAAAAGCAGTCCTGTAGCTCTAGCGTATTCCGAAGCGCTCCGGAAACCTGCTCTAAGGTAGTAGCCTGCAGCACTTTCCAAGTGTTGGATTGCTAGCGTGTGAAGCGACGCGTCTCGACTGTCTTCAAATCTTGTTCCTGCTCCTAAGGCCTTGCAGAAGCGACTGTGGCCTAAGGCCAACATTTTTTCTTTTTCCTCAACGCTGTATTCCTTTGCCTCCTCGAACAGCCTCGATGCCTCCTCGTACATGTCAGGCGACGCTTCCGCTTCTGCGCGCGTCATCATTTGCCAAGCCTTGCACAGAAAAACTATGGGCTTCAGTTCCTTGCGATCTGTCTCACGTTCCATAGCCTCCATTGTTCTTTGAAAATTTCCGCTTGCAAAGCCATACTTATTCGAGCTACCATCGTGATCGCCTTGCCTGTCGAGGATTTTTGCTTCTTCCAGAGCGATTCTTCCAACGCAGTATTCGTGTCTTACGTCAGAGGCCTTGGCGACGTTGATTGACATCTCTTTCTCGTCCTTGTTTTCGATTTTTTCGAGTCTGGCCTGGATTGATTTCTTTGCTTCTGCAAAAAGGTCAGCGGCTTGTTTGAAGAGGTCTCTAGCTTCTTCGGCTTGTTCTTTTCGGCTCAGGTCTTCTGCCTCTTCAAGTTTGGCCCAAGCATGATAGTTTGGGCTGAGACAGCTCCATCGCTGCGTTGAGTTGTGAAGGTCAGCTGCCTTCTCGTAGTGCTCTCTTGCCAGTCCGTATTGTTTTTCTGCGTGATGTTGTCTTGCTTTTTCGATTTCCATC
>DASPPK010000026.1:0-2191 GCA_035625495.1 Candidatus Acidiferrales bacterium | reverse complement strand
TGGAAAAGTTTAACACGAGTAGCCTTCAAGCTTGAACTTCAGTGCTGACAAGCGTTATGACTTGTCCTTTCAAATAAGATGCGTTAAGGCAGCCAATGCTTCGGCGTTTCGGCTTCGAGCCGTTTCTTTTCTTCTTTCTTTTTGGCTACAGTGCTCTTGGCTATTTCGTAAGCTATTCTGTAGTCGAAGATTCCTTTCGGTTCCTCAGCCGCTTTTTTGATAAGTGCTGCTTCAACCTTGTTCTTAAGTTTCCCAATTGCCAACGCGCCAATTCCCAGAATATTGGGGAGAATCTCTTTTCCATCAGCGTTAGGATTTAGTCCTTCAACTCCCAACGGTGGAATAGCGTTGATGTCTGCCACGATGCTGCATTTCTTTCCACATTTTTTGAGTACTTCTAATGGAAGAAGTTCCGTTCCTGCAGCTCCTGCTGATAGAACCATGTCGGTGTTTTCAATGGCTTTTCCAGCGTCTTCGGCGGTTTGAGCTTCTACGCCTCGAACTCTTTCAACTTTAAGTTCCTCGTTTATTTTGGTCGCCACAGAACAGGCCTTCTGGAGGGAGCGGGAAGTCACGATTACCTCGGCTCTTTCAGCTGCATAGAGTCTTGCGGCTGTTTGCCCGACTGGTCCTGTTCCAGCCAGCACAGTGATCTTTTTCTTGTCAAAATCTCCCAGACCTCTTGCGAGAGAGAGTTCCAACGTTTTTGCGACCGCGGCGGTGGCTGTGGTGTACGCGCCTCTAGGGTCGATTATGACTGCGACTTCAAACGGGGGGAACATGCACTTCTCAATTTTCTCTAGGATCTCGTTTGCTATTCTGAAATCGCGTCCGTTTATGAAGATTTTCGTGTGTTTTGCGCCTTCAGGCCCACGTGGAAATATCGTGTCATAAACTATTTTTTCAGCGTCCTCGACGGTGACGTTTTCGTATTTCAGAATTTCAGCTTCAGGGAAGATATCTACGGTTGTCAGTATGTCAAAGGGGCTTGCATGTTTATCAGTGTCAAAAAAGATGAATACCGTCTTGAACTGCGACTCTGGCAAAGCAACACCTCGACGTAGTTGTTAAATCAGGTGAGGTTTAAGAATTGCCGTTCTCTTCGGCGTTTGTGGACCTTAAATCCCGCAAAGAAAGCTCGCTAGTCATTTTTTCAGTCGTGAGGCATTAGAACACAATTCTAGGCGCCAGAATCGGTACAGGAATTTTTGCGATGCAATCTTCTTGGGCTGCTTCTGTTTGATTTTTTTCTTTTTGCCGGGAACAGTCACCGCAATTGTTTAATATGAAACAGCAGACAGTGGTTAGTCTTCAAGAGGATTCGCAATGACGCTTTCTGAAATATTGGAGAAGTTGTCAAACGCTTGTGGAGTTGCGGGCAGAGAGGAAGAAGTTAGAAGTTTAATGCAGAAGTTCTTGAAACCCTATGTTGATGAAATCAAAGAGGACAAGCTTGGGAATGTGATAGCTGTAAAGGAAGGAAAGAAGAATGGTCCCAGAGTGATGTTTGCTGGTCACATGGACGAAATAGGTCTCCTCGTTAAAACCATTTCGAAAGAGGGCTTTCTTCAATTCATGAAGATAGGTGGGATAGATGACCGCGTTCTGCTTGCTCAAAAAGTCATGGTCCACACGGAGAAGGGGGCGCTGCATGGCATAATAGGATCTAAGCCGCCTCACATACAGAAAGAAGATGAACGTAAGAGAGTAATTGCCAGCGATGAACTGTTCATAGACATCGGGGCAACAGGCCAACAAGAAGCCTGGAAAATGGGGGTAAAAGTCGGAGACCCCGTTGAGTTTGACGTTAAATTCGCGCAGATTGGGAAAGACATCGCGATTGGCAAAGCCTTCGATGACCGGATAGGCTGCGCCGCCTTGGTTGAAGTGATGAAACGTCTTGAAAAAACGGAATGCACAGTGTACGCCGTTGGAACAGTGCAAGAAGAAGTCGGCTGCAGAGGAGCAATGACGTCCGCTTATGGAATATACCCTGACGTCGGCATTGCACTTGACGTAACAGTAGCCGGAGACATACCGGGCGTAAAAGAAGCTGAGGCTCCCATGAAGCTCGGCAAGGGACCGTCACTCACTGTTGCAGACTATGGGCTTATAACTCATCCCAAAGTGTTGCGGCTGCTGGTCGATACGGCAGAGGAAAACAAGATTCCATACCAGCTCGAAACAGGAT
>DASPPK010000025.1:0-33944 GCA_035625495.1 Candidatus Acidiferrales bacterium | reverse complement strand
CTCTGTCAGGGTCGACCCTCGCCTCAGCAAGTCCGCCATTCTTTTGATGTGTGACTCATCAGGTTGCTTTCGGGACAAGCTTTAAAACCTCAAAGTAAATAGGTATCAAGGCCTATATAACTAGGCCATAACGATCTTTGTGAGGTGGCATCAATGGTTAGGAAGAAGAAGATGGAAGAGTACGAAGAGCGCATCAAACAAGCGCTGGTCGTGCTCACTGCTGTTTCTGAAGACAACACGACGCCCAGGAACATCAGAAGGGCGGCGAAGGACTCGATGAACTCTCTGCAATCGCCAGAGTTCACGCCTGCTGTCAGAGCTGCAAATGCGGTATCGCTTATGGACGAAATTCTGCAGGACCCAAACATGCCACCCTACACCCGGGTCAAGCTCTGGAACGTCATGAGCCTGCTGGAAGCGATAAAGGATTAACCGTTAGAGTACAACACTGCTTTTGTGTTTATTTCCCACAGGTACACCGGATGACAAAGTGAAACAGGAGAAACTGTATGGAAACCGATAAGTCGGCCACTCACTTGCAGCGTGACTATGTCCTTCTGCTAACGGTCACTTTCTTCTCGACCTTCGGGAGCTCCATGGTTTCAGCTTCCCCCGTTCCCTTTCTTGTCAAAGAGCTCGCTGGAACGAAAACCACGTTTGAAGAGCTAATCGGAGTCCTAGCATCCGTCAGCAGCGTGGCCGTGATAACCGGCAATTTCGCGGGAGGCTTCCTAGCGGACAGAGCTGGGAGAAAGACCGTGGTCATCCTAGGATCAGGCGCGTTGATACCTCCGCTGCTCGCTTATGCCATCGTGCCCAACTCAGCTTGGGTGGTCGCCTTATACTTTGTTCAGATTCTCTCTCTTTCACTGTCTTCGCCAGCGCTCATTGCGCTCGTGGCAGACGTCAGCAAAACAAACTCGAGGGGCATGGCGTTCGGCCAGTTCTACCTTTTCGCTATCGGAAGCGGCGTGCCAGCCTTTGTCCTAGGGGGATACCTTGCCGACAGCGTGAATCTACGTTTCCCCTTCATCGTTGCTGCTCTCGTAGCCCTAATCGGGTTGGCTGCCTCCTTAGGTCTGTCTGGGACTTCGAGTCGGACCACATTCACCAGCGCGAATGCGAGAAAAGTTGAAGATGAAGCCACCCCAATGCCGTTCACCAGATTCTTGATAATCTTTGGAGCCATCGGCCTCCTCACAGGCGTCGCAACCGGCATGCTCACTCCTCTCAACAGACTGTACCCCATCGAGGTGTTACACGTCGACGCCACGGAGCTCGGCCTGATCTTCTCCCTTGGCTCAGCGCTCGTCACGGCGCTCGTTCAGATTCCTGGTGGAAGACTGACCGATAGGTTCGGCAGAAAACCGCTGATGCTAATCAGCCTGCTAGGCGCACCCTTCGTGGTAGCCTTGGCCTTAACTAATTCCCTCTTCGCGTTTACGCTTGTTACTGCCGGCTTGGTTGCTTTCGGCAACATAGGTGCTCCAGCGTACTCAGCGTGGCAGATGGAGCTCGTATCGTGCTCCAGAAGAGCATCTGCAGGGGGCTTAATCAACGCAATAACGGGCATCGGAATGTTTTTCTCTCCATTCATAAGCGTGTGGCTCTACCTGTCTCAACCGAACGTCGCTGTCGCTTTCGTCTGGGCTGCCGTTCCATGGGTTCTTATGATCCCTCCGATTCTAATGTTGAAAGAGACCAAGATTTGAGACGTGCTTATCGCGACGTTGATATATTAGAGGATGAAATAGTGCATGTGACGCACCGATAACTTATTACGCATTGGAGTTGGTAGTCGAAATGAAAGTGTTTCCATACAAGGATGTTGAAGCAAAAGCGGCTGATGGAGGGGCTTCCAAGCTCAAAGTTAGATGGCTCATCACAAAAGACATCGGCGCCCCAAACTTTGCAATGAGACTGTTCGAAATGGAACCTGACGGGCACAGTCCGCTGCACTCGCACGATTGGGAACACGAGGTCTTCATCTTAGAGGGCGAAGGCGCCGTGAAGGGCGAGGGTGGAGAGAAGAAGTTCAAACCCGGCGACGTTGTCTTCGTTCCTCCAAACGAAAAACATCAGTTCAAGAACACTGGTAAGAAGCTTGTGAAGTTCCTCTGCCTCGTACCCTACCATGAAGAGTGATGCGCCAATCTCAGTTTGTTCTCATTTTCGTCCACTCGCTAGAAATATATCCTAGTTGCTGTATCTACTTCTGGGTTTCAGGGGATAAGCCCATTGAAGTATGATGTGATAATTGTCGGTGCCGGACCTGCTGGGATATTCTCCGCGTTAGAGCTGTCTGAAAAGACCAAGCTGAACATTCTGATGCTGGATAGAGGGCACGACATAAATCAGCGCAAGTGCCCTGCAAGCCGAGGTTTCGAGTGCGTCAACTGTGACCCATGCACGGTCTTGTCTGGGTGGGGCGGAGCAGGAGCCTTTAGTGACGGGAAGCTCACGCTTTCCACGGAGGTCGGCGGATGGCTGGACCAGTACATTTCTGTAAAGGAACTGCATGGGCTTCTGGACTACGCGGACAGCATTTACCTGAAGTATGGAGCTCCTGAGCACGTTTACGGCACTGATGCCGAGAACATAGAAGAGATCGAGCGCAAGGCATCGCTTGCGGGTTTGAAGCTTGTTCACCAGAAGATCCGTCACATGGGCACCGAGAGATGCGCCCAAACACTTCGAAAGATGCGGCAAGAACTAAACGGCAAGGTTGAGTTCAAACCAAGAACCGATGTGAAAGCCCTAATAGTCAAGAACAACTTTGTGGAGGGCGTTGAAACTACAGACGGCGAGAAGTATCTTGCAAAGTACGTGATCGCCGGCCCAGGAAGAAGCGGGGCTGAATGGCTTAAGACGGAGGCTCAGGCTCTTGGCTTGAAGACTCTTAACAACCCTGTTGACGTCGGAATAAGAGTTGAAGTGCTGGCGTCCGTGATGGAAGACCTAACAAGCGTTCTTTACGAGCCGAAGCTCATGTACTATTCGAAGTCGTTCGACGATCAGATTCGAACGTTCTGCGTCGCTCCTCACGGTGAGGTGATAACCGAATCGTACGATGGGGTTTTAACGGTCAACGGTCAAAGCTACGCTGAGAGAAAGACGGAGAACACGAACTTCGCGATACTGGTAAGCACGTCGTTCACTGAGCCCTTCAAGGAACCCATAGCGTACGGAAAATATCTTGCCAGGCTGGGTAACCTGCTCAGCGGAAGCGTGATCGTACAACGGCTGGGCGATTTGGAGTCGGGAAGAAGGTCCACTCCTGAGAGGATCGCTCGAAGCGTCGTGACTCCGACGCTTAAGAACGCGACGCCCGGTGACCTGAGCTTCGTGTTGCCCTACCGTTATCTTGCAGACATAAGAGAGATGCTTCAAGCCTTGGACAAGCTCACTCCGGGGCTGCACTCGAGGGACACGCTGTTGTATGGTATTGAGGTCAAGTTCTACTCATCAAGGCTGCAGCTGAGTCATTGTTTGGAAACGAAGATTCACAACCTGTTCACCGTAGGAGATGGAGCCGGCGTAACTAGGGGCCTAATTCAGGCTTCAGCATCCGGAGTAATCGCGTCAACAGAGATAGTCAAGAGGGAACAGCAGAAGGCGTAGGACCCCCCTAAAAAACCTCACGAGAAAAAGGATTATCAGCTTATCGTGCAAGGTGCAACGGGAACCGTCGTAAAGGGCGACATTCCACCCGCAGGCTTCGGAATACTCTGATCAAACTTTAAAAGCGACGATATAACTAGTTGTCAAATAAAAACTGCGAGGAAAAAGGATGAAAACTACAACTCAACGATCGCGATTCAGCTACGGCGTAGGAACTCTCGCCATCATCGTCATTTCAATCGGCGTCGCCGCGATAGTCTACGCCACCCATGTACTTCCGTTCAACGGGTACAACCTTGTCGCATGGTTCATCGGACCCTGGGGAGTTTACACAGTCATTTACTCCTTCGCAGTCAGTGGCGATACAACCTACTATCTCGTCTGGGGCACGGTGATGGTTGCTCTCGGCATCATTGCAGGCTTTTACAACTTTATATCGCCAGTAGTTGTCCTAGGAGTACTACTCATAGCTCTCGCAGTGATAGGATTAGCAACATATATGAAGGGTAGAAAATGAGTGGAAACGAAATGAGTGGAAAAGACTATCTGGAAAAGGTACAGGGCGAAAGCACTCTTCTTGAAAGGATCATGAGCTACATTCCTGGGTACAGAGGTTACAAGGAAAAGGAGCTGAGACGCGAAAGCGACCGCCTTGTAAGGGCGGAAGCAGTCAGCAGACTCAGGGCTGCCAAGAACCCTATCAGAATGGTCTTTGCAAACCCAGAGATGGTTCAAAAGCTTTCTCAAGGTGACGCGTATAGGATTGACGCTTTTAACTACCGTCTTGACAGAATCACCCAACGGGTTGACAGGGCAATGGCAGGTTACGCAGGCATGTTCGACGCAGTGAAGGTTAAAGAGAACAAGCTTGACGGGGTGCTCCAGTACGACGTGGGCTTGATAGATAAGGCCGAAGAGATAAGAGCCGGCGCTGAGCAGGTCGCCAAGATGCAGCCTGGAAACGACGACTGGGGAACAGCGATGGACCAGCTGACGACCAAGGTTGAAGAATACGACACTTTTATTGACAAGAGGTCGGAGATGCTCAGAGGGTTAGCAGCATGACCTCGGAGCTGTAAGGAGGTGAATTGAATGCCAAAAGTTATAGAATGGACCGACGTGAAAGACGCAGACATCGTTTGGAAATATCCCACTGAGGAGATCGGGTGGGGAGACAACCTCATAGTCCACGAGTATGAAGCCGCAGTGTTCTTCAGGGATGGAAAAGCGTACGACGTGTTCACAGCGGGACGCCATGTGCTGTCTACACTAAACCTTCCGCTCTTGACAAATACCCTCTCCAAGGTCGCAGGTTTCAACAGAAGTCCTTTTCTTTCTACAATATTCTTTGTGTCGCTGAAACAGTTCCAAGGCAAGTTCGGAGCGGCAGGACAGACTACGGAGCTCGCACCTCTAAAGTTCTTCGGAGGCTTCTGGTTCAGACTTGAAGAGGTAAACCTGTTCGTCAACGAAGTGGTCGGCGCCCAAGGACTGTACACAACAGAAGCGCTGCAAGAGTTCCTGAGAGGCTACTTCAACGAAAGGTTGATCGACAACCTGAGCAAATACTCCCTTCAAGACGTTTATGGCAAACTGGACGACACGAGCCTTCTTGCAAAGAACGTTTTGTTCGACGCGTTTCACAGGATAGGCCTCGAACTGATCGAGGTGAAGTTCGAAGGGATCGATACTACTCCAGAGTGGAGGGACAGGCTGTTCTACGTGAAGACAGGAGTGAGCGCAGCAGAAATCCTCAGGATGGAGACAGTTCAAAAGTCAAGCGAAAGCTTCTCAAAGAGCACGGGAGGAGCAGCGATCGGCGCTGGAGCAGTGCTCATCCCACAAGCGTTCCAACCATTGTCAGGTCAGGCTCAACAGGTCATGGTGGTCTGCCCAAAATGCGGCTTCCAGAACCCACAGACTGCAAAGTTCTGTAACAGCTGCGGCGCACCGATGCAGTCAAGCGCACAGGCGGCAGCGACCGTCAACTGTCCTAAGTGTGGAACCGCAAACCCGACCACCGCGAAGTTCTGTGTAAGCTGCGGAGCCCAAATGCAAGCAACTGTGAAATGTGCGAAATGCGGAACTGAGGCCCCTGCAGGGACAAAGTTTTGTCCTAACTGCGGAGCAAAACTGAAGTAGCCAACTCCCATCTTTCACACATATCGCTTTCGTCCTCTTTCCCGCGAGTGCCAGATGTGATGCTATTATGCAACATTTTTATCTGCATCCGGTTTATGCTATGAGAGAGCACGATTCGGCATGAGCGAGAAGATAATCGGTCACGGCACGTGGTACGATAAGATGGCCGCAAGAGTGGTTACGAGGGAGCGGAAGCTTGGAAGAAGCTTGAACTTGGTAAGGACGGAAATGGGCATAGCTGCTTCTGGCTTTCCTCACGTGGGCAACCTGAGTGATGCGGCACGGTCTTTTGCTGTGACATTAGCGCTTAGAGAGCAGGGCTTTAACTCTGAACTTGTCGCTTTCAGCGATGACAAGGATGGGTTGCGAAAGGTTCCTGCTGGAATGCCCGATTCGCTGAAAGAGTATTTGGGTCGACCGGTAACGGATGTTCCTGACTTTTATAGGTGTCACAGCAGCTATGGAGAACATATGTCCCTTCTTCTTCGCGAGGCTTTAGACAAATGCGGTATCGATTACAGGTTCATGTCTGCCACTGAAGTGTATAGGAAAGGCTTGTTCAACGAAGAGATCAGGACTATGCTACTTGGTGCAAAGAGAATAGGCGAAATAGTCAAAGAGGAGTTAGGCCAAGAAAAGTTTCTTGAAGCACTGCCTTACTTTGCTGTTTGTCAAAATTGCGGCCGCATATACACGACTAAAGCCTACGATTTTTCGCCAAAAGACAATAAGATTCTTTACAAATGCGAGGGGATGGAGGTTAAGGGGCAGTGGCTGGAAGGCTGCGGCCACCAGGGAGAAGTCGACTACAGAAGTGGCAACGGTAAACTCAGCTGGAAGGGCGAGTTTGCCGTCCGGTGGAAAGCCTTGGACATCAGGTTTGAGGCTTTCGGAAAAGATGTTGCCGACTCTGTGCGGGTCAACGACCGCATCTGCCGCGAGATATTGAACTGGGAGCCGCCCGTGCACGCGAAGTACGAGTTGTTCTTAGGCAAGAGCGGCAGGAGGTTCTCAAAGTCGGCTGGATTCTTGTTGACTCCGCAAACGTGGTTTAAGTATGGCTCTCCACAGTCGGTCATGCTTCTGCTGCTGAAACGGTTCGTCGGTGCTCGTGTCTTAGACGTTACGGACATCCCGACATACATGGACGAGTTGGACTCTCTGGAAGACGTGTACTTCGGAAAGAAGGTCGCAAAAGATGAGCGTGAACGCGCAAAGCTGACGGGCTTATACGAATACTGCTTTGCATTGCACGTTCCAACGGAACCAAGCCTGCACGTACCGTACAACCTGCTAACTTACCTGGCAAAGGTCGCTCCCAAGGGCACTGAGGAAGAATACGTTGCTGATAAGCTTCGAAGCTACGGCTACTTGAAGCAAGGACAAACATTGGATGAGGCTTCGAAGAAACGCGTTGAGTATGCATTCAATTGGGCAAGAGATTTTGAAGAAATTAAGGAAGCATCAGTTCAGTTAAAAGAAGAGGAAAGAGCTGCAGTGATAGAACTGGTAAAGATGCTAGCGGCTGAAGATGAACCGGAAAAAATACAGAACATCGTATTCAACACCGCCAAAAAGCACGGTTTGCAGCCGAGCAGCTTTTTCAAGACGATTTACACAGTCCTCTTAGGCGCACCTCAAGGTCCAAGACTTGGACCTTACATAATTGCAATGGGAAAACAAAACGTGATCAATGCTCTGAATCGAGCTTTAGGAAGCCAGAGCTAAGAGACAGTGCACGCACTGAAAGATCATGTTCGGCACAGTCTGCAGTATTGTTTTTCTTAGCGCAAGGAATTTATGCCGTCAACACATATGGGTTCAAAGGTGTTAGAAATGGTTGAGTCTTTCGTATTAGTCAGAGTGGGCACCAGTGAAGCTATGAGTTTCACGAAGACGGTCAGAGAGACACTCAGCAAAACTAAGGGTGTCAAAGACGTTTACGGAGTCTTTGGACGTTGGGACTTCGTCATCAAAGTGGAGACAAAGACGCTTGAAGACTTGGGAAAACTAGTCACCGATTGCATAAGAGGCATCAACGGAGTAGTTTCCACAGAGACGCTGATAATAGGTTTCTAGCAAGACTTACGGCAGATACATTTTCCACATTTTTTTCGCGCGAAATCTTTAGAACAACCTCTGGATGATAGGATGGCAGCAAGGAGGATGCTTGATCAATGGACTTTGTGAATTCTCTGAAGAGGTTCTTGTTAGTTTTGGTTCTTCTGGCAGGTATAACGTTGAGCGTTGCGCTCGTGTTTGACCATCTTGTCGCTGAGTCGCAGGGGCTCTCCGTCTTGTTTGCGCAGGCGATTAGAACCGTGCTGGTCATCGTTTTCGGCTCGATAATTATAATTTTCATACGACGTTTCAGGTCTCTCATAGCGAACCGCGCCGGTGTTCATCCTGCGACAGTGTTCCAATTCTTCATTGTTATCATAGTCGTTATCGTGGTGATCTTTGCCGTCCTGAACATATTCAAGGTTCCCCCGACAACACTGCTAGTGAGCGGAGGCATAGTCTCAATTGTTCTCGGTCTCGTCATATCTACCTTCGCCGGAAACATCCTAGCTGGAACGTTAGTGCTCATGACCAACCCCTACAGAGTAGGCGATGACGTTCTAGTGAATAACGTTCCAGGCAAGATATTGGAGATAACGGCGATGAACACGCGGATAATGAACTATGCTGGGGGCCAAATGGTTATCCCTAACGTTGCGATAACTCAAGGAGCGGTGGTCGTTACGAAGGTGTCTGGGCACGAAACCGTCTTGCAGAGCAGGCTTCCGTATTCTTCGGGCGACCGAGTCTACACAACCTACTTGAGCGGGGAGGGCGTAGTCAAAGAGCTTAATCAATTCTACACGAAGATTCTTTTGGACTCTGGCAGAGAACTGACCTTCTTGAACAACAGTGTTCTCACTGGTTCTGTGGCTGTGGCAAGAATAAGCCCGGGCTTCGATGACGTGATAAAATTCTCCATCAAAGTTGACTGGGACCCTGAGAAAGCCGCAAAGGCGATAAGGAACATGGCAGGCTCAAACCCTGAAACCTTCAAGTCCATTCCAACTGTGTTGTATTCTTCACTTGACCGAGGCATAATCGAGTTTGACATCACCTGCAAGGTTGACCCGAGCAAGAGAAGCGAAGCCAAGAGCATGATCATAGAAGCTGCCTATCGATCAAGCGCGCGCTAACTGAAGAAGCGATTCAGCTAGCTCCGTTTGGTCTCAAGCGTGCGCAAGACAAATATAGAATCGCCGGGTTTTTGATCAAACTGAGCGTGAGGGAGATCAGAAGCAAGGTTAGCCGCATTGGATACATCAACAGGATCATGGACAATCTGGTTAACGTCAGAAAGAGAGAGCTAATCCCGTTGTACGAAGACCTCAAGTCTGCTGACTGCGTGGTCTGCGGTGGGTCTGGCAGGTCGCTGTATTCTCTTAATGCAGCGATGAGTCAGATTGCGATCAGCCACATAGGGTGGAGAAACAAGGTCGTGCTCACCCCGGATGACCCGGGCTTTCCTGGGAAAAACATGTACGATGCCGCGGCGGAGCTTGAAAGGCGCTACAACAAGACATTGCTCTTGATAAACTCTGGTAGCGGCGTATCTGGAGACCCATTGGTGCTAGCACAGGATCTTTGCAGGTATATTGGCGAGAAAAAGACTTCGAAGTTTTCTATAGGGCTCATTACGTCTAATCTGAGTTCACCATTAGCAGAAATCGTCTCAAAGAGCGGACACGTCATTGAGTTGAGAGGCCGAGGGAGGGCGAAGCCTTCGCTTGATTATGGCAAGACAGGGATCATGGGCGATGTCTTCGAATTAGGCAGTCTTCTTCTTCTATCCATGATGACGGAAGCCATTTTTCGAAACTTGGAGGCAACTGAAGTGTTCCGTCTCTGCGAAGAAGAGTTTGCCACGGTGGCGCCGTTGGTAGACTCAATAGTTGAGTCTGACATCTACACGCATCTTGTCGACATCTTGGAAAAACGGACAAGCGTGTTTCTCGGAGGGAAAGGTACTGGAAGCGAAATCGTCAAGATGGTTGCAGTAAGGCTCTTTCATATCAAGAGCACCCTAGGAGACAACGTGTACATAGCCAGAGGCGTAAATACGCCGCCTCCGAGACCGGGCGACCTTGAAATTCTAGTGTCCTTCTCTGGTGAAACCAAGCCAGTCATAGCTTGGGGAGACACTTTGAAGAAACTGAACGGAACGGTTCTTTCAATCACTGGAACAAGAAAATCCACTCTGACTGAAAAGTCAGACCTGCAAATAGTGTTGGATGAAGAAACTAAGCCTGGACAACCTAGAAGGTTCTACATGAGGACAGCGTACGTCCTGAGCCCACTGCCAGTCAGACTCGTCGAGAGACTGGGAGAAAAAGGGTTAAAGCTGCCAGAATACATAATCAACTGGCATCACTCGCTTACCGATTAGAAACTAGCGGTCCTAAGACGTACGTGTGTGTGCAGTGGCCTTTCCAAAGATCTCTTCCAATCTTCGCTTGTGAACCTCGCGTGTGGTAAGCGGGTAAATTTCTCTTTCAGTGTAGAAGAACAGCGGGTCTTCACCCACTACTCTCGCCAGTTGTTCATCCGAGTCTGCGTTCACTATTAGAACATCGCCCTGATGACCTATCAGATGATATGAAACCTCAACAGTCTTCTTATTTTCCAACGCATCAAGATACTTGAAGTGTGCTGGAAGAAGCTTAGCCCAGATATCCACACTGGTCTGTCTCATCTTAGTAATTATTAAGAACTTCATTTCAGATCGTTTTTCACTCTTACGCCTAGGATATAAATGACTTTGGGAAAGTTGCGCTTCTTAGCACGTGCGGCTGGTTTGCAGTCGAACTGGCTGACCCGTTGGATTCTAACCCACACAACGGGCGCTTGCTGAAACCTCACAGATGGCGACGAATGCGTAATTTAAAAACTTTAATTGCTTGCGCAAATATAACTGCTTCAAGGCAAGAGAGCCTTGACAAAAAAAAGGAACGACTACTTACGGACATTTAACCGTCTGCTCGTTTGGCCTACTCTAGTGCTTTTAATGATCGTTGTAATTTCAGGATTCGGTATCACAAATCCTAAGACGACTAGTGAACTGACCGGAGGCGTGTTCACACAGTACAACTCATTGTACTGGCATCTGAACTTGGCCGTGCCCGTTCTCATCCTGCTGATGATTCATGTGCTGATCGGATTGAAAATCGCTTTGACACGGCGGGGAGTGAAAGAGGCAAGGCTGTTGAACGTTGTTCTTGTCGCATTGGGCTCTTTTGTCACGGCTCTGATCATCCTAGCGCGGTTTCTCGTATTCTGAGATGTTGAAACGTACAATGATTACAGGCGCATCTCCTGCAAATTCCTTCTTTTCTGTTTCTGGTAGCGTTTGCCGGATTTGTTTCCGAAGCATTTTATTTTAGGTTCTTGATGTCTAGGCTTAGATATGAAAGCAGTGTATTTGCCCTGGTTACACATGCATCAGCCGATGGTGTTCGATAAGAATAATCGGATCATAGGCAACTTGGAAAGGATGCTCAGTTCTGACGATTCAAGAGATCGCTGGGACGGGCGACTCATGGCGCGAGCTTACAGAAACCCTGCTTCGTGGGTCCGAAATCTTGAAGGTGAAGGAAAACATGCGCGAGTTGCAGTCGACTACTCTGGGATACTCCTTGAGAACATCGACAGAATGAGTGAACTGCATTCTCAAGAAGATGTTGACGGTAATGTGATAGGAGACATAATCGGGCTGTGGAAGCAGGTTCTTAATGAGTTTCCTGACGCGATAGAGTTCTCCGGAACAGCCTATGCTCACTGCTATTTTCCTGTGACTCCTGAAGAAGACTGGGAAAGCCAAGTTGATTTCTGGAGAAAGACGTTCTGCTCGCTTTTCGGTCCGGACTCGGCCAAAAGGGTCAAAGGATTCTGGCTGCCAGAAATGGGCGTACCTGCCGCTGAGAAACTGAGTGCACTGATAAGGCTGTTGAAAAACAAAGGATATGAATGGCTTATTCTACCAGTCGAAGCTGTGAAGGCGAAGACAATCACGTACGAAAAGCACGTCGAGATCTTCTGCCAACCACATGTTCTCAGAACCGACGGCGAAGAGATGACGGTGATCTTCAGGCCTAAGTACGATTTTATTGATCAGCAGGCAGGATGTGATGCAAATGGGGTCTATAACAAATGCATAGAGGCTGCACGTATTTCAGAAAAGACAGGCAGAAAATGTCCTGCACTTATCGTTCCCGCGTCCGATGGCGAGAACGGAAACGTCATGCTGAACCATTTCTTCTCTGACACGTTCATTCCGTTTTTCAGAGAGAAGAGTGATGAAACGGTTTCCTCAATGACGATTACCCAGTACTTGAGGGAATATCCCCCCGAGAGCGAGATCGAGCTGCAGAGTGTTGGAGGCTCATGGCAAGGAGACCATTCAAAGTGGGGTTCTGGAGACAAGCGGTTGGAGATGAAGAGAAAAATAGAAGAGTTGAGTCGGAGATTTCATGAGCTAACAAGAACCTCAGGAAGCGAAAAGGCGCTGAGAGCGCTCCTCATGGCTGAGACGAGTTGCTACGTATACTGGAACAGCGATTTCTGGTTCGACCAAGGACAAAGGATGATAGATTTTGCTTATCGCCAAATGGAAAAAAGTTGATAAAAGAGCTAAAAGAGCTATAAGCGCAAAATAGCAAGTTGGCGCAAGTGGGAAAATGAATGCTGAGTCTGCTGGCACAAGCGTTGTTTGTTCAGCTTTATGGTTTCCACGTGCCTTTTGCATACTCGTTCAGAACCGCGTCGTAGACGCCGTTTGTCCATTCTGCGATTTTGTTCCAGTTGTAATTCCATAAGCATTTTCGATAGGCGTTTTCTACAACGTAGTTTTTGAATCCGACGTCTCTTACAATTCTGAGGATTGCCCATGCTAAGCCATTGGAATCATCAACTGGAACTTTCAAGCCTGTGCCACCGTTGTCCACGATTTCATCCAGCCCGCCTGTCGCCGTCGTCACTAATGGACAATGAGCGGCCATTGCCTCCAGCGCCACTATACCAAAGGGCTCAAATTTCGAGGGAACCACAGTCACATCTGCCAGGCGGTAAAGGCTTCTTAATGTCCAATCGTCAATGTGCCCTGCGAAGAATACTTTCTCGCGCAGGCCGTAATCGTTGACCATTCCTTGGTACGCCTCTTTTTGGGGTCCTTCGCCGACCACGATCAGTTTGGCGTTTAGGCCGTTTGAGAGGACGATGGGTAACGCTTTGATGAGAGTGTCTAAGCCCTTCTCGGGGACGAGCCTTCCTACGAATAGGAGGATTCTTTCAGATTCGCGTGCGAATCGGTTCCTAACTTCCCAATAGTTGAAGTTGAAGTTGAATTTTGTGACATCGACACCGTTAGGTATGACGTTTATTCTGTTTTCAGACACGTGAAAACACCAGGCGACGTGGCTACGCATGTAGTACGAACATGTGATCACTCGCCAGGATTCATGTACGATCCAACCCTCAATTTCATGGATCGACGCTTGAAAGTCATTGTGGATGCCTGTTCTTCTGCCATATTCCGTGCTGTGCATCGTCGTGATAAGAGGTTTTCTGTAAAGCTGTTTTAGTCCGATGCCGGCGACGCCGGAAAGCCAATCATGCGCATGGATAAAGTCGAAGGCTCCACTTCCGCTGATCAGGTCGCTGCCACTGATCTCCATGTTCTTCTGCATTCGAAGGCTCCATCCTAAGAAAGAGTCTCCAGCCGCATAGGCTTCAAATCTGTTGACGTTGACTCCGTCAATATTCTCAAACCTCTTCGCGCCTGGAAAATTGCAGGTCAAAACGTGTACATTTAGGCCCCTCCTAGCAAGGGCTCTGGAAAGATCAAAGACGTGTGAGGCTACGCCTCCTATTATTCTAGGGGGAAATTCCCATGAGAGGTGAAGAACCCGCATTCGCATCACTCAATGCGCAGTCATATGGTAGACGGAAACGATTTCGTCAACCCAGTTTGTGCCAATAGGCCAGATCACCTTTATTTTCTCATCGTGGCCTTTACCATAGTATCTCAATATCTCTTTTTTCAGCCAGTCCGTGTTTGTGATCACGGAGTTGGATTCCCATATGCTCATGTCTTCGATTTCTTTGATCGCTAGGCTGGTAGCGTTAAAATTGTCATGGCAACGATGCCCCTCGATCGAATGAAAGGTCATCACAAAAGGGGTGTGGAAAGCGTGTTTGAGAACAATGGCCGGGTATGTCGTGGGCCACTCATGAGCATGTATCAAATCGATGTTTTTCCCTTGTTGTTTATAGAAGTAGATGATGTTTGAGGATTCGGTTTCCATCTGCAGTGAAGCAGTGATCGAATAGCTGAGGATGCTTGCCATAGGGTGAGTTCTGATGGGGTTGGCGACCCTGTGAACGTGGACGCCAGCAACGTCTTCGAATCCTCGTTTCATATCGTCCAGAACTACGAGTTCAATTTCATGTCCTCTTTTGACGAGTTCATGGGCCAGGGTGCTCACGTGGTCAGCGATGTTCCCTAGGCGTTTGGGCGGATATTCCCAGCTGAGCAGCAGAATGCGCATCAGTGAATCACTGGCATCTATAGACTTGAAAATCAGACACGGGTTCTGCGGCGAGTCAGCGTTTCGATGCGAGCATCTATCAGCCTTGTTATGCGCGTCCTGAGTACCTCACCATAAAGGTTTGCTGCTTTCAAACGGTCAAACTCTTTGGCCAGCTCTGCTTCACCGAGAACGTCATTGAACCACTTTGCTATGTCCCCTCTCTGGAGGTGAAATTCGAGCGATTTCGCGTCAACTTTTTTTGTTTTTTCCTTGAAGTCCAAAAAGCTACAAGCCGACATTTTAGTGAACTTGTCAGGTCCGACGCCTGTGTAGAAGTAGAAGCATTTTTCACTTGGCAGTGAGGAATAGATTTTCTTCGTACTTTCAGGCAACGCTCCTATAGCTATGAGTCCGAGCGGGGTTAATTCGTAAGCTGACTGATTTTCTTGAGTCCTTCTGAGTAGCGTTTTGCTTTCCAGCGATTTCAAGTAGTCGAAAAGATGCTGAAAAGTGTAGGGTTCGCCTAGTATGCGAGCTAAGCTTTCGGGTGTCGCCTTTCCTAAGGAGTCTATCTTTCTCAAAACGGTAATCTCGTCTTGCGAGAATTCGGGCATAGAAGGCACCTTCAGTTCAGATAGCAAGCATTCACCATAATAACTTTATCTTTCTAGGTGCAACTGAATCTGGGAGATGATAGAATGGACAAGCAACCTCTGTATTTTGCTCTGGTCTTGCATATGCATCAACCACGTTACAACTTGAATGGTCCAACGTATGAATCAGAATTGGCTCGCGACGTTTTTGGCCAGACGCTTCATCCTTACACTTACCCTTCAGAGGCACTCAAGAAGGATGAGAATGCAAGGGTAACTTTGAACTTTACGGGCAGTTTGATTGAACAGATTAATGAGTTGGCAAGCGTCGGTTTCGATCAAAGGTTAAACGGAATATGGGACAGATACAAGGAGACAAATAGGCTTGGAAATTCAGACTTCACTGGCTGCGGTTATTTTCATCCCATATTCCCGCTTATACCTGAGGCTGACCGGTTGAAGCAGATCGAGGAGCATTTGAGCCTCTTTGAGCAGACTTTTGGAGCAAAACCTGAGGGGTTTTGGCTGCCGGAGCTTGCCTTCAGCCCTAAGGTGATTCCTGCCCTTGCAAAGAACGGCATAAAATGGACGATAGTTGATGGGCCCCACATAGTCAACGCAAACAAGGGTAAAAACTTGTTTCAGCTCTTGTACAAGCCTCATTTTGCAGAGTATGATGGACAGCGTATAATCGTGATCCCCCGCGATAGAATGATCAGCATCGCGCAGCAGAGCGGCTACAACCCTGTTTGGCTCAGACACGAAATTGAGAGAGAAATCGTGGCAAACAACGACGGGGAGTTCCTGCTCACCGTAGCGACTGACGGTGAAAACGGGTGGTTCCGTCACTCTGGAGAGAATGCAGGCTTTTGGGGATGGTTTTTCGAGCCTCTTCTATATCTTCTGAAGAAGGATCCTGACTTTCAGTTTATTAGATTGACAACCATAAGCGATTACCTTGCTGAACATCCGCCGAAGGACACGGTGATGGTTGAGGATGGAAGCTGGAATGTTCCTGACACGTTTGATGATGGCAGGTTTCTGAAGTGGACCGGAGGCGAAGAGAGGCAAAGGACTTGGACGCACGTTCTAGAGGCCAGCAGGTATGTCCGTGAAGCTGAAGAAAAGATGGCAGGCGCTAAAATGAACTGCTCCTCGGAGGCAAACAATGCGCTAGACCAGGCTTGGCGTTGGCTTCTCATGGCAGAAGCAAGCGATGACTTTTGGTGGGGTAGTAAAGACTGGCTTGATCGGTCTGTCGTCTGCTCTCTCAAAGCCAAGGAGAGAATCAATGAAGCCCAAAGGCTGTGCAGAATCACGTAGGTTTCCAAGAGCCGCTGTCGTATTCTTTGAGCACGCGCTCGTAGAATTCTTTCGTTTCCTTTGCTATCCTAGTCCAGTCGTAGACTTCTAGGGCCTTCTTATATGCGTTGAGTTTGATCCAGTCTGCATATCCGGGATCAAGCAAAATTCTTGTTATTCCCCAGGCGAGCGAATCTGCATTGCCTGCATAGACTTTTGTTCCCGTCTTATCGTGCTCAACAATTTCTGAGAGACCTCCCGTGTTCGAGACGACCAACGGCGTCTTTGCGGCCATTGCTTCCAAGGCTGTGATGCCGAACGGTTCGTAAAGAGACGGCACGACGCAGACGTCAGCGATTTGATAAAGCTTTCTGAGGCTCTCTTCATCCAGAAAACCTGTGAACATGATCCTGTGCGAAAGTCGCATGTTTGCTACTTGTCGCATCAGGTGATCCTTCATGCCTCCATCACCGACAACTACGAATTTCGCGTTCACTCTCGACAGAATCTTCGGGATAGCATTGACTAGAGTCTGCACGCCTTTTTCATATACTAGCCGACCGACATAAAGCACAATCTTTTCTTCTGGCAGGGCGAATCTTTTTCTGAACTCTGTGCTGTCAAACTCCTTTTCGTATACGCTGGCATCGACTCCGTTTGGAATAACAATTACCCTGTCTTGCGGAAGCCCGTAGGCCCACATGACATGTTGTGCCATGTATTGACTGCAGCATATGATCCTCCAAGATTCGTGAGCGAGCCAGTTTTCGGTTTGATGGATCATCCTCTCGTAGTCTGTGTGAAGCCCGTTTCTCCTGCCGATTTCTGTCGAATGCATCGTTGCTACTAATGGGATTCTGAAGATCTGCTTGAGGCCCAAGGCCGCGTTCGCCACTAGCCAATCATGAGCGTGAATGATGTCAACTTGACGACTGAGATCACTGATTAGAGTCGCGGTTTCCTTCTGCATGTTCACGTTCATCAGAGAATCCCAAGTCGCAAAATCTGGAGAAGGAGTCTTGTATGAATCTACTCTCATCACGTGTGCGCCATTCACCATCTCACGTTCTGGCGCTCCAGGAAAATCGCAGGTCACGATATAGGTGTCCACACCCAACTTCACGAGTTCTCGAGATAAATAGAACAAATGGGCTGCAATCCCACCTACCGTCCTGGGGGGAAATTCCCATGAAAGCATCACAATCCGAAGTTGTCTGCTCAGCTTGCAAGCACCCTCCGACTCTTTTCATAAATCCCAAGGATTCTTTCTATCCAGGCCTCAGACTCAGGCAAAACGAGCTCTGTCAAGTCGTCTGGCGCATTGTAATAGTGTTTCAATTCCTGCTTCATCCATTCTGATTTGACTATGATCTTCGTGGTTTCGGAAACTCCTAGCGCCTCGATGCTTGCTATAGACAAGCTTAAGGGCGCGTTGCTGTTTCGAGATCTGTGAGGTTCGATGCTATCCACCGAAAAAACAAAAGGAATTCCAAGCGCCCTTTTCAAAGTGACGGCGGCTGGTACAAAGTGCCAATCGTGCACGTCTATCACGTTTACTTCGTGTTTCATCGAGTAGTAGATGTCTGAGGCGACTCGTTCAGCTTCTTGGTTGAGGCTAAGCATCCACGTTAGGACGTTTATCTGAGGTCTAACTGCGTCCGAGATTCTGTGGGCTTTTATGCCGTCTGCGCCTGCGTGGAAGCCAACCCAAGAGCTGTTATACGTAACCACGTATGTGTCAATGTTTTTCTTTGCCAATTCAACTGCGAGCTTGTTCACGTAAAACGCCAGTGGACCAACAATTCTAGGAGGAAATTCCCACGTGAAGATTATCATACGCAAAAACGTTGACTTCCTTAGCTGAAAAGTGAGCAGACTCTTATTATCCCAGTGTTTGTCAAGTAGAATCTTCTGTTTCCTTCATTATCCGTGAAAGCAGCGACGTATCCGTCAGAGATATGCCTGTTTAGGTTCTGGTTGACTTCGTCAATTCCGGTCTGAAGAATCTGAACTAGCTCGTCGCTCTTTCTTGCCATGTCGCCGTTGGTCGCACAGAGGTTGTGCAGGGTAATCAGGAGCCGTTCTGACAAGGGAAGATCATACTCGCTCAACATCATCATTCTCTACTTCTTTCAAGAAGATAAATGACCAAATAACTTTTGTGCAATAGACCCTAAATACGTCTTAGCGTATCTTGATGTGATAGTTCATGGCCGCCGGCGGACTCACTGTTCTCATGCTCAGCTGGGAATTTCCTCCTAGAATCATAGGCGGAATCTCCTCGCACGTCTATGAACTTTCCATGGCACTTTCGCGCAAAAACGTGAATGTTCACGTGGTGACTTGCTCCTTTCCAGAAGCACCCGAAAATGAACAAATTAGCCGGGTCAAGGTGCATCGTTTCAACTCAAAGATTCCTTCCACAAGCTTCCTAGGATGGATTTTTTCGATGAATCAAGCCATGGCTGAAAGGGCCATCGACGTGATCAACGAGAGCAACGAGGAGGTAGACATCATTCATGCTCACGACTGGCTGGTCGCGGAAGCGGCCGTGAAGCTTCGAGACGCCTTCTCAAAATCATTGGTCTCAACAATACACGCGACCGAGATGGGAAGAAGAGGCGGGATCCACAATGATTATCAAAGGACTATAGACGAGATGGAACGGCACCTGGTTAATCAAAGCTCTAAAGTGATCTGCTGTAGCAATTACATGGCTGACCAAATTTCCTCAGCATTCAACGTGCACAGTGAGAGGCTTCACGTAATTCCGAACGGAGTAAACGCAGCCAAGTTTGATGGTAGGGTCAACACTCTGCCCATCAAGCGTTTGTATGCGAAGAATGGGGAAAGAATAGTGTGCTTCGTCGGACGACTAGTCCACGAGAAAGGCGTGCATGTCCTTATCGGCGCCGTACCCAAAGTCTTGGCTGTGATGCCGAACGTGAACTTCGTGATCGTCGGAGAAGGCGGAATGAAAGATTATTTAATGAAGGAAGCATGGGATTTCGGCGTGGCTGGCCATGTCTTTTTCGCAGGGTTTGTTAACGAGGAAACGCTGATTTCGATTTACAGAGCAAGTGACGCTGCTGTTTTTCCATCTCTTTACGAACCGTTCGGCATCACAGCCTTGGAAGCGATGGCCGCAAAGACGCCGGTCATAGTCACTGACACGGGAGGATTAGCCGAAATAGTGCAACATGAAAAAACGGGCATCAAGGTCTACGTTGACAACTCCGATTCGCTGGCTTGGGGGATTCTAAGGGTGCTCAAAAACTCTGACGTGGCTAAAAAGATTCGAGAAGATGGGTATCGAAAAGTGCTGAGGGACTATGACTGGGACAAGATCGCTGAAAAGACGATGAAGGTCTATGATCTTGCCTTAAAGGCCGCGCCCCGGCACGATACCATTCATTCTAGGTTTCCGTTCCTCATGTCCAAAGAGTTTCCTGAGGAGCAGAGGATTCTTCTAGTGATGCACATTCTCGGGATCGTCGACGAGGAGAACGCCAAACGGCCAGCAGAGTTGGCCGAACTAATCGGAATGAGCGTCGCTAGGTTGCACAGTCTGCTTCAGAAGCTCTTGGACTCTGGCTATGTGACGTGCTACAGAGACAGTCTGCGGCGACTCCGATATTTCCTCACCAAACTCGGTATCGTCAAAGTGTGTTCGGCTTTTTCTTAGGCTCGAACTTCCATCTTTCAACGAAAAACGGGCTTCTTAAGCTCGGTCAACCGTGATTGTATTGTGGCTATCAAGTTTCTACGGAGTTCTTCGCCCTCAGCCTTTGAGGCTCGAATCTGCTCCAGTTTCTTACCCATTTTCTCGTCGCGTAGTGAAGTGGTTGCCCATTTTTCGAAATCTCCTTTTCGGTTGTGAAACTCGATGAGTGCCGTGTCGATTCTTCGCATTGCTTGGAGAAAGCCCAGTAGACTCCATGCTTTGATGCCTGTGAAATTCTCTTCTCCCACGCCTCTGTAAAAAAGGAATGGTTCATTTGCAGCGTCCACATAATCCCTCAGTTTTGACTCGAAGTCGAGCAAGGCTCCTTGGGCGGTGACGAAGGCATCTGCCGCGGATTTGTAAGGACTAAAGTACGTATGCACCTCGCCGGGCGCCCCTCCAGCAGAGAACATGTAATAGAGATGGTCGCTCGTTAGAAAATATCGCCACAGTCTGAGGAATTCGCTGTCGTTTGATTCCTTAACAAGCGGTTCCAGTTCCTTGCTTGTCGTGTAATATGCCCATTGCATTGTATTTCCCAGCCAGCCGCTTGTGTCTCTGTTGATGTCGGCCCAGGAGACGGTGTCGCCGAGTTCGGCAACGTCAATCTCCCCAGCGGTTCCGTATTTACTCAAAACTTCGGAAGGGATTGACATAGATAGGTTTTCATGTTTTAAGATTTCCAGAGGAAGATTCTTGAGAAACTCCTGTATTCCGGTTTCGGGCCAGTGGTGTTCTCCGAAAGTTTCATAATCTGGAAAAATGGTGATGCATTGTCCTTGGGTGGCCGCCAGCCAGTCTGCGTATTTGTCAGCCGTGAGTGGCCAGTCGCTCCACGTTCTTACTGAAAATCGAAATGCAACATCGTCTGTCAGTTTAAAGTTTCTCAGCAGAACCCTGAGTCTCTCGCAGCCTTTGGCTTTGTAAACATAGTTGGGCGACCTTCCCTTTAGGATCCTATCCACCCCCTCGGTGAACATGGCGCTGTATCCCATTTTGTCTGCAACTCTTGCGATGGCGTTGTTATAGATCAACTCAGTATTCTCAAGGGTCACGGGTTCCGAATGGAACAAGTCTTTCACGAGTTGACGATGCATCCGGACCTGTTCTATGAACTCATCTCTCTCAGGGTACAATGCCGCCAGGGAATGGTAGTAGGGCTGGTCAAGGAATTCGACGCAGCCGGTCTCGCTCAGTTGTTTGAATGATTCCAGAAGGTCAGGGTTGAAACTTTCGCATTGTTCAAGAAAGACGCCTGAGATGCTGAATGATACTTTGACCTTCTTTTTTTGTTTTTTGAACCTGTCGATCAGGTCAAACAGGATGCCGTTTGCCGGAAAATAGCATTTCCGGGCGGCCCGGTCGAAAATTTCCTTGTTTCTTGCGCTGTCGAAGTAGAAATCAAACAGTTCCTCCTTGGTTTTTCTTCTGAACATATTTCTTTCCCAGAAGAAACTCTCTTTAAGCCTGTAAGGTTGATGGACCTTGAAAATAAGAAGCACGTCGACCAATCTTCAACACCAAGCTGGATACGACAAAATGTTCAGAATTTGCTTAAACCTTGCGGTTCCTGATCAGGTCAGCGTATATAACCGAGTTCTTTTGAAGCGATTATGAACATCGCGTGACTCCAACAGAGCGGTCTCACCGAAACTTGAAGTTTGTTCTCGAAAATTTGTTCAGGAAGAAATTCTTTAGTTCTTTCAAGCGGCCATGTGTAGTATTGAAGAGCCTTTTTGCGGTTGCCACGTTTCGCGTAGTATATGCTCATCCAGAAGTTGAGGATTGGCCAAGCGCCAGCGCCTTTCCTCCTATGCAAGCATCCGCGCATCCACCCGTCGTATTCATCGCCCTCGTACCTGTGTACTCCTCCGTGAAGAACCAGCTTCTTTTCAATCTGTTCCACTGTGGCGACTATCCGCGGATCATCAGCCCGAAAAGTGTCAAACGGATACACGAGCCCAAGCGCTGAGGCGTCGATCCTTTCATCACTCAGTCTTCCGTAGCTTCTGATAAAGAAGTCTCTACAGTGTTCTTTCAATCTTTGAAACATGCTGTCAGCAGTCGTTATCCACTTCTTGTTCGGAAAGATTTCGTTTGCACATCTCAAGCCTTTGATGCACGCAGCAAGCGAATAAGTGAAATTATCCTCCAAATCGGGGAATGTGAACCTCTCTTCCCACAGGTCGTTTGTATTATCATCGAAGTGATTTTCTTTCCATTTGTTGCACAGACCGTCAGCTGCCTGTTTGACAGCTATCTCGTATTTCAAGGCTTTTTTCGGTTTTTCCTTAAAATGGTGCCAAATCGCCCACAAGAGAGAACCATTCTGGTCGGGCTGAAAATTCGCTGAGGCTTTAGGACCATTGACAGAATAGTTCTGACAGAGACAGCCCCCCTCCCTGAAACCTTCTGCCCGTTGGATACACCAGTCAAAGAAATGCTCCGGTATCTTCTCGATCCGCAGAATATCCGCGCTCACACATGCAAACGATGCGTCTCTCGGCCACACGTACATGTAATCTTTCGCTTCTTTCGGGAAATATTTCTTGAAACCATTCGCGGCGACAATGGCCCCGTTTTCCAACGCACAATCCGTGACCACTTGCTTGCTAACCTCTACGAGATGCTGAATTCTTGAATCCAACAAAACACCAAATTCTAAAATGACTCTGGAACTATTTAATCTGTGAGCTCCTCGGATAGCAGGCAAACCGCTCCGCAAGAACACGACTATCAACTCTCATCCGAAGACAATTCGGTCACACCCATGTTCGCAATGAACTCTTTGACTCTCAGGATTCAAGATTGACGTCGACTTCCGAATGGTTCAAATAGAATCCAACTATCTTGACAGTCTGCCCTTCAAGCCCGTTGTTCTTCAGTTTTAGAAAAGTGTTGATGATTTCTTCTTTGATGTCAGCGTTTATATTGTTAGAGTAGAGTAATCTCGTGTCTAAGGGCCCGTAGTCTAGGCTGGATTAGGACGCTGGCCTGCGGAGCCGGAGACCCAGGGTTCAAATCCCTGCGGGCCCGCCAAAGCCTTGTATGAAGTGTCTGCCGTGCGCTCCTTGGCAATAAGTGGCTGAGGATAGAGCAGTTCAAGCGTCTTGAGGAGTGAAAAGAAATTCTCTTAAGAACGCACGCCGTATGGATGAGGTAGGCTCTTGGAAGGAACCTTATGGTTTCAGAAGTCCTCATTGAAGCGCAGAACTTGACGAAGAAATATGACGATTTCGTCGCAGTGGATAACATAAATTTCCAAGTCAACAAGGGTGAGTGCTGCGGGTTTCTTGGACCCAACGGTGCAGGAAAGACAACAACCATCAAAATGATTCATTGTGTCTTGCCCCCCGCGTCAGGCAAGCTAACTGTCGCGGGCATAAGCGTGTCTGAGAACCCCAGAGACATTAAAAAAATTATAGGCGTCTCACCGCAGGAAGAAAACCTCGACCCAGACTTCAGCGTCATAACCAACCTGACTGCTTATGCCCGCTACTTTGACATTTCCAAACGCGAGGCACGCGTGCGAGCTGAGGAGATGCTCAAGTTCTTTCAGTTGGAAGAAAAACGCGATGTTATTATCGATCAACTTTCGACTGGTATGAAACGCCGATTAATTCTAGCTAGGGCATTGATCAACGAACCGCAGATACTCTTGCTGGATGAACCTACGACGGGACTTGACCCTCAGGCGCGTCATTTGATCTGGGAAAAGGTTCGAAGCCTGAAAAAATCGGGCGTGACCATCCTTTTGACGACGCATTACATGGATGAGGCGGCTGAACTATGCGACCGCACACTGATCATGGATAATGGCAAGATCATCGAGGAGGGCACTCCGGCAGATTTGATCAGGAAGCATGTTGGAGAAGAAGTCATGGAAGTCGATTATGATGACAAAGTGGTGACGACCATAAAAGAGAAGTTCCCAGACGCTCGAGTGGAAATCGTGGGTGACAGGATCCAAGTTTTTGCCACCGAACCTCATGGAGTGTTCGCCAGCTTTCTCGAAGATTTTCCCACGAGGAGTGCCACCGTTCGGAACGCTAACCTCGAGGACGTTTTCTTGAAACTAACTGGGAGGAAGCTCAGAGAATGAAAAGGTCCAACCGCGTTGCCTCAAGCTTCAAATGGCCCGAGTTGACCTACAGAGTGTGGAAGGTTTGGCGCAGAAACTTTGATGTGTTCATGAAAACGTACAAAGTCAATTTTTTCCCGCCTCTGCTTGAACCCATCTTCTACCTTGCGGCATTTGGCTTGGGCTTGGGGACTTTCGTGTCGACTGCACAATTAGGTTACTCTTACATCAAATTCATCGCACCAGCCTTAGTTTCTATCTCCATCATGTACTCTTCATTCTTCGAGTGTACGTACGGTTCGTTTGTCCGAATGTATTACCAGAAGACCTTTGACGCAATTATTGCTACACCGATAAGCATTGAAGAAGTTATAGCAGGCGAGCTGTTCTGGGGCGCAACGCGAAGTCTGATCAGTACATGCATAGTCTTAGCGGTCGTAGCAGCCTTCGGACTGGTCTCAAGCCCATTGGCTCTCCTGATTCCCATCCTTGCATTTTTTGCTGGGTTGATGTTTTCGGCGATAGGAATGTGCTTCACAGCGCTGGCGCCCAATATAGATTTCTTCAACTACCCAGGGTTCCTGTTTATAACGCCGATGTTCTTGCTCAGCGGAACCTTCTTTCCCTTGACGGTCCTCCCCCAATTCATGCAGATTCTAGCACAAGCAGTTCTTCCCTTGACGCACACCGTGATTCTTGCCAGAGGGCTAATGTTCGGAAACTTCCAAACAACCATGATCCTTAGCATAGTTTGGATCGTCGTTGTCACGTTCGTTTTTTTCCTCTTAAGCATAAACCAGATGAAGAAGAAGCTAATCAAATGAACGAATGCTGGCCTTCACGTAGACTTGAGTTCAACGGACATCTTCAAAGGCTTTTAACAGTTCGTCTATAGCTGCTCCAACATGTTGTCCTGAGTAGCCGCCCTCCAAAACGAAGAATGTAGGCTTCTGCAACGCCGCGATTCTCTTGCCAATCCCTCCGTACGCCTTCTCAGACAAGCCAAGCGACGCCAAGTCTCCGGCGTAGGTGTCAAACCCTGCTGAAACAGCCACGGCTTCAAACTTCCGCTTATCCACCGTGTCCAAAGCCTTGTCAAGAGTCTTCAAATAAACAGTGTCTCCGCAGTCAGCCGGAAGCGGAAAGTTGAGGCAGTTCATGTCTGAGGCAGTGCCTGTCCCAGGATAGTTTGGATGCCTGTGAAGTGAAACATACGTGACCATGTTGTCTCCGTAGAAGATTTCCTGCGTTCCATTCCCGTGATGCCCGTCGATGTCCAAGATCATAGTCGGCTTACCAAGATATCTCACAGCTATCGCAACATTGTTCAAGTAGCAGAAGCCGCGCGTAGCCGCGCCCAACGCTGCGCCGCTTACCCCAGCATGATGCCCTGGAGGACGCATGATGCTGAATCCTTTGCTTTTAGCAGCTAGAATTGCCCCGCCTGCCGAGAGCCTAGCAAGCTCGTAGATGTTTTCGTACGCCGGAGTATCATCATCCTCAACCAACCCCTTCTTCACCATCCAAATGTACTCATGATCGTGAACCTTCACCAGATCTTCTTCTGCAGCGGGATCAGGCGTCACGAAGCTGTAGCCTTTCTCTTTCAGAATATTGTGAGCCTTCCGAACTCTCTCTGGACCTTCTGTGTGCCAAGACCCGTACACCAAACACTTTTCTGAAAAAACTATTCTCGTCTTCATACCATCTGCATCCATGTCGAAATTAGCGATAGTTTCTCAAGTTAAAATATCACTTCACCTCTTAAAAGCTTAGAGAATTGCGGAGCCATCGAAAAGTGCCCAAGATTGTCGAAAACCCGTTCGCTGCGTTCCGATCAGAATGCGAAACCAGCCTAGCCCACGCCTTGAACAAGCTCCTTCCCGAAGTCCAAATCACAGACTTGGCCTTAGAAAAACCTCCGAACGCTGAGTACGGTCAGTTGGCTTCTTCGCTGTGCTTTGAGCTCGCCAAAAAAGTGATTCAAAAACCACTTGATCTAGCGGGGCATCTAGTCGAAGCCATCGATAAATCACGATTCAACCTCATCGAAAAAGTCTCATCAGCAGGCGGAGGCTACGTAAATTTTCACGTTAACTTCGGCGAATTTTCGAAGATAGCTCTGAACTCTGCGAGAAAACTTGACGCGGAATATGGCTTCATCAAGACCGAAAAGCCCCTCAAAATCATTGTGGAGCATACGAGCGCAAACCCTCTTCACCCAATAACGATTGGAACGGCTCGAAACCCAGTGCTCGGGGACACTATTGCCCGACTGCTCACTTCTAGGGGGCACACGGTCCATCGTCACTTTTACATCGACGACGTGGGCCGTCAATCGTCAGTCATCGCCTATGGTTACGAGAAACTTGGCAAACCGAAGCCAGATGAGAAACCCGATGAGTACATCGGCAAAATTTACACTATTACGAGTTGTTTCGTTGAAATCAATCGTCTGAAAAGAGAGCTTGAGCGTGCAAAAACCGTCGCTGTGGACGAAGAAATCCTGAAGATCACTAGGGAATTAGACGACTGGATGACCGTCGCCGCAGACCTGAAGAACAGGTACCCTGAACTTTTCGAAACGCTGTTGACGAGAATCGGCGAGGACGAAAACCCAGAGACTGCGATAAAAATTATTAATCAGGCGTATGAGGCGGCGGACAAAAAAGCCATAGGGCTCGTCAGGACGGTCAGTGACCTGTGTTTGGAAGGCTTCAGGGAAACGTTAGGCAAGATCGGTGTTGTCCTAGATTCTTGGGATTGGGAAAGCGACCTGATGTGGAGCGGACGAGTTGAAGAGGTTCTGCGGCAACTCAAGAAGTCTCGGTTCACTCACGCTGAAGGCGGGGTTCTGGAATTTGACGCTGAAAAAGTCGTAAGAGAACTTGGTCTTTGGCAGCGGCTCGGCCTAAGGGAAGACCATGATATTCCGTCTTTGACTCTCGTGCGCGCTGACGGTACGACGCTTTACACAACGCGGGACGTTGCCTACACGTTGCTCAAGTTTGAAAAAGCCGAGAAAGTGATCAACGTTATAGGCATGGAACAGAGCTTAGCCCAATTGCAGCTAAGAATAGCTCTGCACGCTCTGGGTTACGGCAAGTGCGCGGACAGTTTGGTTCACTTCGCCTACAACTTGGTCACTTTTCCAGGCTACAAGATGTCCAGTCGCAGGGGACGTTACATCACTCTTGATGAAGTTTTGGACGAAGCTATAAAACGAGCGTACGAAGAGGTTTCGAAACGCTCTCCACAACTTTCGAACGGAGAAAAACAGAAGATCGCGAACTTCGTAGGAACAGGTGCAGTGCGCTATGCGCTCGTCGAGATTGACACTTCGAAACCAGTAATGTTCACTTGGGATCGCGTCCTCAACTTTGAAAGAAACAGCGCACCCTACATTCAGTACACGCACGCGCGAGCCTGCAGCATCTTGCGAAAAGCAGCCAGAGAACCTGCGGAGCCAGCGTACGAGCAACTGAAAGACGATCTAGAGCACGAAATGATAATCGTGTTGGCCAGTTTCCCAGACACGTTCGTGGAGGCAACGGAATACCTCAAACCTAACCTGATCGCCGACTTTGCAAACAGCTTAGCAGACACGTTCAACACCTTCTACAGCGCACGCGGGCGCTTTCCAGTGATAAACGCGAAGCCTAGAGGGCTGAGCGATGCACGACTCGCTTTAACTGACTCTGTCAAGATAGTGCTTCGGAATGCAATGAACCTAATCGGTGTGTTGGCCCCAGAAAGAATATGAAAGTCCACGCTGTTGCCCATTTGACCGCAGATGTCGCCGAGTTTGTCCCGATCATGTTGGTTCCTAGCTCGTTCATTGCCAAAGCGTAAACACAAGTTCTTGCCCCAGCCGCTGTCTTCGCACTTCGAGTCTTCGTCTTTTCTCAAAAGAAACTTTCATATACAGGCCGAATAATCTGAAGTGGGGCGCTGTTATGAAGGAATCTTATTTCAAGAGGAAGGTTCAGTCCATAGAAGTTAGCAAAAAGAGTGTTTCACAGCTTCTGTCCGAGATGGGCAAGACGGCCTATCAAGGTAGACAGCTTGGTGAAGCTGTCGACGTTTGGGAGGCCATGCTGAAAGAAAAAGGGCTCACGATCGTGATGGGTTTTGCGGGTTCTATGAGCACTGCGGGTCAGTGGAAGATCGTCAACTGGTTGATAGAGAACCGCTACATTGACGTTCTTGTTTCAACAGGTGCTAACGTTTCAGAGGACATCGTGGATGCTATGGGCTTCGGTTATTGGCAAGGTTCTCAGCATGTTAATGATGAGGAGCTTCTGAAAGCTGATGTGAACAGGTACTACGATGTTTTCGGGAAAGAAACTGACTATCGCGAAATGGAGTTGCTTATGACTGAGGGCCTCATGAAGTTGAAGAAGGACTATGCGTACACTTCAGCAGAGCTTCTTTATGTTTTCGGCAAATACTTGAGCAAGAAAGGCTTGAAGAGCATTGCTGCCACGGCGGCAGAGAACAAGGTTCCAGTGTTCTGTCCAGCAATAACCGATAGTGCTTACGGGGAAGCATTCATCATGGCCAAGAACGCGGGACACCGCGTTGTGCTGGACCAGGTGAAGGAGTTCGACCAGTTTGTAGGAATAGGAGAGAAAACCAAGGAAGTTGGCGTCGTCTACATAGGCGGCGGCGTGCCGAAAGACTTCACGCAGCTCATTGCCATATCTGTCTCGCCTAGAACAAAGGACGAAGGAGTGCCGGGGAGGAGGGGTCATCTTCGCAAAGGCCTGAAGGAGTTCTACTACCCGCACAAGTACGCGATTCAGATCACTTCGGACTCGCCTCAGTGGGGCGGCTTGTCAGGGTGCACCTTTGAAGAGGCGATAAGCTGGGGAAAAATCGACGAGGGCGGAAAGAGAGCAGTGTGCTACTGCGACGCGACGATAGCCCTGCCTCTGATTACGCATGCGCTATGCGAGAGAGTCAAAATGAAGAGGAAAGCGCCAGACATGTCGTGGCTCTTCAGCGGCGTCTCCTAGCCTTTCCGATTCTTGTTATAAGTGCACTCACAATCAACGGCAGAATCAGTGAAGCGTCGCCTTCAATCATCGTCTTCTTGGCTTTTTCGCTTATTTTTCCCCACGACACTGCCTCTCGCGGTCTCGCGCCGGAAAGGCTGCCGTCCCATTCATCAGCGGTGCTGATGTACACCGCGTACTCTAGACCACCCTTGAACTGGTTCCACCACAACGTGTGGTGCTTTGATATTCCACCGCCCAGAAGCAAAGCGCCACTTTTCTTCGCTTCGAAAACAATCTCGTTCAACTCTCCAGAGTCTTTTAAGGGGTTGACTCTGAAGTCATGGTCCTGTGAGAAAAGCCAAGTTTGGTATCCAACGGCTCCGTCCGTGATGCCTGGCACGTAGACGGGTATCTTGTTCTGTGCGGCCCAGTAGAGAATGGAGCTGTCATTGCATATGCTCTTTCCTATTTCTAGGCAAAGTTGGCTCGATGAGCACTCTTTGATTCCTTTTTGCCACAAGCTTTGAAGCAGGGTCCGCATTTTTTCTTCGATTATTATGCCGTAGCTTTCGTTTGGGACAAGAATGTTGCCTAATCGGTTGATCTCTTCTCCATGAAGCCTTGCGTCGCTCATAAGAAATGAGCCTCTGTAGTAGTTCTTCCAGCACCTCGCGACGTCATGGTCAACGGTTCCGCAGGTTGTGACGACAACATCAACGAGTTTTCTTTTCACAAGCTCCTTGAGGGCGCCTCTTGTTCCCGTGGCCACCAGGTTTCCAGTAAAGGAAAGGAATTTTACGCATTTTTTGTCTTCAACCATCCTTTCCATGATCCTCAGGCCGACGGCCAACTTTCCTGCTGTGAATCCCCAGGCTTTTTCCATCTGCGAAACAAGCTCGTCAACACTCATTTTTTCGGAGAAGGCGTAGTCTTCAACAGCTTCTCTCAAAGTCAGCTCTTTCCTCCGACAGCTTCGCAGTAGGTCTTGTAGATTATTCCAGCAGCTTGTTTGATGGCTTCTTGTTCTGATTTAGCAAGTAGGTCCCACAGGTCGGGTCCAAGAGATTTTGCGATTCGTGCAGGCACCGTTACATAAACCGGTTCAGGTGTCGTTTCAAATTTTTTCGGTCTTGAGTAGCTTATGACCTTCCCCGTGTTCAACAGAATTCCCCGGATTATTTCTATGAAAGAGCCTGCTGGGCCATACCTTGTTCCGCCTAGAAAAGTTATGACCTGTCGGCTTACCTCTTTTACATAGTTCTCGCAGATCCCTCTGTCAAGCTTCTTTCCGGTTTTCTTCAAGTACTCGTCTAACTGTAGCCCGTTGATTTTGACTGTGCTCCACAGAAGGACTGCTGCTTCTCCGTGTTCGCCGCCCGCGTAGGCCTCAACATTGCCTATTGGGACTTTGAGTTCTCGACATAGAATGGTTCTGAACCTTGAAGTTTCAAGGTTTGTGCCTGTTCCTATAATGGGCCTTTTGCCAAGTGCGGTTTTGTTGGCCAGCGTGGTCATTGCGTCAACGGGGTTGGTTATCACAAAGTACCACGCGTCAGGGTTGTTGTCAACGGTGTCCGCTACTGTTTGCCGTACAGCAGCCGCGTTCTTTGTTGCCAAGTCTCTTCTGCTCATTTCTGGCGTTCTAGGAAACCCAGCAGCTATGATTATCAAGTCTGCATCTTCAACTAACTTACTGTTTTCGTAGGCGTTGATCTCTACGTCAAAGCCGTGGCTCGCGATTGCGTGGTGCATCTCCTCTTTCGTCATCTCAGCAACTCTTGGCGCAGTGTCAACGAGTGACAGTTGAGTTACGTATCTTTCGAAGATCAGGGTGGAAGCTACTTGGCCGCCTACGCGGCCTGTTCCAGCAACTACAACGTGAACCATCGTGTCACTTCAATGAGCATGTATGTTTAGCTTTTATAAAACAATCGCGTCCTGAGAGAACGCTTTGATGTAAACGAGGGCTAGTCAACCAGATAGTCTATGATTTTTCCGTACAAGTCCTTGTTTCTGCAGTCTTCGTAGCCCGCATAGATGCTCGGGTTGTCGTTAACCTCAACTACCACGTATTTGCCGTCAGCTTCTTTAATGTCCACGCCGTAGAGTCCGTGTCCGATCACTTCGCAGGCCTTCAAAGCCAGTTCTTTAAGCGGTGTGGGCGCGTTTTCTCTTCTAAGCGAGAACGTCCTGCCCCAGACAAAGGTTGGTTTTCCTCTGCGTTTGGCACCATGCTTCCACCTGCCCTTAGGCATCATGTACTTGCAGACGTACAAGACTTCGCGATTCAGGACTCCGACTCTCCAATCGAAGGAAGTTGGCATGAACGTTTGAACGGCGAGGAGGTCGGATTTTCTGAAGAATCTTCTGGCCACGTCGCGGAAGCTTGTTTCGCATGCAACTTTCTCCACGTATCTTGAGAAGCTCGTGTACGGCGCTTTCACGACTACTGGTTTTCCAAGGGTTTCAAAGATCTCCAAGAACCTTTTGTGGTGCATCTCATTCTTGTCTAGGAATAGTGTTGGGATACTTGGTATGTCGTACTTTTCGAAAAGGTCGTACAGGTGGATCTTGTTCCCACAGATCTGTATCGATTCTGGGTCGTCAACAACTTTCAGCCCCAGCTCCCACGCTGTTTTCGAAACCACGTAAGCCGTGAAAAGAGGGTCCGTCGTCGCCCTTATGAAAACCGCGTCGTACTTCGGGATTTTTGAGATGCCTTCTCTGAACATGAAGTCAAACGAGTGTCCCCTTTCCTCTGCAGTGCGCTTAAAGTTCTCTAGGGCCCGAGTTTCCCTCAGATCGGAGAAGTTGTATTTCTCGACGAAACAGGCTATCCTAGCCAACTAGGTGTTCACCCTTGTTCGACATCCGAAAAACCTCCGTCGAAACTGTTTCCAAATCCGGCCCGAAAACCTCCTCAATTCTTAGGGGCTGAAGCCCACACAGGTAGGCTTTGTCTTCAATGGTTTGAACGTGAAGTTTGCACATGGGGATCTTAAAGGTTTCATACATCTTCTCCGAAATCTTTGCAACCTCTGCTTTTTGCTCACATTTTCCAAAGATGGATTTGAACGAAACCATCTCACCCTTCAGCGGCTGCACACAAACGGCGAACTTGTAGTTCATGCTTAGACTCTTAACGGCTTTGTACAGGGCGCTTATGTTTCCAGCGGTTTTGTAGCCTTCGTAGGAGAAGGGGTTAACAGCGAATACGACGACTGGAAAAGCGAACTGAGATGTTATTTGTTTAACAGAACTTGTCACCAAATAGGGCAGAGTGGGAATTCCAGCTTTTGAAGCTTTAAGCAGTAAAATCGGCGTTCTGCTGGCGTCAATTATGCTTTCCGTTGAAGGAATCACCGGATTGCCCAAAACCTCTGCGTGCATTGACACGTAGTAGGCAGTTTTCATGTAACGGTAGTCCGTGTTGAGGTTGAGAGTAAAATCTTTTATCGACGATTTGAGGAACGCAGATGGCTTCATCGTTGGCAGATCTGTCGTTAGGTCGATGTTAGAGACGACCAGCACCCATTTGACACCAGGTAACTGAAGAGTTGCGTATTGCAGCTGCTATATTTAAGACTAACTACTACGTTTATATCAAATTTTAAGCAACGACTTGACACAGGCGGAAACCTGCGCACGAAGCATTTTAAGTGCTGGGACCAGAGTGAAGTCTCTCTGTCCCTTTTGAAAATCGATTTCGAAAACTGTCTGAAGAATAGAAGAATTAACTGCGATACAGAAAAGGTCCCAATGAGAAGACAAAAACAGGCTTCTCGGAAGCCATATTAGCGTTTGCTCAAAATCTGCAGAAAGTCTTATTGACAATCAAATATATTCTTAAGGCGATGACGGAGAAACTGCATGTCTTCAAGACTTGAAAGTAAGAGGCAGACCGATTTTTTCGATACGTGCAGTCGATGCAGGACCAACTGGAGCTGTTGCCATGAGACGACGCCTCCCGTGACAGACAAGCGCAGGAAAATCATACAGGCTTATCTCAGAGCGAACAGGATTAGCATCGAGAAACCTTTTGTCGAGGCAGAATACGTTTTTCCACGATTGACTGTAGATGGGTACTGTGTTTTTCACGACAAGAAGACGAGGAAGTGTCTTATTCATCCTGTGAAACCTGAGACATGCGTCGCCGGACCGATAACCTTCGACATAAAAGCGGAAGCCCCAAAGATTGAATGGTTCATAAAAATGCATACGATATGCCCTCTCGCCGGACGTGTGTATTCGGACAAGGTGCTGCTGCAGAGGCATGTTGACTCAGCGAAGAAAGAGATATTCACACTTGTTTGCGAGCTTGATCCTGAGGCTCTGAGAGCCATACTGAAGAAGGAGGAGCCTGAGACTTTCAAGATAGGCGAGGATAATCTGGGAAAGTGCGCGTTAAAGAGTCAAACTCGTTATCGGTAGGGTGGCGGGCCCGAGGGGATTTGAACCCCTGTTCTCCGGCTTTCTTCCATCTGTCTTGCCCGGAGGCTTGCGCATCTTTGTCTTGATTCGACGCCTTAATCCAGACTGGGCTACGGGCCCTCTGAGTAAAGTGAAGCGGATAAAGAAATTAATTCTTGCTGTGTCGGATTAGGTTTCAACCAGTTCTTCGTTGATCCACCATGCCTTCTTTTTCCCGGATTTTTCTCCAGGATAGTATTCTATTATGTGTTTTCCAAGCTGTTTTCTGGAAGTCTTCTGCATTCTTCTCAGCCTGTTGAGGACGAGCCACCTGTTTGTTTTCAGGTATTCTGCCAGTTCAGGCGTGGTGGCGCCCTTGTAATGCAATAAATAATCAACTATTTTGTGGTCTATCTCGTCTAGGGCAAACGTGTGAGGGTTCGTTGCTCCCCTTTCATAGGTGAGCAGTTCTAGGTCTGCCAGATA
>DASPPK010000024.1:0-4459 GCA_035625495.1 Candidatus Acidiferrales bacterium | reverse complement strand
GTAGCTCATTGCTGGTTTCCTACCAATGAAAACAATCTTCGAGCTTTCTGACATTTTTTTCACTCCTTTTGTTTTTAATTGTGTGTAGCGTTGTGTCTCTGTCTCATGTTCTCAACAGAACGCTACCGCGTCCTAATAATGTGCAACTCTCCTTTATAAACGCGATGAAAAGAAACTTCTATTTGATTCTTCTAGGCAAATCTGCTCAAGGACAGTCAATGGCCAATGGTTGGTTGCTCCACTGTACTTGTTGCCACATTCACCGGTTTAAAGTCTGAGGTCAAGTTTTTCCGTAAAATTCGTGGATACCAGACAATGACAAATCTCTTATGTTCTAACTCTCCTGATAATAGGATGCTGAGAGGTGAATTCACAGATGGCGTTTGTGAAAGTAGCTTCGACAAAAGACCTGAAACCGGGTGAAATGATCAAGGCTGACGCTGGAGGAAAAGAGATCTGTGTTGCCAACATCGAAGGTAAGTATTTCGCCTTTGGCAATCGTTGCACGCATATGGGCTGCTTGCTTTCAGGCGGTACGCTAAGGGAAGGGAATGTAACATGTCCGTGTCACGGTTCAGTGTTCAACGTTCTTACGGGAGCCGTGGTGAAAGGCCCTGCGAAAAAATCTGAACCCGTATATGGAGTAAGAATAGAAGAGGACAAAGTCTTGATCGATGTGTGAATGAACAGCTGCGTCGTTTGAGCAAATGCACATGGTGAGTCTATAAGGCTTTTAGGAAGCCTCTGGTAACGTCCCTCGCGGATTGAAGAAGCGGGTGTTTTATTTCTGTTAGAGCTCCAAACTTTCTCAGTCTGTCGACTCTGAAGTAGATAGGCGGATGTGGATCAAAGCTTACCCATTCCTGAATTCGATACGAAGGGATCCGCTCATAAAGAAGTCTCTTGAACCCTATTTCTTCCAGGGCGTTGGCCAGAATGTTGGGCTGTCCCATCACTATCGCTGACGTTAAGTCTGCCCTTGCTTCAAAGAACTTGGCGATGAAATACGTGATCGTCGACAGCACCCAGAAATATATGAGGAGAAGAATAAGAGAACTTGTGGGAAACAATTCGAAGATCAGGTAAAACCATAGAAGGTATTGCACAGCAGATAGTCCGTACAGCCAGAAGGGATCACGCCCCCTTAGGTGTCCAAACTCGTGTCCCAAGACGCTGAGAAGCTCGTCTTCCTCAAGTTGTACGAGAGCCCCCGTTGTAATCAAAACTACTCCTCTGCTTGGGCTTGGGCCAGAGGCAGCTGCGTTAGGAGCCAAAGTGTTGGTTACCACGATTTTGGGTACTTTGAAATGGAATTTGTCTGCCACTTTTTTCACAAGTTCGTAAACGTTTACTTTCGTTGAAGACAGATTCTCTGGGCTGCATTCAAGCCCATACTTTTTAAAAATCTGTCCAGTCGTCTCGCAGTTGATTTCCCCCTTCTTGGCGATTGTCTCTTGATAAATCTCTCTCTTCATTTCGGCAACCTTTTCAGGAGGGTACTTCTGCCTGAAATCGTTCTGTTTTTCAATCGGCATGCTATATTCAAGAATATGTATGGTCGGGTTTTCTTGAGTAATCCGCCAGTCTGATGTTCTTTCAATAATCTTTGGTGAATACACGACGAAGATGAACATAAATACCAGCAGGACAATCGGCGTGTACAGGCCGATAAAGAAGAAGAGGAACAAGCCTGCCGTGATAAATATAACGAAGAGGAGAACTTGCGTCTCGAGAAAAATGCGGTTCAACGGTTTCTTTTCTTTGCCAGACATTTTTTCTGGCACAATCTTCTCACCTTCTCGCCACGCAAAGAAGAGTGTGCCCTCTCTGACCTTTTCTTCGAATGATTCAACAGAGATCACGAGGTCCTGTCTAACTTGAGTTATCGCTTCTCCAGGGACATTTTCAATTAACGGCGTCATGCTTACGTCAATCGGCTTCCCACCCTTGACCGTTACTTCTAGAACGCGTGTTCCAGATTGATCCAATGTTGTGAAGGTGATGGAGGAACGGCCGTCGACTGTGGCTCTTGAGATGTTGGCAAACCTTTGTTGTTGGGCCATGAGATATTTTTGATAAATGAAGTCCAACAAGTTTCCCATGTAGCTTTCGGGAATTTCCATGTCAATCGAGAAGGAAACAGCTTTGTTGGACATTTCTGTTCCTCTTTCAACCGCGTGTACGTTTCAGTCTCTACCAACATGTTCATTATAAAGTTGACCGTTAGACAGGCACAGCTGGAGCAGTGGTGGATCTATGGCTGTTCCATGAAAGCCTCGAATTCTTGGAGCGTCCGTTTTTGAAGTGTGTAGTTCGATCGCCTTTCTTCACCGATTGTTGAGTTGGGCTTCGGTCCATAGTCGTGTCCAGGGTAGACTTCGATGTGGTCGTCAAGTTTCATCAGCTTGTCGAATAGGCTGTGGTACATGTCCTCAGAACTTCCGTCGCCGAAATCTGTTCTTCCGCACTCGCCGACGAACAGAGTGTCACCGGTGAGTAATTTGCCATCAACCAGTAAGCATATGCTGTCTCGGCTGTGTCCTGGGGTGTGAACGACCTTGATTGAGACTTTGCCAAGCTTCAAAATGTCGCCTTCAACTACTGCCGTGTCTTTGCTAGCTTTTGAGAGCTTGTGGGCGACTATTCTTGCGCCGAAGGCTGACTTGATGTCTTCATTGCCCGCCGTGTGGTCCCCGTGACTATGCGTGTTTATGATGTACTGAGCCTTCAGGTTTTCGCTGCGCAACAGAAGGCTTATTGCGTCGGCGTTGTAACTGGGGTCAACGACCGCGGCTTCTCTGCTGTTCTCATCTGCGATGACATAGGAGAAGTTATCACCTCGGTATTTGATCTGTTTGAAAAACACGGTAGACACCATCATGCTATATTATTCTTTTCGAATATATTGTTCTGTTGGAAGATGCTCCATCTTCATTCCTAGGTCAGCTAGGTCTTTTAAGTTTCCAACGCATCCGATGCTGGCGTCAATGTTGCGGTGTAAAGGGTGGAACCACATGTTCTTTGGCACGAGGTTGAACTGTAGGGGAATTCTGACTGTAACGCCGTATTTTGCGTTCAGATCTTTGAACAAGGAGCCTGTAGAACATGCCAGTCGTGTCGTAGTGTAGCTCTTCAACAACTCTGAAGCGCCGAATGCTCCGATACCGTGCCACAGAACAGCGTTTTCCGGTGACGCCAAAGAGTACAAGAAGAACTGCGGTGAAGACGGCGTTTCCTTGAAGTTGTAATTCACCAACTTTTCACCTTCCACTGTGAAACTGTCATCAGCTTTTGCCAAGCTGATGTCAGAAGGGTCGATCGCATTTGGGTAAAGCAGCGTTGTTCGATAGTCAACTTTGACGCTTTTAAGCTTGGTCCCTTCGAAGTAGATCCTCCCTCTAACGGCACGTTTTGACCCATAGCCCTTCTGAGAGTGTGGAACCGTTAAAAGTGTGGTAAGGTTCTTCATGCTTCTTCCCATGCATCTGTAAACTAACTCAACCGACGGATAGTCTTTGTGAGCCTCTCTTATGATGTAGTGCAGCAAGCCGTCTGATGACTCTTTGTCCAGAGCAGTCAGAGGCAACCGCATGGAGTAAAGAAGTAAGTCGATACCGAAAGCCTCTGATAGTTTTTCTAAGTGTTCATATTTTACGGCGTCTATCATGTCTACATAGCTGTTCTTGCAAGACTTGAGGTGGCGGTCTATCCTTTCAACTTCACCCTTGCAGAAGAGTGACCCTTGATATTTCTGTGCGAACTGCTGGTCTATCTCAAGCTTCTCTGTTTTCACGGCAGCGGCCGGGAAGGCACTTTGGCCGCTGTTCACTATAGATTCTTTGAGCGGGTTCATCGAGTACCTGTCTGCTTCAATATCGTCGGTGTTCAGCAAGAAGGAGACGACGACTCCATCAGGAGGCTTTTTCACCAACGTGCATATTTCTTCTGTGTCCTGCACGGTCGGCTCATGCAACCCATGCTGGTGAAAGTAGTTGGCGCAGACCTCAAGCAGACGTGTGGCTATGATTCCCTGAACTTCTTCAACGGTGAGTTGCGGGTTTGAGTACTCAACTGAGCATCTTAGGAAGAAGTGTGAGCCGTCCGACGTGATGTCGTTTTTCTGGCCGTTCTTGATGCAAAAAAGGTTAACAGGTTTTCTATCCTCTTTGAACGTTCCCAGTTCTCGGACCAGGGCCTCGACACAAGGCCATGAACTTTTTAGGAAGTCTTCAACGATTATTCTGCACAGGTCGGACGACAACTCATAATCACCCTCTTTCCAGAGATTCGGCCATGTAGACGCATTCTTTATTGACCTGTGGGCCATGGAACATCCTTTCCACGCGGAAGCTTTCATGAAAGCCAGAGTCCAGCAACGTGGAAACAATCCGTTTTTCCCTTTTCGGAACAAACACAGAAGTTTCGAGACCCTTCAGAGCACCTAAGGTAGCTCTTAACA
>DASPPK010000023.1:0-4029 GCA_035625495.1 Candidatus Acidiferrales bacterium | reverse complement strand
ATAACGTTGGACGAGGAATCGGTCCGCGCACAAACCCTGCCAGACGCGTTTAACAGACTGGAACTCATTATCTTTGTCTCAAGACACAGCAGCGTCAGTGGAACTCCCACCTTGTCGGTGCACACGCCGGGCAACTTGGCTGAAGCACAGTTAGGCGGAATCCCGAGAAAAGTTTCTGTGTCCCCTGCGAACCCGATGAGAGAAACCTTGAAGACAATGATGAAACTCAAGGAAGAAATGAAGCTCGACTATGAAGTATCCTACGAGTGCACGCATCACGGACCTTGCCTGGATGTTCCTACGATGTTCGCCGAGCTAGGCAGCTCACCTAGACAGTGGAGTGACATGAAAGCCGCTGAAGCTGTCGCACATTCAACGATGGAAACGGTTCAAAGGTTCGGCCAACATTCAGTTAAGGCAGTCGTAGGCATAGGTGGACCACACTACAACAGCAAGTTCACTCGAATGGCGTTAGAGAAAGAATTGGCTTTTGGGCACATGATTCCAAAGTATGCGGTTTCACAGGTCGATTCAAACATCCTCAGACAATGTGTAGAAAAAACGATGGAAAACGTCGAAACTGTGATTCTGGACTGGAAGGGAATAAGAGGAGAAGACAAACCGCCATTGGTCAAAATGCTCAACGAAACGGGCACGCCGTTCATGAAGTCCTAGCAATGATACGTTCTTGAGGCAAGGGTCAGCCGAAGGCAAAGGTTAATAGAAATGTGTGTCTTTATCTACCAGAGCCTACAGTAACTCTTATGTCAAATTGAAATAGGAAGGTGCGACGAAACATGACCTTAAGAGATTTCCTGCGTCAATGTGGAAGAACGCTGAAGCTGTCTATTAAGCCTGGAAGAAGCGAGCTTTGGCTATCCATAAAAATATGTTTCTTCGGCATGGTCGCGATAGGAGTAATCGGTTTTGTCATCAAACTGTTGTCCTCTGTTCTGCAACCAGGAACCGCCACGTCCTCTCTTCTCTTTCGAGTCTAATCAAATTAAGGTCCTTAGAAGGAAGAAACTGGATGGAAAAACCTGAGGAGTACACCACAAAGATTTTTGCAGTTAAAACAACCACTGGTCAGGAGAGAAACGTCGCCAGACTCATCGCAGCCAAGGTTGACATGAACAAGATACCGATAAAGGCCATCCTCGCGCCCGAAACACTGAAGGGATACGTCTTCATAGAGGCTGAGGGCCCACACCTCGTTGAAGAAGCCATAGGAGGCATAAAACACGTGCGCTCAAGGATTCCAGGCATCATAAGCTTTGCTGAAGTTGAGAGATACATAGTCAAGAAACCAATCATAGAAGAGTTGAGCGAAAGCGACATAGTGGAAGTAACAGGCGGACCCTTCAAAGGCATGCGCGCCAAAATAACCAGAATTGACAAGACGAAGGCAGAAGTCACGCTTGAGCTGCTAGAAGCAACCTTCACCCTGCCCATAACAGTGAGCTCGGAGTACGTTAAACTCGTGGAGAGAGCAAAGACCGCTACTCGTAGTGAAACATAATGGCCGACAAAAAAGTCACAGAGCTACTCGTAAACGGAGGACAGGCAAACGCAGGACCCCCGCTGGGACCAGCGCTCGGACCGCTGGGCGTAAACGTCATGGCAATTGTTAACAGGATAAATGAGCTTACAAAAGACTATTCGGGAATGAAAGTTCCAGTCAAAGTAATCGTTGACCCTGACACCAAACAGTTTGAAGTAACCGTTGGAACACCCACGGCGTCCGCCTTGATCGTCAGCGAACTCAAGATCGAGAAAGGCTCAGGCACACCGAGTACACAGAAGGTTGGAGACCTCACCATAGACCAAGTGATACGAATAGCCAAGATGAAGCGTCCAGAACTGCTGTCAAAAACCCTGAAAGGAGCAACTAAGGAGATTCTGGGAGTCTGCGTCAGCATGGGAGTGACGGCTGAGGGCAAGGACCCGCGCGAAGTCCAACGAGAGATCGATGAAGGCAAGTACGACGAAATGCTAAGCAAGAGCCAAGCATAAGAGAATACTTTTATAACCGCGTATCATTCCCTCAATGGCACGAGGCCTCTAGATGCCTTTAGACCAAAAAACGATCCTCACTGCAGTAAAAGAGGCAAAAGAAAAGTCTCAGAAGAGAAAATTCAACCAATCAGTAGAGCTCATCCTGAAGCTGCAGGACATCGACATGAAGGCACCTGAAAGCAAGATCCAAGAGGTTGTAGAACTCCCGTACGGACTCGAAAAACCCAACGCGATCTGCGTCATCGCCTCCGGCGAACTGGCGATGAAGGCGAGAAAGGCAAACGCAGACCTTGTGGTCGAAAAGAGCGACCTTGAAGCCATGGCCGGAAAAAAACAAGAGATTCGAAAGATAGCCAACATGTACGACTTTTTCATCGCCGAAGCGCCGCTGATGCCGCTGGTAGGCAGAACATTGGGCTCGGTTCTTGGCCCGCGGGGCAAGATGCCCATACCCGTCCCGCCGTCAGCAGACATTGCAAGCCTCTTGGCTAAACACCGCAAGACCATCATTGTTAGAATGCGCAACCAACCCATCCTGCAAAACCGTGTCGGAATGGAAAACATGAAGGAAGAGGAAATATCCGAGAACATCCAAGCTGTTCTAAGGGTGCTAGACGGAAAGCTCAAGAAAGGAATGAAAAACATCAAGTTTGCCTACATAAAAACCGCCATGGGCGCGCCTGTGAAAATCAAGCCATAGAAGGAAAAACTGATGCCGTCCAAACAAGCTTTGCAACAGAAGACCGAGGAAGTCGAAGAGATAACCAACCTCATCAAAGGTTACAGCATCATCGGAATCGCTAGCCTACAGAAAGTCAGGGCAGCTCAACTGCAAGAGTTCAAGAGAAACCTGGCGGATAAGGTGTACATGCGAGTTTTGAAGAACACTCTGATTAAGCTGGCCATCGAGAATTGTAAGGAAAGACCCGACCTTAAGAAACTCGAAGAACACGTGAAAGGGTCAAACGTTTTCATGTTCACGAACCTGAACCCGTTCAAGCTGTCACTGATCCTTGCAGGAGGAAAGGTTAAGACGACCGCCAAGTCAGGCGACGTGGCAGCCTTCGACGTTGTAGTCCCGGCGGGAAACACTGGACAACCTCCGGGCCCCATAATCAGCCAACTAAACGCAGTAGGCCTGCCGACACGAATCGAGTCGGGAAGCGTCTGGATAAACAAGGACACGCTGGTAGTCAGGAAGGGAGAGCAAATCAATGAGAGGCTCGCCAGCATACTGTCAAAGCTCGGAATAAAACCCGTTGAAACGGGACTCGCGCTGACCGTGGCATTCGACGACGGCTTAATCGTGACACAGGAACAGCTCAAGCTTGATATAGACGGAATCAAACACGAAGTCGAAAGTGCTTACGCCGAATCCTTTGCACTATCGTTGGGCATCAGCTATCCCACCAAGGAAAACATGGTTACACTGCTACAACTCGCTCACAGAGAAGCATACGCTCTCTCAGTCGGCGCGGCAATACCGACGAAAGAAACAATTGAAGACCTGCTCAGAAAGGCAAACGCTCAAATGCTAAGCCTAGACAGTAAGGTAACTCACTAGCCAGAAACTACATCACCGGCTTTTCTATCAACGATTCTTCAGCCCGCTGGCTAGTCCCTGAATTCGCTAAAAAAAGAATTTTCAAAGCTTATATAAAATGCTTATACGTTTTGCTTATACGTTTTTCAAGCATTGTTGGAAACGGTGGCGCGGTTCTGATTCGATGAAGGAGCCGTGTGGGCTGTTCAAGTGGGCTCGCGTAATAAAGAGAAAAGGAACTACGCTTGAACACTGATTTTTGGTCATGGGTTTGTCCAAATGGCAATGTTTATTTTGTTGGCAATTATCAACATGGATCACTGCAGTTCGGATCGGAAGCGTGCTGGAAGAAAGATGGGTAAGAAGAGAAAGAAGCAAAGGAAAGAAACGCAGACTGATGCGGAGAAGATCATAGAAGAAGACAAAGCGTACAGTACGATGGAACGAGAACAGGACTTTTAGAAGGCTAG
>DASPPK010000022.1:0-6102 GCA_035625495.1 Candidatus Acidiferrales bacterium | reverse complement strand
TCACCTCAACATACGTGGTCTTAAACGTCTGGGAATTCACCCTCTTCCCGTCGAAATCGTTGAGAACACTTTTCGAAGTGCTGCTTTCTATTCGCCATCTGGCAAAAGATTCTTGGTCCGCCTTGCTTCGCCCGTGACTTGCGCGGTTGACCGTGCCCTGTTTGACAAGTACCTTGCAGAAAGAGCACAGGATGCAGGAGCAGAGTATTGCTTAGACTCGAGAGTTGAAAGTCTGATGCTCAAGGATGGCATCGTGAAGGGAGTCACTATAAGACAGCAAGACAAAACCGAGAACAGACCAGCCAAGATAGTCATAGACGCGGAAGGAATATCCTCAAGAATACTCAGGCAGACTGGTTTGCGAGGTCCAAGCAGGGGTATGTTAGTCAACGGCGTCGAGGCGGAAGCTGAAAACATCAGGGACACACAGATCGACGCGGTTGAGGTTTTTCTAGGAGCAGATTATGCTCCCGGCTTCTACGCGTGGCTGATACCTAAGAAGGATGGGAAGGCAAAGGTTGGACTTGCAGCAAAGGCCAGAAACCCAAAGGAGCTTCTGCAAAAGCTAGTGTCCAAGCATCCGGTGGCCTCAAAGAAACTGGCCAAAGCAAAAATCGATAAAATCATGGTCCACCCGATAACATTGGGAGGCCCAATATCGAAAACCTATTCAAACGGGTTCTTAACGGTTGGAGACGCAGCCTCACAGGTGAAATCCACGACGGGGGGAGGCGTCATTTTCGGGATGACTTGTGCAGCAGTCGCTGCTGAAGTTGCATACGAGGCTATCCGTCAAGACGATTTTTCCTCAAAATCCCTAAGCGCTTACGGACGCCTATGCAATGAAATCCTAGGGTTCGACGCGAAGATGATGGTTAGAATGAGGAAAACGCTTGACACTCTGTCTGACAGAAGGCTTGAGGCGCTAATCGGATCGTGCACAAAACTCGCTTTGGACGAAACTCTTCAGAAAGTGCAGGACATAGACTTTCAGGGAAGAATGCTTTTCCGACTCTTACGCAGCCCTCGCGCACTGGCCGCTCTTAGCTATTTCTTATGGGCGGGCTTTTTTGCGAACCTTTAAAATCTTTGAAGCGCAGACTGATAAGGAAAGGTAAAGGGAAGCATGTCCGAATTTCGCTACAAACAGGTCATTGTCTTCCGGTCTGACCTGAGGCTGAGTAAGGGCAAGACGGCGGCTCAGGCCGGACATGCCGCGGTTTCGGCATCGGAACAGGCGCGAAAACATCGCAGAGAATGGTTTGAAGATTGGCTTGAAGAAGGACAATGCAAGATCGCTGTTAAGGTAAAGAATGAAAAAGCAATGGCCGAGCTGGAAATGCAGGCCAAAGAGTCTGCTTTGCCATACGCGTTGATAGTTGACAGAGGCCTCACAGAAATTCCGCCTGGAACCGTTACATGTCTGGGAATTGGTCCTGCACCTGTGGAAAAGATAGATAGAATAACGGGCGCGCTCCGGCTTCTTTGAGCAGGCGGAGACATTGCTTGTTCCAAGTTTGGAGAGATCGATCGGAATAGAAGTTTATGCAACATGCTCTCCAGGAATCGGCGGAGCAATCAAACAGAACGCCGAAGATTTTGTGGTCGAGGAAGTTCTAGTTGATGGATCTAAGGCAGAAGCCAACAGGTTAGGGGGAAACGCTGAGCAAAAAGTCCTCGGGTCATCTTTTGTCAAGAATCGCTATCTACTATGCGTCTTGTCCAAGCGAAACTGGGACACGTTTATGGCGCTCCGAAACGTGACCCAACAATTAGGCATAAAGACGACGCAGATTCAAATCGCCGGAATAAAAGATGCGAAAGCCGTGACTGCTCAGCACGTTACGATAGAAGATGTCGTGATGGAAGATGTTCAGAAGCTCCGCCTAAAGGACATAGAAGTACGCCCTATAGGCTATCTGCGAACTGAACTTTCCTCTTACTATCTTCTCGGAAACAGTTTCCAAGTAAGGATCAAAAATGTGAAGCATCCCAAAACTGTTATCGAGAGAAGAACAGCTAACACCTTGGAAGAGCTTCATGGACTCGCGGGAATTCCAAACTTCTTTGGACACCAGCGCTTCGGAACAACCCGTTCCATAACTCATCTAGTCGGAAAAGGCTTCGTCGAGGGAAACCTCAAGAAGGCAGCAATGTTGTTCTTAGCGAAATCGAGCCCTTATGAACATCCCGAGTCAAGACAAGCGCGTCAAGAGTTACAAGCAACGCGAGACTTCAAACAAGCATTCAAAAGTTACCCAAAACAGCTGCGGTTCGAACGTATGATGCTGGAAAGCTTGGCTGAAAAACCCAGCGATTTTGCTGGCGCGTTTAAGAGACTGCCCACGAAACTTTTGGAACTCTTCATTCAGGCGTACCAATCTTATCTCTTCAACAGGTTCTTGAGCGGAAGAATCAAGGATGGTCTTCCGCTGAACGCGGCCGAAATTGGAGACTATGTCGTAAACGTTGAAAAGTCCGGAGTGCCATTGCCAAAAATGTATAGAACAGCAAGTTATGAGACTCTTGCAGAAATAAACCGTGCAGTTCGAAATGGGAAAATGCGACTGGCTATTCCACTCATCGGCTTCAGACAACGCGCGTCGCAGGGGGTCCAGGGGGAAATCGAGAACAGCATACTAGAAGAAGAAGGCGTTTCTCCGAATGATTTCAAGATTTCAGCTATGGAGGAAATGGGTTCGAGAGGAGAACTACGAGCCATCAGCGCTCCCCTGTCAGATTTCACGTTGAGTGATGTAGCTTACGACACGCGCGACCCTCGAAACCGCACAGTAAAAGTGGACTTCACATTGTACCGTGGTTCTTACGCAACAATAGTTCTGAGAGAGTTTATGAAACCACACGACGTGGTGAAAGCAGGATTCTAGGCCTGAATTAACTCGTCAACCAATCGTCTTCAACAAGTCCGACCGCGTTACTATGCCAACGGCTTCTCTACCCTTTTTAACCAGCACGCCTGGACTTTTCTCCAGCAATGCACGAACAGCTTCTATGCTCGTGTCCTCTTGAACCTCGGGCATAGACGGGTCCATAACCTTACTGACTTTCTCGCCCGCTAAGCTCGACCTCAAGTTTCGCACTATACCTTGTTCTGTTATGGTTCCCACAACTCTGCTCCCATCAAGCACGGGGAGTTGTGAAACAGCGTTTCTAACCATTATTTCACTAGCCTTCAGAATGACTTCGTCACATTTGGCGAAGATCACGCCCTTGGTCATGACATCTCCAGATTTTCTTTCTCGACTCGGGTTCAGAACGCCTAAGATCCGATTGACGGTTGAGAGCCGAGGATCAACCTTACCCTGTTCTATCTTCGCTATGTGCGCTTGAGAAACACCGACTAGTCCCGCAAGCATTTTCTGAGTGAGACCTGCTTTAATCCTTAACTCTCTTATAGAGTTGCCTGTCACTAACATGAAATAACCACCAGTTATTTTCTCCTATAAATCATACAGTAAAATATATATTTATCGCAACCATACACCGTAAACTTCGTAGAAAGGAGACTTACAATGCGAAACATAATCGTAGAAGATCTGAAGCAGACACCTCTTGAGAAACAACGCCTAGAGATAGTTGAAAGGAAAGGCGTCGGGCATCCCGACTACATCTGTGACGCGGTGGCCGAACGCATATCGATCAGCCTCAGCAAAGCGTACGTGGAAAAAACGGGGACTGTACTTCACCATAATGTTGACAAGTCCTTGCTCGTCGCCGGAGAAACTGAGCCAAGGTTCAACGGCGGCACCATCAGGCAACCCATACTCTTTGTGCTAGGTGACAGAGCAACGTCCAAATTCGACGGCCAAACGATAGACGTCGGCGAAATAGCCGTAAAAGCTGCCAAGAACTGGTTCAGGAAGAACATGCGCTTCGTCGACCCTGAAGAGCACGTGAAATACCAAGTAGAACTGAAGCCAGGCTCAGTCGGACTGACTGACATTTTCAAACGAAAAGGCAAAGTGCTCGGCGCCAACGACACTTCAGCCGCTGTGGGCTACGCGCCGATGACAAGAACAGAGAAGATAGTTCTAGAAACTGAAAGATACGTGAATTCAGAGCCATTCAAGAAGCGCTTCCCCGAGTCTGGTGAAGACGTGAAAGTCATGGCCTTCAGAGACCGCAACGACCTCAACCTCACGGTAGCAATGGCGTTCGTCGACCGTTACATAAGCAGTGAAGATGACTACTTTGAAAAGAAGGAAAAGATCACTGAGGAAATCCACAAGCACGTGGCAGCTAACACAGACTTCGACTCGGTAAATGTGCAGCTGAACACTCTGGACGTGAAAGGAAGAGGCGTAGGAGGGTTGTACCTCACTGTGCTAGGCACCAGCGCAGACAGCGGCGACTCAGGGCAGGTAGGCAGAGGAAACCGTGTCAACGGACTGATATCACTCAACAGACCGTTCTGCTCGGAGGCTGCCGCAGGAAAAAACCCGGTGAGTCACGTTGGAAAAATCTACAATTTCCTAACTTTCAGAACAGCTGAGCATGTGTACAAAAACGTTGAGGAACTGGAGGAAGTCTACATTTGGCTATTGAGCAAGATTGGGGGCCCCATAGACCACCCAACGATCGCAGCTGCACAAGTAATAATGAGGGGAAACAACAACATAGATAAGGTCAAACACAAAATAAACGAAGTTCTAGACGATGAACTTGAAAACATACAGAAATTTTGCATGGAATTAGCCGAAGGAAAAATATCACCGTGCTAACATTATAACATCGCAAGTTCAGAGCCACGCTGAAAACTCTTTTGTCAAACAACATCCCTCGCGCTCAGTTGAAACGTTTAAATGCCAAAAGCAAGAATCATAAACGGGTCGAAATGTCATGACCGAAGGCACAGAGGAAAAATTACCCATATCCGAATTCTACAAAGTGGTCGACTACGTCACTCTTTTCAAGAGCCAAAAATGGTGGGAAGCAGCTGTCATCTTCGAATCGTATGGAAAACGATCAATCGGACTGTACCTGTGGCAAAAAAAAGCGGACACATGGAAGAGAAAGCACAAGTTCAACGTCAGAAACCTAGACGAATGGAACAAACTGAAAACCGCTATAGAACAGCTCACGCCCAGACTCGTCTCAAAATAGCCCATTACTCTTGCGTATTCTGAATTCTTATTTTGCATCAAAATCTCGAATCGAATAGTCTTATTAGTGCACAGGCCAGAACAAGAACCTAGGCGAACACTATGGAGGCTAAGGGTCGAGCTCCCCAACAAAAATTGAAGAATGATGAGGAGCCATGGGTAGAAGACTCAGGACAAGAATGGAAGGAAGAACAAGCCGAACCAAAGCCTGAAGATGAGACCATAGCAATGGTGAAAGAGGAAAAGGACCCACCTTCCGAGACCGACCAGCTCAACGAAGAGCGAAGCGACAAAGGCGAGAAAAACGTTTTTGTTAGCGGCCTCTTTGTGGGTTTAGGAATCGGATGCCTCGTTACTTTCGTCATAATGTGGCTTGCTGTATTCTTCTCTCCACAGTTGCCGTCCGGAACAACGTACCAAACCATGCTCTCAATATTCATTTATCCAATGGTCTACTTGTTGGCAGTAGGCCTAATCGCTCTGACAGCGGGCATCGTAAGAGAATACTACGTTCCCAGAGTCAACCGATAAAGGCCCACACCAGCCTTCAATCATTTTAGCGCACACTCTCAAACAATACTCGCCAAATGTACATGCAAAACGTATAAGCAAAACGTATAAGCATTTTATATGAGCTTTCAAAAAACGTTTTCAGCGAATTTTGAGAAGAGCCAGCGCGAAGACTGCGAGTCGTATTTCCATATCGCGCAATTAAAAGGTGTACTTATCGCCTTCGGCGAGGATGCGTTCTAGGGCTGTGTTGAAGTTTGTGATTCCATCGTTGGTGCTGGCTGAAACAGGAATCAAAGGAAACCTTAATCCGAGCTTGTAAATCGCTTGCATCACGCTTCTGCTCAGTAAACGTCTTGTGCCTTCAAGTTTCTGTTCTATGGCGCTGGCTAGAGCGTCCTGGCTGGTCGACCAGTCAACGATCTTGTTAACCTCCTCTTCCGGAAGCAGGTCGCATTTCGAAAGCAGA
>DASPPK010000021.1:0-21098 GCA_035625495.1 Candidatus Acidiferrales bacterium | reverse complement strand
AGATTAAAAAGAGTTTCAAATAGGAAAGGTTTTTAGTTTAGTTGTCATATGAGAGACTGCAACAGATTAGGATAGATTGTGAGGAATGTATGAATGTCCGTATTTGCAGCACCAGGCGCTTACGACCGTGCTATAACTGTTTTTTCACCAGACGGCCGGCTTTTTCAAGTTGAATACGCGATGGAGTTGGTCAACCGTGGAGCTACGATCTTGGCCATCCGCTGCTCGGGAGGAGTCGTTTTAGGAGCTGAAGAGACGGCGGACCCCCTTGAAGAATCAGAATGCTCTTGGAAAATCTTCAAGATAGATGACCATGTGTGCGCAGGCATCGTGGGCTTGAGCTCAGACGCGCGCATACTGATAGACCAAGCAAGGGTTTACGCTCAGTCGAACAAGTTGACGTACGACGAGCCGATCGACACAGAAGTCGTGACCAAGAGAATATGCGACATAAAGCAACTCTACACGCAACACGCAGGCGTGAGACCCTTCGGAGTCTCCATGATCTTCGCTGGAGTCGACAAGACTGGAAGCCGCGTGTTCGGAACCCACCCAAGTGGAACTTACAGGGGATACAAGGCAAGAGCAGAAGGCGCTGGGAGAGAAACAGTCTTCAATATACTGAAAGAAGAGTACAAGGAAGAAATGGACCTCAATGAAGCCACAAAGCTTGCCGTTAAATGCCTGGCAAAAGCCCTGGAAGCAAGACAGCTTCCTCCGAGGGTAAAAGTTGCAGTGATTTCATCGGATACCAAGAAAATGGAGATCTTAGAAGACGAAAAAGTCGATGCTATCATAAAAGAGCTAGGCGCCGGCAAGTGAAACGTCAATGAGTGATAAGTACACCGTTGCACGCATAACAAAAGACAACGAACACTTTGAGGTCCTCGTCAAACCCCAAAAAGCCCTAGACTACCGTATGGGGAAAACAGCTTCAGTATCCGAGGTCTTGGCTGCCGAAACAATATTCTCAGACGCGAACAAGGGCACAAAGGCTTCGGAGGAAAACCTGCGCAAAGCGTTCAGCATGACTGACGCGCTAAAAATAGCAGAAGTGATACTGACCAAGGGAACCTTGCAGCTCACGACAGAGCAACGGAGAAAGATGATCGAGGACAAAAGAAGACAGATCGTCGACTTCATATCGAGGCAAAGCGTCGACCCCAAGACAAACCTTCCGCACCCGCCTGCACGCATAGAAAACGCCATGGAACAGATACGCTATTCAATAGACCCGTTCAAACCCGTGGAAGAGCAGGCAAAAGAAATCATCAAATCGCTGCGAGCTATTCTGCCACTCAAAATGGAGCAAATATCGCTGGGCGTCACTATACCCGTAACGTACTCAGCAAGAGCCTACGGGTCTATCAAGGGTTTCGGAACGATAAAACATGAAGAATGGCGCGCAGACGGCTCATGGTACGGCGTTATTGAAATGGCTGCAGGTACCTACGCCCCCTTCCTAGATAAACTCGGCGAATTAACGAAGGGAAGTGGGGAAGCAAAAATAGTTCGTTAGGAGTTTTATGAACAGTCAGGTGTAGAATATGCCAATACTCTTGGAAAGAAAACAGCTTGTGACTCCTGGAGACTTGATCGCAGAAGGCGAGTACATCGCCGGGGAGAACACATTTGCAGAAAACAACAAGATCTACGCGGCACGCGTTGGAATAGTTGAGTACGAAAACAAGAGAGTAGACGTAGTGGCTCTGAAAGCCTTCTACATTCCAAGAGCGGGAGACATAGTCATAGGAACGATTACAGAAGTCGGATTCAACGGGTGGACAGTGAACATAAACTCGCCATACGTAGCCCTCTTAAGAGCATCAGACGTCCTCAGCAGGCCTTTCAAGCCTCAGAAGGACGACCTTCCCCAGGTCCTCGACGCGGGAGACTTGGTGGTTGCAAAAATAGTCTCTTATGACAGAACACACGACCCGCAGTTGACCGTTGCAGAACCAGGGTTGGGAAAGATCACCCGTGGGCAAATAGTCAAAATCACACCGACGAAGATCCCACGTTTGATCGGAAGAAAAGGTTCCATGATATCCATGATAAAGCAAGAAACGGGATGCAACATAATCCTGGGACTCAACGGCGTCATTCTGGTTACTGGGAAAACATTGGAAGACGAACAGCTCGCGCTCAGAGCGATCTTTAAAATTGAGCAGGAGTCACACACTAGCGGCCTAACAGACCGCATAACCCAGATGCTTCGAGAAGAAAAATCAAAAAGGGAGGAAAACAAGAAATGAATGATAAACCCGAAAAATTAATCGACAAGAAAGGCCTAAGACTGGATGGAAGAAAAGCAGATGAGTTGAGGCCTGTAAAGCTTGAAGTAGGCGTCATATCGAACGCCGACGGTTCAGCGTATATTGAACATGGAAAAAACAAGATCCTGGCAGCCGTGTACGGCCCAAGAGAAGTACATCCTAAACACTTGGCGCTTCAAGACCGAACAGTCGTGAAGTGCCGCTATCACATGGCACCATTCTCTGTCCAAGAACGCAAATCGCCCGCACCTTCAAGAAGAGAAGTTGAACTCTCAAAAATGATAAGAGAATCTCTTGAACCCGCTATCTTCATGGAATACTATCCCCGAACAATGATAGATGTTTTCATAGAAGTGCTGCAGGCTGACGGTGGAACAAGATGCGCAAGCATAACAGCCGCGGCCTTAGCCCTCGCAGACTCAGGAATTCCAATGAGGGATTTGGTCGTAGCATGCGCAGCAGGCAAGATTGACAACACTGTTGTGCTGGACCTGATGGACACCGAGGACAAAGTGGGCTCCGCAGATGTTCCCGTGGCTTTGATGCCCAACCTGAACGCTGTGACACTTCTGCAGATGGACGGCAATCTGACACGTGAAGAGTTCGAGACTGCTGTTAACATGGCCCTTGATGGATGCAGAAAGATCTACGCCATGCAGAAGGAGGCACTGAAGACGAAGTACGTCAACGTTGGCGAAGAGATCAAAGAGGAGGCTGAAGATTGATGGCGCAAATAATCACGCGTGTAAAGCAGAAGCAGATTACGCAGATGATAGACAATGAAAAACGCATGGACGGCCGCAGCCTAAGAGATTATCGCGAGATGAAAATCGAGCAAGGCCTTATCGAACGCGCTGAAGGCTCTGCCAGAGTGCTTCTCGGCAAAACAGAGGTCGTGGTCGGAGTGAAAATTGAGATGGGAGAACCGTTTCCAGACACTCCTAACGAAGGCGTCTTGACAGTCAACGCGGAACTCACACCAATAGCTTCACCGATTTTCGAGGCGGGACCACCCGACGAGGACTCCATAGAACTTGCAAGAATCGTCGACAGGGGGATAAGAGAGTCAAAGGCCATAGACACGGAAAAACTTGTCATCGAACCCGGAAAGAAGGTCTTCGTAGTCTTCGTGGACGTCTATGTCCTCAACCACGATGGAAACCTGATAGACACATCAGCATTGGCTGCAGTGGCCGCCCTGCTCAACACGAAAATGGCCAACTACGAAGTCAAAGAAGGAGAAGTCAAAATCAAACCGGGCTACGAGAAGCTTCCGATAAACAAGCGTCCGATAACAGTTACCATCGCAAAGATAGGAAACAAACTTATCGTCGACCCGCTGTTGGAAGAGGAACAGATCATGGACGCAAGGATCTCAATGGCTATTGATGACGATGGCCACATATGCGCGATACAGAAAGGCGGCAGTGGATACTTCGAACCAAACCAATTGCTGGAAGCATCGAAGATAGTTGAACAAAAAGCCAAGGAAATACGCAAAAAACTGAACTGGTGATACCGCTCATGCCAAGAACCAAGAAAGTGGGACCCACACGAGGCCTAGGACCTCGCTACGGCTCCACAGTAAGAAAACGCTACATCAAAGTAATGGAAGAAATGAGAAAACCCCACCAATGCCCACAATGCGGATTTCTCAGAGTCAAAAGACAAAGCGTCGGCGTCTGGAAATGCAGAAAATGCGGCTTCACCTACACGGGCGGGGCCTACACGCCAGTCACAAAGCTCGGCGTAGTAGCGAAACGCTCAGCCAAGGGATTACCAGCCGAAGAGACGATGAAAACAGCAGAGGAAGAGACAGAAGCAGCCTAGTTTCTCCCATTCCACTATTCTGTCCAAAACGCCGTTTTGACTATTAACAGTGAGTTTGGAGCCCTAGCTGTGAAAACAAAAGCAACCATACGTTTAAAGTTCTCCTCAAAAAAAAAGTTACAAACAGTTCTCAACTCCTTGAAGCCAGAAGCCAAAAACCCAGCCACGACTCGAGCGCGAACGCTCTTGAAGCAAAAAGACAGGTCCCTACTTTTAAGCGTTGAAGCCGACGACACCGTCGCGTTACGCGCATCCCTGAATGCATACCTAAGATGGATAAACTCCATCTTAAACGTCCTCGAAGTTCTAGAAACACGATAATCTTCCCATCCGTTGAGAAGCACTTGTTCAGACCCTGATGAACAAGTGTGTATAGAATCTCAGTGATACAGTAGAGCATTGAAAAATTATGACCTTGCCCAGACTCTAAGCGAAGTCCTCCACACGCGCTCGGTTAAGAGCCCACACAAAGTCAGAAGGGCCTTCCGCAACGCCTGCGTGCAGTACTAGCACCCTAGGGGGGAGGGGGTAGGCCGAATAGAAGGGGAAAAACGCGAATACATGCATATAGCGTCCAGGTAAAACGCGAACTCGTGCAACAGCAATGACAGACCTGTTTCATGGAACGCTGAGAAAATGTTAATTAACAGCACGGCTTATTGCAGTCCAGACGGAAGGATTAAAGGTGAGTAACGAAGAGTCAACGCTTCCACCCCAAGTTCAGGAACGTCTGCTGAGACTTCAGCAGCTTCAACAAACGCTCCAATCAGTCGTGGGGCAGAAGCAGCAAGTGGAAATGGAAATGATGGAGATCGACCAAGCCTTGAATGAACTGCAAAAACTAACCGATGACGCAGTCATTTACAAGGCAACAGGCTCACTTCTAGTTAAATCTGAAAAGACCAAGGTAACAACAGACCTGAACGAACGAAAAGAACTGCTCAACACGCGAGTAACTGTCCTCGGAAAGCAAGAAGAACGTTTACGAGGCCAATTAAAAGACGTCCAAACCAAGCTTCAACAGGACTTAAACCCCGTTTCCCCAACTGCCTAGCGGCAAAAACTGGTGAAAACGTGGAAGAGCTCGGCCTACCAGATTTAACCAGCGAACAGGTCGAGCGGCTGTGCTCAACGGCAGAAGAAGCAGCGAGGAAACATGTTCTAAGACGAGTCCCATTAAAGAAGATAGAAACCCTGAACATAAGCGCTGAAGCAGACCGCACAAAACCCCTGAGACTAGCGGTCGACGTAGACATAGAACTGTCAACACGCGTAGAAAGTTTTGACGTGCAAAAACTCGCGGACGAAGCCGTGAAAGAAGCATTCGCCTCAGCTGAAAAATACCTGAGGGAACTGGCTTGTCATACGCGGAAATAGCCAAACTCTTAGAAACACTGGATGCAAGACTAGTCGTTCTTCTATGTCACCACAACGCTGACCCGGACGCAATCTGCTCCTCGTACGCCTTCGCAAGCCTGATCAAACAGATACGGCCGCAAACAGAAATCGAGGTCGGGGCCGCCCAAGGAATAAGCCGACTCTCAAAACATCTTCTACAATACCTACCCATAAACGTTAAACCACAACCCAACGTTGAAAAAGCGGACCTAATCGTGCTCCTCGACACCAACACGATCCAGCAGTTGGACACTTTGTCTGAAAAAGTAAGAGACTCAAAAGCGCCAATCGTAGTGATCGACCATCACGCAAGCCACCCTGAAACACAAAGCCTCGCAAAAATCTGCATAACCAACGAAGAATCATCATCAACATGCGAAATCATCTACAACTTCTACAAGGAAACGGGCATAAAGCCCGGCGAAACCGAAGCCAAAGCGCTGTTCCTAGGCATAACATTTGACACGCGACACTTCGTCCTTGCCAGCTCCACGACGTTGAAAAATATCGCAGAACTCATCGACGCCGGCGTGAATGCACAGGAAACCTTAGCGATGCTCTCCCTGCCGATGGACTTCTCCGAACGAGTAGCAAGACTCAAGGCCTCGCGAAGAACCAAACTCTTCAAGATCAACGAATGGATAATAGCCCTCTCCCACGTTAGCGCCTACGAAGCCTCAGCAGCCCGAGCACTCATCGAACTAGGCGCCCACGTCGCAGCCGTCGCAGGAACAAAAAACGGCAAAATCGAAATCAGCCTACGAAGCACTCTTGAATTTTACAGACAGACCAACATACACCTGGGAAGAGACATAGCGAAACCGCTGGGCGAATACCTCCACGGCATGGGCGGAGGACACGCTACGGCCGCCGGAGTAAACGGCGAAGGAGACGTAGAAATCGGGCTTAAATGGTGTTTTTCCCTTCTTAAGGAAAGGCTTGGTAGCCATAATTAAGTAGCTACTCTTAAATGAGCCGAAAGCCCGCTTCAAGACAGGCTGGCATCGGTTCTATGGTGGTTATCGAAACAAAGGAACTTACATACACTTACCCAGGCGCATCTAAACACTCCATCGAGGACGTTTCCATAAAAATAGAGAAAGGCGAGTTCACACTGATCACTGGACCAAGCGGCTGCGGAAAAACAACCCTCTGCCGATGCTTCAACGGCCTAATCCCCCACTTCTACCAAGGCGAAATCCAAGGTCAAGTTTTTCTCGCCGGACTAAACGTTGCCGACCACCAGATCTATGAACTAGCCAAACACGCAGGACTCGTCTTCCAAAACCCAGAGAACCAGCTCTTCGCACTTTCCGTCGAAAAAGACGTGGCATTCGGGCTTGAAAACCTAGGAGTCCCAAGGGAAGAAATGCGCAAAAAAGTGGATTGGGCCCTAGAATTAACAGGGATCTATAGTCTGAGGGAGAGAGCTCCACACGAGCTTTCAGGCGGACAGCAACAACGAGTTGCGATAGCCTCCGTCCTAGCGATGCAGCCTGAAGTAATAGTCCTAGATGAACCGACCTCCTTCCTCGACCCCTTGAGCGCAAGAAGAATATTCGAGACGATCCACCAGCTGAACAAAACTCTGGGAATAACAGTGATACTGGTGGAACATAGGCTAGACTTGACAGCCAAGTTTGCGAACCACATAATCATAATGAACGAAGGAAAAGTAGTCTCCGACGGCGACCCTCACGACATTCTACAATCAGAAGAAACACGTCTAATCGGAGTTGGAATCCCAAAAGCAACGCGTCTCTATGAGATGCTCCGAAAGGCCGGAGTGAAACTGGGCGACAGACTTCCGCTGTCTTCGGAAGAAATGGCAACGATGCTCCAGGAGGCTCTCAAAACCGAATGATCCAAGTGAACGACATCCACTATACGTACCTAAACGACGTGGAAGCATTGAAAGGAGTATCTTTAAAGATTGAAAACGGCGATTTTTTGGCAATCATGGGGCAGAACGGCGCTGGCAAGACGACGCTTGTGAAGCACTTCAACGGCTTACTCAAACCAAGTCAAGGAAGTGTGCTCGTTAACGGGGTTGATACTGCAAAAACAAGCGTGGCAAAGCTGTCTCGAAACGTCGGCTTCGTCTTCCAAAACCCAGATCATCAGCTCTTCAGTGAAACAGTAGAACAAGAAATCGCCTTCGCACTGAGAAATTTCGGGTTTGACGAAAACACAATTGAAAAACGGATAACCTGGGCCCTTAACCTTCTAAGCCTGACCCAGTACAGAAAAACCTCACCTTTCATGCTCAGCGGCGGAGAAAGAAAACGTGTAGCCTTAGCCTCAGTGTTAGCGTGGGACCCTGAAACGCTGATACTAGACGAGCCAACGATAGGGCAGGATTATGAGCAGAAGGAGAAACTTAGACAGTTCATCCTGCAAATGAAAACTCAAAAGAAAACAACGATCATCGTTACACATGATGTCGAGTTTGTGGCCGAATGCAACCCAAGAGTCGTGCTCATGCTAGACGGAAAAATCATAGCTGACGGAGAGGCAGAAAAAATCCTGACCGATGCCCAAACCTTGGAACGAGCATCAATCGTACCGCCGCAAGTAGCTCAAATTTTCTTGGACCTGCCCGGTCTAGACCCCGCGAATAACGTGATCGACGTTTACGAGGCGCAGAGAATCCTCCTTCAGATTCTGGAGAAACACGCAACATGAGCGTCTTCGCCGGGCTCAAATTTCGAAAAATCCACTCACCCATCCACAACCTAGACCCGAGGATAAAGTTTCTCTACGTTTGCGCAATCTTCGTCGCCGCAATCATCTTTTGGCAACTGCTACCTCTAATCGTACTCTTCCTCATCCAGGTCCCATTCGTAATTATTGCAGGCGTCAGACGCGAGTGGCTGCGCTCAATGCGCGGAGCAGCCTTCTTGGCCATCGTGATTTTCCTCACAAACTTCATCTTCTCATTCATCGGAGCCGGCTACACTGTTACACCAGAGATCGCCGAAGGAGCCATAGCCCTGACTCTCCGCTTCGTAGTACTTGTTGAGTCATTCTCAGTCTTCTTCTTGACGACCTCGCCTGACCACTTGGGTCTGGCGTTGGAACAGACACACGTGCCTTACGAGTTCGTCTTCGCCTTCACAACCGCAGTACGCTTTGTTCCTGTCCTGGCTGAGGAAGCACAGACAATCATGGACGCTCAAAAGGCAAGAGGATTGGAGCTTGAACACGGAAACTTTCTAAAAAGGATCAGAAATTACATTCCGATCCTCATACCGCTCATCGTAAGCGCGATCCGCAGAAGCTTGGAATTAGCCGAAGCCATGGAATCCCGCGCTTGGGGAGCCACAAAGAACCGCACCAACCTTTACGTGCTCAGAATGCACAGGGGCGATTTCATCCTCATAATCCTAACGATCGTAGTCTTAGCGGCAGCAATCTACGTTCGCTTATTCGTAACAATTCCGTCAGTCTACGACCTCCTAAGAAGAACATTCTGAGACACAAAACTTTCAATCTTGGCCCTTGCATGTAGGGTGTTTCGTTTTCGGAACAAGTCGAAACGATCAGCAGGAGAGTAGCCATGACGATGACGAGAGATCAAGCCAAAACGGACTGGGTACAAGCGAGGCGTGCTCAAGGGAGGCCCAAAGCAACTCTTGTGCTTTGCTTCTATTATGGTTGACCCATGGTTGACCCGCCTTAAGTGTGGTAAGGATTAGGCGTGCATATAACTTATTAAGACTCACTACACAATATATATTCAGCACTACTGTAGACTGTAAACCCGAAAGGGCAGTGAAAACTACGACAGAAAGGGCAAAGCTTTCGAAGAGTCGAGAGGAAACATCGGCCTTCCTCGTAGAGGGCCAAGCGAAGAAGCTAGCTGTCTTTAGAGAGGCCTATCCGATACAAGAACCATATGTGTACGCGGCAATAATCAAAGACCCAGAGACCCAGAAAGTACGCTACGAAATCATAGAGCCAACACTTCAGGAAGAAGAAGAGAAACAACTGAAAGAGCTAAAGAGTTTATTGATGCAAGAAGTTGACGTAAACTCGAATGAAATAGAAACTAAAAAGAAAGCAGAAGATTACCTAAAAGAAAGGACGAAGGAAATCATAAAGAAGTACAAAATAAAGATCGTGCCAGAAGCGGTCGACAAGCTGGTTTACTACGTTGTAAGGGACTTCATAGGCTACGGAAGAATTGACCCTTTAATGAAAGACCATCTCATTGAAGACATATCAGCGGACGGCGTGAACATACCGATCTATGTCTGGCACAGAATGTATGAATCAATACCCACAAACATCATATTCAAAGAAGAATCAGAACTGGACTCATTCATAGTTCGGATGGCATACCTATCTGGAAAAAACGTTTCCATAGCATCACCAATGCTGGATGCTTCGCTTCCAGACGGAAGCCGAATTCAGCTAACGTATGGCAAAGAGGTCACAAGAAGAGGGTCAACGTTCACTATTCGACGCTTCAGAGTAGACCCATTAACAATTTCAGACCTAATAGCGTTCAACACTATTTCTTCGGAAATGGCCGCATACTTGTGGTACATAATAGAAAACAGAGCCTCAGTTCTCGTGGCTGGCGGTGTTGCCTCTGGAAAAACGACCATGCTCAATTGCCTATCAATGTTCATAAAACCTGAAATGAAAGTAGTAAGCGTGGAAGACACGCAAGAACTAAATCTCCCACACGAAAACTGGATACCATCAGTTGTAAGGTTAGGCTTTGGACATGAAGATAAGAGAAGCAGCACCATAACCCTGTTCGACCTCCTGAAAGCTGCTGTTAGACAGAGACCCGACTACATCATCGTGGGCGAAGTTCGCGGTGACGAGGCTTACACCCTTTTTCAAGCGATGGCAACAGGACACCTAGGAATGTCTACAATACATGCGGAATCAGTTGAAGCTACTATAAACCGGCTTGAATCTGAGCCGATGAACATTCCGAAACCGCTTATTGCAATGACAAGCGTCATCATGGTTATGACCAGAACAGAGATTGACGGAAGACCAGCAAGAAGAGCTGGCGCAACTGCAGAAATCGTTGGACTGAACGCTGAGAAAAGCAATATTTCAACGAAAGAGGTGTTCAGTTGGAATTCCAAGTTTGACAAGTTCTCATCTCTCGGCAACAGCGTCTTTCTAGAGAGGCACATTAACAAGTTAGGCATCAATCGGGAAGATGTTAAGCGCGAGCTGAATCGAAGACAGATGGTTCTGGAATGGGCAACTCGCGAAGGCATTCGAAGATACATAGACGTTGCAAACGTAATCAGAGAGTATTACGCTAATCCGGAAAGGGTTTCTCAAAAAGCCAGAGTTGGCCTAAAATGAAAACGACACACACTCTTTTAGAAAGAGTCAAAACAGTTTTCAACAGGCTCAAAGCAAGATTAAGACATTCCGCCCTCAAAGCGCCTGGTAACATATCCGATGCCCCGCAAGCAAACGTCAAGCTGACCTTCGGCGGCCTTCAAAGGATAGCTTACGAACTCTTCGGAGAAAAGACAGTACGTGTCTTGCCGCTTTTCAAGGATCTCGACACAAACTTGCAAAGATCAGGGCTGAAGGTCAACTTCAAAGCTTACGTCACCCTAACAGTGTTTTGCACGATCTCGCTCTCTCTTGCAATCCTTGCCGCTGTCCCATGCCTACTATTCTTTCTGTTGAACGTAGGCCTCATACCATCCATTCTTTTCGGATTAGGTGGCGGCCTCCTAGCAATTGCCTTTACAACAATAGGATTCTACGTATACCCCATTTACCGTGCAGACGCTATAAAAAGACAGTTAGAAGACGAGCTACCATTTACGACAGGGTACATGGCGATCCTTACCAGTGCAGGCGTTTCTCCCGAGAATATTTTCAGCTCTCTAGCAAATCTTCCTGCTAGCTTGGCCATCTCCACGCAGGCCAAAGATGTTGTAAGAGACGTAAACTTATTTGGTTGCGACATAATTTCTGCCCTTGAAGACGCCTCGAAAGGAACACCTTCTGCAAGATTTCGCGAGATGATTGAAGGATTTATCTCGATGATCCACTCTGGCGGCAATTTAGCAAGTTATCTTCGCGAAAAATCCGCGCAGTACATGAAACTGAAGAGAATAGGCCTCAGGAAATATGCGGACACGTTGTCAATGTTGTCAGAGTTTTACGTAGCAGTTCTTCTCACAGGCCCCCTGATGCTAGTCATCATGTTGACAGTAATGGCCATGCTTGGTAATAGCAGCCTTGGATTTCTGAGCCCAAACCTCCTGCTGAGCCTACTTACATACGTGGGAATACCGTTAGGCTCTGTAGCATTCCTAATTATCCTTGATGCAACATCGCCGAAATGGTAGTTTAAAAATGCCAAAAATTGAAACAAAGGTCAAGCAAATTACATGGATCATCTCAGCTGCGCTAGTCATAGCCATATTTGCATTCGACGTCTTCGTATTCTGGGGAACCGCAACATTCGACGAGTTGGTGTTCTTCGCGATCACTGCTGGCATCTCTCCTCCCACAATCTTGACCTACATTGATTACAGCTGGAGAAAGGCCATAGATGAACACTTGCCAGACCTGTTCAGAACAATAGTTCAAGCGCAAGAAACAGGCATGACGCTTCCTCAAGCCTTAGAGGAGGCTGCAAAAAGAGACTATGGACCCCTCACTGCAGAGTTGAGAAAAATGGTCGCGCAAATCTCGTGGGGAATGACTTTTGAAGATGCCCTTGTGGCCCTGAGCAAACGCGTCAGCACGGTACTAATGCAAAGAACAGTTCCAATGATAATCGAGGCAAGCCGTTCTGGAGGACATGTTGAAAAAGTCCTTGAACCGATGGGAAAATTCATACAGACAACACTTCTACTCGACAAGGAGCGCAAGGCTCAAGCAAGACCCTACATTGCAATAGTCTATGTGGCCTTCTTCGTTTTCATCTTCACAATAGTGCTACTCTTTAAGTCGTTCTTCGTAAGCATAGAACAGTTGCCAACGCTGGGAACAGCGCTTATGTCACCTGAAGAAATGGAGCGCATGTTCTTCAACATGACATTAGTGCAAGGTTTTTTCGGAGGACTTGTAGCTGGAAAAATGGGTGAAGGGACAATCAACGCTGGGTTGAAACATTGCTTAATACTCATGATCTGTGGTTACCTGGCCTTGAAACTCTTCTTGTAGAGTGGAGAAAATGCAGAGGTTGTTTAAGATCTTCAGGGATAAACGAGGCATAAGCGCTGTTCTGAGCAGTCTCTTGCTCACAGTCGTCGCTGTTGCTGCAATGGCGATTGCTACATCAGCAACTTATGTCATAACGACTAATCTGCGTGAGACCATGAGTGAACGTGTAATCGTGGAAGACGTGTGGTTCAACAATTACACCAATAGCATTGACATTTACATTCGGAATGTCGGAGAGGTTACAGTGTACATTCTTGCAGTCTATGTCAATCACACGTCTCAACCTTTCCCTAGCCCTTTCACACTGGAAATCGGTGAACACCAGTGGCTGAACATTTCTCAAAATTGGGTTCCAAATAGCTCGTACTACATTGATGTTTTGACCACAAGGGGGACGCATGTTGCTGCTTATTATGAATCGCCTTAGACTGGACAAGCGTGGAATAAGCAACGTGATAGTCGCCATGCTAACCCTAGTTCTAGTCGTGATCATTGTTTCTAACGTGATCTTGACGAGTTACCAAATGAATCAATTCGACTGGGAAAGAATGCAAGAAAATGTTGAAATCGTCAACGTAGCCAGCACAGTTGACGGAACAACATTTACGTTGCAGAACAAGGGCTCCGTGACTGTTCATCTGGTTTCTTTATGGGTAGATAACACGACGATCCATCAGAGATATGACATGGACTTATACATCAACGCCGGAGATTCAGTCAATTACACTCTCAGCAATATAGGCTCAGTCGATAACGCGTCCATTGTTAAAGTCGTTACTGACAGAGGAACCATTTCAGTATTGAACTCTTCTTGGCAAAACTCCTAGTTTCAGCTTGACATTTCTATTTCTTGGTATACAGCTCTTCTTTGAGGATCTTCGTTGCTTCTTTCTGGTCTTTCACTTCAATCAGGTGAATCTTGTATAATTCCGCCATTCTTCTTCCGTTGTCGTTCATTTTCGGAATTGCTATGAGATATGCATTCTCTGGCGAAACGTCAAACATCTTGGCAAACAATGCAATTACAGGCTGTTCTGTCACGTCAGCATCGGCTGACGTTGCCAAATCAATGACTGTCACTTTCTCTGCAGCGTCTTTCTTACGAGCGACTATGTCGAACATATGATTAGCCCCGGATTTGCCTTTCAGAAAAGCGGGGCCTTCAACTTGAAACCCATTCTCTGCGAGAAACTCTTTTATCGGCGCAATCAGAACCCAGCCCAGAGCAGCCTCTTCTTTAGCTTCTTTCCTCAGCTTGAACGCATATGCATCTTTGACCTTCACATCTTCGTAAGTGAAGTTTCCATGGCAGTCCCGACAAAAAAGTGCGGCGACTGGGATGTCGAAACTCTTGCCGCATTCTTTGCAAGTGCACCATATTCCAGCTCTTCTGTAATCAGAATCGGGTTTTCTCAGTTCATCTTTACATTTTGGACAGATGAGCTTGTCATTTTTGTGAAAGTTTTCCTCGACATCCATGTATCCACACTTAACGTGCTCGATCAGCGAACTTTTCCGAATGTCAAAAGATTTGCAGTAAGGGCAACAATAATGGATGGAAACACTTGCTGAATCGCATTTTGGACAGAAGATAACCTTGTCAAAGAGTACTCTCTCAAGTATTCCACCTTCGTAAAGCTTCTTGAGAAATGACTCAGCGTTTGACGCGTCTCCAACAATGGCCTCAACCGTCGGGTACCGATATCCTAGCTTAGAATCACAGACTGGTTCAAGTTCGCTTATCTCACCGCTCAAGAACTTGTTCAGTAGGACCTGCGTATTTCGATCCTTGTAGAGTTCCATCCTTTCTGCTTTACCCGCCGTATGCAACCCACTCCAAGTTATCGGAGCCGCTTAGTTCCTTTCACAGTTTATTTCTAGTTCCCCTCGTTTAAACATATCCAGAAAGCTTTTAAAATTTATTTGATCCGTTGACGTGGATAAAGTAATTGGAGTGAGCGGCGGTCCCAGACAGTGGTTCGCTGTCCAAGATGCGATTTCACATTTGACATAACCTACGGTAGAGCTTTCGCCTGCTCAGGCTGCTCTTCTTCAGTGCACTGCACAGGGGCAAAATGCCCGAAGTGCGGACACGAATTTCCTTTGACTCAAACCTAAGATGGCAACGTCATCTTTTCCACACTCACGGCGGGCTGCCACAGTCACATTTTTTAATGAGAATCTTCTTAATTGAACCGAAATGCCGCCAAGAACATACGGTGAAAAATTTGCAAACGCAGTCTGAACAAAAGCCGCGAATGATCCGTTGGACCACACAGAAAGGATTGACCACGGTGATCGTGTTTCTCGCAGTGGCAGCATTAATCGAGTTTCTTGTCGTTCTCTACGCCATGCGATTGGGCGTTGAGGACACGTCAGTACTGCGATGGAGTTTCAACTTTCCAGGGACGGGTTGGCCTGTAACGATTGCGATAAGTCTAGCGTTCCTCTTGGTCCCCATTTGCGTCATAATCACGCTTGCATTCAGTTGGATGTACCTCACTAAAAAGGTATCATTGCGGCGGCAAGAAATACGAAGAGGAAAGGTTGAACCCTTCCCAGGGAAAAAGGTTGAAAAAAGGGGGCTGGCTTCAAGAATAAGTCGCGCTGCTAGGAACTATTCTAGGAGGATAAAGTCAAAGCTGCCGAAAACCAATAGGTTTTCTGATCTTTCCAAAAGAATGCACGTTGCGAGACCGACAATCAGAAGCGCCCTTATTGTACTGCTGGCTTTTGTAGCTTTGACCCTGCTTTTCTCTCTCTTTGCTTACCCACAGGCAATCTTTCAGTTTGTGACGAACACTTATCGGACCGACCCCTCGCTGCGCCACTTCGTCCTCTCAGTGGACAACTGGGCGAAGGGAGCGGCCGAAGCCTTGGGGCCCATAGGCTGGCTCGCCGCTGCTATAAACAACGTCCTGCTTGCTGCTGCACCAGGGGTCAGAAATGTGGCAGTCGGCCTCGGGAGCTTGATCGTTCCAATAGCAACCATAGGCAGTATTGACAAGTTCTTGCTTTTCCAAAACGCTGCAGCCTGGATTTCTGTGCTACTAGTCATCATTTATGGAGAGCGAACCGGGAAAGGCTACCGGTACAAGAAATAGCGAGAATCACGGGATTTCTATGGATCGACGTCCCAGGTTCGGTCCAGCTGGGGTTCCTCCAGTGTTCAAGTTTATGAAGGCTTCTTTGTCGGACATTCCGAGACTTCTACGCGAAGAAAGACTTGACGCTTTCGAGTATGAAGCCGTTCAATGGGGAAAGAAGCCCCAAATGAGGAAAGAAGAGGCTCAGAAACTAAAGCTGGAAGCCAAGCGAAACGACGTTTGGCTCAGTCTCCACGGTTCTTACTTCATCAACTTCTGCGGTGAAAAAGCAATCGTTGAAGCAAGCAAACAACGCTTGATAGCTTGTGCAACGGCCGCTGAATGGATGAGTGCTCATGTTGTGGTTTTCCATCCCGGTGTCTACGGCAAGAAATCACCCATGGAAGCTCTCAAAACGTGTTCAGAAGCTTTGGAAGACGTCGTTGAAAACATGTTGAGCTTGGGAATTAGGAACGTTAGAATAGGACCAGAGACGATGGGCAGGACTTATCAGCTGGGAAGCCTCGATGAAACCATGAACCTGTGCGAGACGGTTGAACGCACTCAGCTGGTTGTTGATTGGTCCCATCTTCACGCAAGAGACATGGGGCGTTTCAGAACCGACGATGATTTCCGCAAGGTTGCGCGCCGCATTGAGAACCGACTTGGAACTAACGCTCTGAAGAACTTGCACTGTCACTTCACAAAGATCGAGTTCACTGACAAGGGTGAAAGACGCCATCACACGCTGCAGGAAGCACGTTATGGACCAGACTTCCGACTGCTCGCAAGGGTCATCATTGAATTCGAGTTAAAACCAGTCATAATAAGCGAAAGCCCAATGCTAGATTTGGACGCAATGAAGATGCGTGACATACTTCAAGAAGAGTTGGACAAGAGTTAAGAAAATGCGATACGTTTTTTACGCTGTGCTGTGGTGCTGTTCAAGGAGGGCATGTTTTGATTCGATTGAGAGGTTTTCAGAAACTAGTCTCAGTGGAAACTGCGTTGCAAACGTTTCTTGGAACGCTGCGGATCAACCCTAAAGAAACGTCTAGTCCCTTGCACTTAGCTCTGAATCGCGTCTTGGCCGAACAAATAATCGCAAGTACGGATTTGCCGAGGACTAACAGGTCAGCAGTTGATGGATACGCTGTGTACGCCGACAGCACTGCCCAATCAACACGGCAAAGGCCAGTAACTCTCAAGGTCGTCTGCAAAGACGTGATAAACGAGAACCAAGCAAAGCAGGTGTGGACTGGCAACTCGGTATCCAGTCGCGCGGACGCCGTCGTGATGCTGGAAAATGTTAAACTTTATGGAGACAAGATCGATGTGTCGAGTCCTGTTACTCGATGGGAAAACGTTTCGAAAAAGGGTGAAGACGTGCGAAAAGGGCAGGTCGTTGCCGAAAGAGGAACTCGTTTGAAGCCTCAGCATCTGGGACTGATAGCGGCTTTCGGCATCGCTGAAGTAAAGGTCTTTCAAAGACCCAAGATCGCAATTTTGGCAACTGGAAATGAGCTTGCTGAGTTGGGCTGTAAACTACAAAGAGAACAGGTATTTGACACCAACAGAACTGTTCTATGCGCATTATGCAGTGAGCTAGGAGCACAAACTCTAGATTTGGGCATAGCAAGGGATAATGTGGACGAAATCTCAGAAAAGCTGAGGCTAGGCCTTATGAAAGCTGATGCTGTAATTAGTTCTGGCGGAACTAGCGTCGGAGGGCTAGATCTCGTTCCAGAAACTGTCAACAAAGTTGGAAAGCCAGGCGTCATTGTTCATGGCGTAGCAATGCGCCCAGGAATGCCAACGGCGTTGGCAGTCGTGAAAAACAAGCCCATCATCATACTCCCAGGCAACCCTGTTGCAGCTATGCTGAGCTTCGACGTTTTTGGCAGACCGTTATTGAGCAGAATGCTTGGACTTAAACGAGCAGAAGCGAGACCCTTGTCGAGGGCAAGATTGACTAGGAGAATCGCCACCACCCTAGGAAGGAAGAATTTCGTTCGTGTCCACGTTCTTCAAAAGGATAATGATTTCTTCGCTGAACCTATCAGCGCTCGCGGTTCAAGTCTGATTTCTACTATGACAAGAGCTAACGGTTATGTGGTCGTGCCAGAAAACGTAGAAGGCTTAGAAGAAGGAGACATCGTCTCGGTGCACATGTTTGACGATTTAGAGGCCTAAGAGATTATGTTTAGGAAACTGTTGACCTTTGAAGAGGCAAAAAAAGTCATTCTAGAACGATGCAGACCTACGCCTTTGGGCATTGAAGAGATTTCGCTTCTGGACGCCAGCAATCGTGTCCTAGCACAGGACGTAACGGCCAACAGAGACATTCCACCATTTGATCGGTCTACAGTTGACGGATACGCTGTGAGGGCGCAAGACACGTTTGGTGCCGAGGAAAACAGACCGATTTCGCTAGCGGCCCACGGGACAGTGCGCGCGGGCGAAACTCCTAAGATAGTTGTCAAAAAGAAAGAAGCAGCAGAAATAGTCACAGGAGCACCTATTCCCCAAGGTGCAGACGCTGTTGTCATGGTTGAGCAGACTGAAAGAAAGGCTGACCGTGTTCGTGTTTTCAGCGCAGTTGCAAGGCACGAGAACATAATGAAGGCAGGACAGGACATAGGAAAAGGCGAGATTGTCCTCAAATCTGGTAAACTGCTAGGTTCAAGAGAAGTCGGTGTTCTAGCTGCCTTGGGAATGGCAAGAGTCAATGTTTACATGGTTCCTCGAGTAGCAGTTTTTTCGACAGGAGCTGAAGTAACCGAGCCGGGCAGAAGCCTGCTCGATGGGAAGATTTACGACATCAACGCATACAGTCTGAGCGCAGCTGTGCTCGAAAGCGGGGGGAAGCCTATTTTTCTCGGTGTTTTCCCTGATGACCTCGTCAAGCTTCAAAAGGCGTTCAGGCATGCTTTGGCCTCCGCCGACGTTGTGGTGACCTCTGGCGGTGTCTCTGTCGGCCCAAGAGATGTTATGCCAAAAGCGTTGGCTTCCCTCGGAAAACCTGGCACGATCATATCTGGAATCGCTATCAAGCCTGGAAAACCCACGACAATAGGATTGATCCGTGATAAACCGGTGTTTTCACTTCCTGGACATCCTACATCTGCATTGCTGGCTTTCCATTTATTTGCCCGCCCGATAATACAGGCAATGGGAGGAAGAAAAGCAGAAGAAGACTTGGAAGTGAAGGCTATCACAATTGCAAGGATGTTCCCAGCAAAGGGAAGAAGAACATTTGTAATGGTGGCCCTGAAGCGGGACAAGCTAGACCAGACCGTGGTCGAGCCTATTCCAGCAGGGGATTCTGGAGCGATAACAACCCTCACAAGAGCAGATGGTTACGTTGAGATACCTGAAAACGTACAATTCGTGGATGCAGGCGAAGAAGTCACCGTGCGACTTTTTCGAAAAATGCCCTAAACGATAAAAAGAGTTTGAGAAGAATGTTGCCGCGGTTACAAGAAACGAGGAAAGATATCTTCATTCTTCAAGAACTTTTCTCTTGTTTGCAGCGTATGCCGTGAAGACCCATGTTAGAATGAGATAGAAAACCATTCCGATGCTGAGAAGATAATCTGTTGTAGAAACACTATACAAGATAAAGGCTGCGAAAGTCGTGCCAGCAAAGAACAAGATTATGATAAACCAGAATGACCAAGCTCTCTTCCTAAACATTCCATATGCGGCAATCAGGCTTAGTATGCCGAGGATCCCAATGTGCGGCGGAAAGCCACTCATCGGCAAAAGAGCAAGGAATGTTATTCCGACGATTGTGTAGAAAGCAGATGTTGCGAAAATTCCCCAGCTCTCAATCCTCAGTCTGGACCCGAGTGACATTTCCCAAACGCCTTAACCCTAATGCATTAACGGTAACATTAATAAATCTAATGTTCTACTTCCCCTTTTAGCTTCACACTTTGGAATCATGGTTGAAAGGCAAAGGGACGCATGTCTATCTCACATCCAAAGTGTGCGCTAAGAAGGTTTGACTAGAACAGTGGCCCTCAGCTCCGCATACTTCTTTTCAACATCTTGCCTTAAAGCCGTGATTTCTGAACCGAGTTTCCCCTTTGTTTCTGCGTCGAGACTCGATTTCATAATTCTTTCATCCATCTTTTCAATATCATGTAAAGTGTCGTTTTTCATTTCTTCAGTCTTCTTCAGCGTTTCCACCTTCTTTTTCTCAATGTCTGCCAATCGACTTCTAACATCCACTTCTCTCTTGTGAAACTCTTCTCGCGTTTTTGTAAGCTTCTTCTCGAGCTCGAAGACCTCACTCATTCTCAGTCATCCTCCACCATACTTCTGGGTCGTCGTCGAATAAGCTTTTCTTTGGGCCCCTCGAGGCAAAATCTATCCTGTGCTCAAACGACCATGCGCGCGCTATTGAAATTCTAGCACCATTGCATCCATTACAAGAACCTCTTTGAACCCCAAATTCTTTATTGTTTCTATGAGTTCTTGCTTTGCTGTAGGAGACGCTAGGCGAATTCTTCTTATGCCGCCTTCGGCAATTTCGTTGTTTGCTGCCTCAATGAGTAGTTTCTCGATGCCGAGCGACCTGTCTTCAGAGTTTACATGTATGGAACCGATACGACCTGCTTCCTTGGGCGTGGTGTACGACGCCTCGGCGTACCCAACTATCCTGCCTTCGAGCACAGCAACCAGCTTCTTCTGAGCCGCGAAACCGAATACGCGCTGTAAGAATGGTGTTTTCAAGTCTTTCTTCGTAAAATCGAAGATCTTCAGGCTGTTCGGGTCTTCCGAGGCTTCTATTAGGTTGTAGACCGCGTCCACGTCATTTTTCTGGAATTCTCTGATCTTGACTCCGGAGGCGTTTTCTGACGCACGCATAGAATTTGCCTCTCTGATGAAATAGGTCGAATGCTCAAATGTTTTGAACCCCAACTTGACGTAGATGCTTTTCGCAGAGTCATTCGTGGAATCCACGTGGAGGACTGCTCTCGCCTTTTTTGTTCTTCGAATATAGTCGAGGGCACTTGTCATTAGTGTGGTCGCGATTCCTTTTCTTCTGTGGTCTGGGTGCACCATGACTGATGATACGTACCCTGATTTTCCTCGGTTGTTGACGAATGTTGTGCCGACAATTTTGCCGTCGGCTTCTGCGACGAGGAACTTCCCTGGTTCTTTTCCAAAGAGCCGCAACAGCCCTTGGATGAGCGTACCCGTTCTTCCGAATGCGCGATTGACCATGTCAGCTATAAGATCTGGATCAAAGCCTGAAATCTCGAACTCCTTGGTAAAACATATAGGAAGGAGACCCAGCAAATCACTCAAATCAGACTTGCGAAGGCCT
>DASPPK010000020.1:0-6895 GCA_035625495.1 Candidatus Acidiferrales bacterium | reverse complement strand
TATCAATTTGACACGAAGAACAAGGAGTTAGGTGACAAGCTCATACAAATCGTGCGATACCGAGAGAAAAGAGCGACAAGAATTTTAGACAAGATTAATGAGGAGTTTGAAAAAGAAGGACTCGAAAAACTAACCAAGAATGATTTGAGCGAGATTCAGAGTTCAGTTGACGGAGCCATTGGAAGGCCTCACATAGCAGATTATCTTGTGAAAAAGGGTGTTGTTAAAACAAAACAAGAAGCTTTTGACAAGTATCTTGTGAAATGTGACGTTCCCAAGTTTCCTCTCTACATCGAAGAAGCTTCGAGGCTCGTTAGAAACGCCGGAGGATTAGTAGTTTTGGCTCATCCTAACGATCCTCATGGGACCTCACTTGCTACTCTGACAAAGTCTCTGCGAAAGCAGACGAGCATAATAGAAAAATTGTTCCTAGAACACATTGACGGCGTAGAGTGCTGGCACTCTAGAAATGACTCCGCAACGACGAATCATTACATCAAGTTCGCAAAAAAACATGGACTAATCATGACCGGGGGAAGCGATTGCCATCAAAAACCGATCATCATGGGAACCGTGAAAGTCCCAGAATTTGTAGCTGATCAATTCAGCATTAAGTGAACTGTCCCCAGAAAAAAATCTAAAGCAAATGATAAACCACGAGCATCTGTCGAGCTTTCTCTGGGGCTTATCAAAGAGTTTTCGCATAAGCGTTGGCAAGTTTGAAGTATGCCTTTGCTTCTCTCGTCGCTTCTCTCTTTTCCCCACTGCTCACACTTGGGTCTTCAAGTTTGAAATTGGCAACTTTTCCTCGCACGTAGGCTCGGTAGCATTTGTAGAAAGTAAGAATTTTGGTCAATTTTCGGTCTCCAGAGTATTCGACGTATCTCTTGACGAAGAAGTTTGACAGGTCGGTTCTTCCTTTGAAGTCTAAGTCCATTGCTAAGAAGGCGATATCGGAGGCAACGTCAGAATACCTAAATCTTTCGTTGAATTCTATCGCATCGAAGATGTAAATTCGGTCTGCCAAAAAGATGTTACCCGAATGAATGTCCCCGTGACAGTCTTTGACTCGGCCCTCCTCAGCCCTGTTCTGAAAGAAGGGCGCAGTTTTCTTCATGAAATCGTTGGCTCTTTCATGGATAAGCCTGAAGTCCTTCGTCGTTATCGTTTTGCCTACAAACCTCGAAGTCTGTTCGAAATTTTCTTTCCAATTAGTCTCTATTGTCGCCAAGGAACCGAACTCGCTTATCCTCTTGTTCGTTTCCGCCTTTGCATGGAATTCAGCGAGGGTCTTCGCTATTCTGTCAATGAGATCTTTATCTACCTTGTTTTCTTCAAGTAGTTTGTTCATCATTTTTTCCTGAGGCATCCTCTTCATCTTCACGGCGTATTCGACAGTTTGTCCTTTGCCTCTAATTTTAATGACGTTTGATCTGTTGATGGGAACAACTTCAAGATACATGCCCTCGCACAGGCGTTTGTTGAGCTCTAGCTCTCTTTCGCAGAAGAATCGCCTTTTTTCGAGCGTTGTGAAGTCCAGAAATCCGAGATTCACAGCCTTCTTCACTTTGTAGACAAAGTTTCTGGTTAAAAAGACGAAGGATATGTGGGTCTGGGTCAGTTCAATCTTGCCTGGTTGTTCATCATACGCCTCAGGTTTCATCAGAGCTTCTACAACTTGCTTTTGGATGGACATCTATTAGGTTTGCTTCCTTCAGACCATTTGACAACTTTTCTGTCGCTGATAGAACATCAATTTGCCATATAGGGCTTTCCAGTAGCGCGCGCTAGGCGTATTCATCTACTTGCTCGGCTTTGATACAAAGCAATTATCTCTTATGAAAAATCTCCAGGGCAAATGCTTCCATTCCTCTGCATAGTCCACGTTGACCCGTGTTGTTTGAATGACCTGTTTGTCACTTACCATCACACCTGTCTCAACGCATAAAGGCAGGACACACAAGTCTGCGCCATTCTCCTTTTTCGATATGCCCATGGCAATGCAAAGCTTGCTTGGGCCGTTGGCTAAACTGGCAATCCGACATCTGCCAGAACCTCTCCTTCCGATCATGAGGTCAACACCTTCTATCGGCTCCAACGCTCTAACCAAGATTGCCTCCGGTTTTCCAACAATGCTTCCGCTTGTGGCGTTAAGACAAAAATACATTCCATAGACTTGATAGATGTATGCGTGTCCCTTAGGCCCAAACTGAACTGCTGTCCGTTGCGTGCGCAGATTGTTGTAGGCATGAGATGCCTTATCCTCTGGACCTACGTAGGCTTCTGTCTCAACGATTTTGCCTATCGTGGTTCCTTCCGCGCTCTCATGAACAAGGAATTTTCCAAGGAGCTCTCTCGCAACAGTCAATGTGTCGCGTTCAAAAAATTTTCTGTTCAGGATCATCTGTAACCATGAAGAGTCGGTCATGATAAATTCTTATCGCCCAAAATCCTCCTCCTCTTAAGCGCGAAGCTGGATATATCACGTATGAGAAGGCAGAAAACATGTCCGACAAAATTCTCTTAAGCTAACGCCCTGCTTTCATCACGGCTAATGCGTTCAATGGTCGCTTTTCTTGTGGTACGTTCACAACCATCACGGCTATCTTCCTGATAGCTTCTTCTCCTGCATGTCGAGCCTCTTTTCTGGTCTCATAGTGGCCTTTAAGCTCAATCCAGGGCAGGGTTTCGTCAACTCTTATCAACACGGTGTACAAGTCTTTACGCCTCTCAACGAGAAGTTAGTTGCAGCCATTAAAACGATTATGAATTCTGAATAATGACCCTCGATCAACGTGCGATGGAAAGCGAAGAACGCCTGATTCTTACTGGGGATACTGATTCCTACTGCATTAGTACTATAAGGGACAAGATCCGATTATTATCGATGGTTCATTATGCACAGAAAGAAACAGAGTGCCAAAGAAGACAAGTTTGCGTGTCCAAATCCGTCTTGTGGCCTGGTCTTTTCGAAGCCTCTGAAAGTCAAAAACGTGGGTTCCGAAGATTCACAATGTTATGATGCGTGTCCCCGCTGTCTGACCGCCATCACCGTAGAGGAAAGTGTTCCGGTCATTGAAGCTAAGCCGGATGCAACGACTGAGGATAATACAGGACAGGAACCTATCGTAAACAGGTTAAAAGAGGCAAAGGCAAAGCCATCGGCGACCGTGCACTGTGCGCACCATCTTGGATACCTGAGTGAACGATCAAAGAATGAAAAAATACCTGAAGATTGCATAGTCTGTGAAAACATAGTGCAGTGCATGCTCAAAGTCGTCAAAGGTTAAGAAGACTGTGGACAAAGGGGTCGTCAGCTTACTTTAACATTTTGGCCTCCAGAAAGAATCTGGACGATCACAGGTTTCTTAGAATAAAAAAATTGGGCGTTGGCTAATCTTCGCTTTTCTTCTTCGCTGGCTTCTTTGCCTCTTCCTTTGGTGTTTCTTCTGCGGGTTTTTCTTCAGCAGCTGGCTTTTCTTCCTTTTCCATTTCACTTGTGATTTCTTCAATCGGCTTTGGCGGCGGTGTCGTGGCCATTGTCCAACCTATCCATGCGCCTATACCCATTATGGCGATGAAGGCGACTAGAACAGGCACTGCAACGATCCAGAACATGATCCAGAAACGGACGGAAGGATCCTGTGTGTTGAGTCCGAAGAATCCAAGCCAGTTTGGATAGAATAGGGTGACAACGTAAAAGATGCCGACTATCGCGCAGACGATGAATATTAGTCCGCCTATCGCTTGATCTTTACTGACCATTGGAATCACCACATGTTAGCCATGCTTATCTCTTTAATACCTTTTAAGGTTTACCGTGTCTCAGAGTGAGCGATCATGTTGTACCCAATTCCCACGTAGCTAGATATTTTCTCTGTTCTTTCGTCAGTTTGTCAACCTTGATGTGCATAGCGTTAAGTTTCAGTTTTGCCACATCATCATCTATTTCCTTTGGCACTGGATAGACTTTCGGCGGTAGCTTCGCTCTTTTCGCTAGATATTCAACGCAGAGGGCCTGATTAGCGAAAGACATGTCCATAACCTCAGACGGATGCCCTTCGGCTGCCGCCAAGTTCACAAGTCTTCCTTCGGCCAAAAGGAACAGTTTTCGCCCGTCTTTAAGCGTGTACTCGTCGAGGTTTGGTCTAATGTTTCTCTTTTTGGTCGAGAGTTCTTCGAGGTCTTGGAAGTCTATTTCAACGTTGAAGTGTCCGCTGTTGGCCAGAATAGCGCCGTCTTTCATCCTCGCCATGTGTTCTTTCCTAATCACGCTGGTATCGCCGGTTGCCGTCACGAAAATGTCGCCTATTGCAGCCGCTTCGATGATTGGCATAACACGGAACCCGTTCATCGCGGCTTCGAGGCCCCGTAGCGAGTTCACTTCAGTCACGACCACGTTTGCTCCCATCCCTTGTGCTCTCATCGCGATGCCTCGTCCACACCAGCCGTAACCGCAGACAACGAAGTTCTTGCCAGCTAAGAGGATATTTGTCGCTCTCACTATACCGTCCAACGTGCTTTGGCCCGTTCCGTAACGGTTGTCAAACAAGTATTTCGTGTAAGCATCGTTCACCGCTATTATTGGATACTTGAGTGCACCCTTTTTCTCCATGGCTCTCAAACGAAGCACGCCGGTGGTTGTCTCTTCTGTTCCTCCTTTGATTTTCGGCAAGGCTTGTTTCCTCTTGCTGTGCAGTGTGCCGACGAGGTCTGCCCCGTCATCCAAAGTAATCGTAGGGGCAAGATCCAATGCTTTCTCAACGCACCAGTAGTATTCATCTGTTGTTTCACCTCGCCAAGCAAAGACGTTGACGCCTCTCTTTGCCAGCGCTGCCGCAACATCATCCTGCGTTGAAAGAGGGTTCGAACCGCACAGCGCAACTTTTGCCCCTGCAGCGACAAAAGTGTCAACGAGCACGCCTGTTTCCTTAGTCACGTGCAAACAGGCCCCCAAAGTCAGGCCCTTGAGTGGCTTTTCTTTTGCAACTCTCTCCCTAACCTGAGTTAAAACTGGCATGTGCTTTGATGCCCATTCGATTTGCAGATTTCCATTGGACGCTAAAGTTAGGTCTTTGACTTTGAATTTTTCCATGATTTTTCTCCATTACGTTCTGTGGGGGTTCTCTATTTAAGGCTAAGTGCGGACTGTTGCGTTTTCTGGCGCTTCCTTGATTTCTTGGTTGGTATCGCTATATTTTTAACTTGTAGCTCATAACTCTTCATTTTGGACGTGATTTCTTGCTTGAGTTGAAGGCTGAAAGGTTAGAGGAGTACCTTTCAAGTGTCTATAAGGCGGCGGTTAAGGTCTTGCAAATCGTGCCCTTGCGTAGCGGTGAGGTTGCTGATTTGAAAGGCTTCGGGTACGGCGTGCCCTACGTTATTGAGTTCAGCCTACAAGGACAAACCAAGCTGGTAGTCTTGGAGACCGTGCGGCCTGAAGGCTTTGGGCATGACTACTTCTCTGATAGGGCCGCCATTCTACTCTGGCAGCACTCTGCGTTCAACAAACTGGCTAGACATGTCAGTTCTGTTGATGTTGGCTCCTTTTCAAACGATGGAGAGACTTTGAAGTCATTGGGAGACTGTGTTGAATTCTTTATCCTTACTGACTTTGTTGAAGGATCACCCTACCATGATGACTTGGATCGCATCAAAGAAACTTGTGAAGTGAAGGATCTAGATGAGGAACGATGTTTAGCATTGTCTGACTATCTTGTCGAGATCCATTCAGTCAAGAAGGATGCGCCGGCACTCTATGTCAGGCGGGTTCGTGACCTGACTGGACAAGGTGAGGGCATTTTTGGGTTGACAGACAGTTATCCCAGCAATTTAGGCTATGTTGATGAGAAGTACTTCGTTGAACTTGAGAAGGACTGTTTGGATTGGCGGTGGCGCCTGAAGCACAAGACCCACAGGCTCTCACAAGTGCACGGAGACTTTCACTCTTGGAACATTCTGTTCAGGCAGGGGTTAGATTTCACCGTTCTGGACCGCAGCAGAGGCGAATGGGGAGAGCCTGCTGACGACGTTTCGGCCCTGACGATCAACTACCTTTTCTATTCTTTGCAGACCTTCGGAGAGATGGACGGACCTTTCGGAAGGTTGTTCAAACTTTTCTGGAAGAACTACTTGGACAAGACTTGCGACGGCGAGATTTTGAAAGTCATTCAACCCTTCTACGCTTGGCGGAGTCTTGTCTTAGCGTCCCCCTTGTGGTACCCGAATCTGCCTCTAGTTGCGCGGAAAAAGATCCTTCGTTTCGCGGCCAGAGTAATCAACGCCAGAGAATTTAATCCTGAAAGCACAGGAGAATACCTGAAATAGCATTTGCTACATTTCACCGCCCGCGTTAAGACAATATATCAACGGTGAGACTAAACTATAAATAGGGTCAAGAGTAAGGCTTCTTGGGGCAAGGGGTCCACTTTGGAAGTGGGGTCTATGGACGACCTGAAGAGACTTCTCAGCGAGATGGGCTATTCTCCTAACGCAGTCAGTGAAATATTGAAATGGTACAGAGAGAACAGTTCTAACAGAAAAACATGAAGGGCATCTACGTTCTCATAATCAGAATAGACAGGAACATCAGAGCAGACATTGGCGCATTAGGCAACTTGAATTTTGAAAAAGGCCTGTATGCTTACGTGGGCTCAGCCCAAAACAACTTGGAAGAACGCGTCAGGCGACATCTCAGAAAAGAAAAAGCCAAGTTTTGGCACATCGATTATCTGTTGGATAACCCGTGTGTTAGGGTTCTGAAGGTTTTCTACATGAGGGCAGGAAGGCCAAAGGAATGCAAGATCGCTACGGAACTTGCGAATAAGGGTCTTTCAATACGAGGCTTCGGCAGTTCAGACTGCAACTGTGAAAGCCATCTTTTCAAGGTCGAAGG
>DASPPK010000019.1:0-14700 GCA_035625495.1 Candidatus Acidiferrales bacterium | reverse complement strand
TCCCTCGTGCCTTGACGTTCACTTCCTTCGCTCCGCCGTGAAAGAGGGTTATGCATGCCAGTACATAGTTCATTACTGGCTTGTTTCCGATCAGCACTGCATTGTTATCGGACATTTTGGTACCGCCTTACTCCTAGGTTTCATTTTTTCTGTTAGGCTCGATAACCTTCCTTCTCGGCAAATAAATACATTACGGTTTCAATTCGCAGTTGACAAAACGTCAAATCGCATGGCATTTGATCCAATTTGCGTCTGTCTTGCTAAAAACTTAAAAGAGAGCTACTATTGTAAAACTCTAACTTAACAAACTACAACTGTGAGGACCAGCGTTTGGAAGCGCTCACAAGACGGTCAATGCAACTACTTCGAATGCTCTACGAAAGAGGCGAGTCTACAAGCACGTACACCCTTCGCTTGAAGCAAGACGAGCTCGCAAGACAGCTCGGTATAAGCAGGCAGGCCTTGAACGTTCATCTGAGAAAACTCAGGGACTTACGCTACATAAGAACGGGCAGAGGCTTCATAGATGTGACAGATCATGGGTTAAGCGCGCTTGGAATATCCTCTACACCCGCCTTCATACTGATCAAGGTTTCACCGCTCAAAAGAAGTTACGTGTACGAGGTAGTCAAAGAACTTGCCGTTCAAAGAGCGTTTAGAATCGCAGGAGACGTTGACGCGCTCGCGGTGGTGGACAGGGAGAAGCTTGATGAGGTACTGAAAAAGTTATCTTCCGTTGACGGTATACAGGATACAAAGTCCTACGTCACGATAGAAGCCATAAGATGAGGAGGCGAGGGGTTGAAGCTTTACGAGTATGAGGCAAAAAACATTCTTGGGAAACACGGTATCACAACTCCTCAGGGCGGATTGGCGACTAGTGCAGGCCAAGCTCGCGAAGTCGCCGCTAAGCTCAGGCTGCCAGTCGTGGTCAAGGCTCAAGTGTTGGTAGCTGGAAGAGGAAAGGCAGGCGGTATACTTTTTGCCCAGTCGACCGAGGAGGCTGAAAAAGCGGCGGAAAAGCTGCTGAGCATGAAGATAAAGGATATACCTGTCAAGAGCGTCTGGGTCGAGGAGAAAATTCAGGTTAAGAAAGAGCTTTACTTTGGCATAACAACTGACAGACTTAACCGATGCTACGTTGCTATCGCTTCTTCACTGGGCGGCGTAGACATCGAGGAAGTAGCTTCGAAAAAGCCTGAGAAAGTGGTGAAAACCTCCATAAACCCGCAGCTTGGTCTTCGCTCCTTTCAAACAAAAGAAATTGCCCAGAAAATGGGCTACAGGGGTAACCAAATACCTGACTTGGGAAGAACCCTGGAAAGACTGTATACTGCCGGGTTGGAAAATGACGCTGAATTGATCGAGATGAACCCCTTGACGGAGACTGTGGAAGGAAGATTTGTTGCGGCGGACGCAAGGATCATCGTTGATGACAACGCGTTGTTCAGGCATGAGGATTATAAGAAGAGGCTTCTGGAAGGCGAAAGCGACCTCAGTCCACAGGAGGTGGAAGCCATGAACAACGATTTGGCGTACGTCAGACTTGAAGGTAACATAGGCGTGATCGGCAACGGAGCAGGCCTCGTGATGGCGACACTAGACACGATCCAGTACTACGGGGGAAGGCCAGCCAACTTCTTGGATGTCGGAGGCGGGGCGCCATCAGAAAAAACGGCCTTGGCCCTAAGAATAGTGTTGTCTGATCCGCGGGTTAAAACGCTCTTCATAAACATCCTAGGCGGCATCACACGCTGCGACGAAGTTGCACGAGGCATACTTGAGGCGAAACAGAAGGTCGGAGTCAACATGCCCATGGTGATAAGACTCGTAGGCACAAACGACTCGGAGGGCAAGCGAATACTGGAAGAGGCCGGGATCCACGTGCTAGAAAATATGGAAGAGGCTGCTCGGCAAGTCGTTGAAATGTCCAAGTAGGGAGGCAAATGGCTTTGGCAATAATAATCGGCAAGAACACACGGGCAATCGTTCAAGGCATAACTGGATCGCAAGGAAGTTTCCACACTAAGCTCATGATCGACTGTGGAACAAGAATAGTCGCTGGCACCTCGCCTGGGAAAGGAGGATTGGACGTGTATGGCGTTCCAGTCTACGACACAGTTGAGGAAGCTCAGGAAAAACGCCATGCCAATGCTTCGATAATTTTCGTGCCGGCGCCATTTGCAGCAGACGCAGCGCTTGAAGCGCTTGACAACGGTATAAGAACGGTCGTAATGATAACCGAACACATCCCGATAAGAGACGCTATCGAAGTCATGGCCTATGCAAGTCAGAAGAAGGCAACGGTGATTGGTCCAAACACGCCTGGCATAATAACGCCTGGAGCCTGCAAGCTCGGCATCATGCCTTCACACATCTTCACCTCTGGCACCTTGGGCATGGTTTCTAGGAGCGGCACCCTCACTTATGAAATAGCTGCAAGTTTGACTAGGAGAGGCTTAGGTCAGTCGACGTGTCTCGGTCTTGGGGGAGACCCGATAACTGGACTAAACTTCGTAGACGCCTTGAAGATGTTTGAGAAGGACATGCAGACAAGGGCAGTGGTCTTGATAGGTGAGATCGGCGGCAACCTTGAAGAATTGGCCGCAAATTACATCGCGACGGAAAAATACCCGAAACCCGTGGTAGCATTTGTAGCTGGTCGTTCGGCTCCGCCGGGAAAACGCATGGGCCATGCAGGTGCGATAATCATGGGCAGAGCGGGAACAGCTGAAAGCAAGATTGGAGCTTTCGAGGAAGCGGGCGTTGCAGTCGCTGAGAAACCAGGTGACGTACCTGAACTGGCGACAAAGGCGGTTAACGTCAAAGAGTAGCCAATGTTTCCGAGGAGAACAAAAAGTATATTTGACACTGAACCGTGTGAGTGTTAGCCTCCGAAAAGTAGGACAAGAAAATGCCAATATTGGATCCGCTGAAGAAGACACTGGCTCAGAAGCACAGGCTGTACATGAAAATATGCCGAGATTGCGGTGCAAGAAACGCTGCGACCGCGACAAAGTGTAGAAAGTGCCATGCAAAGAACCTGCGGTGGAAGAAAAGAGAAATCGTGAAGTAGGCTTCGCCTTTATTCTGTTTTCTCACAGAATGTTAAACAAGGTTTCAATGTTAAAAGCAGTGTTGGCGCATCCATTTTTTATGAGTGGAACGTGCTGGCCAACGACGTTCATGGCATTCAACACGTCTCCTCCGAGTCTCACTTCTTCGCCGCAGGCGACTCCCACGACGCCTTCGTACTGCTTTGCTTTAAGAATCTTCGGGATGCAAGAACCGCCTGGAAGGATGTAAACATCATAGCCTTTCCTCTGGCCGAAGAGCACCGCCGTTCCTATGGGACAGTCTGGTGAGCAATGGGCGCATACGTAAGATGGGATGCTCGGGTCGAAGGAAGCCCTGCATCTGTTGTCCATAAACTTCCTGGAGCAGTGAGGCAGGAACAAGGCTCTCTTTTTTGTTTGGACGAATTTTTCTCTTTCAACGAGGTTTCTTGCTTGTGCGTCCATCAGGTCTTCCAGAAGAGTCACAGCGTCGTACAAGTTGAGGCCTGTTGCTTCTTCTATCTTGAATTTTCTTATGATCTCTTGTGCCGTTTTGCTAACCTGTTTATGCATACCCTTTTGATAGCTGGCCTTAGTTATTTCAGTGAAAAAGAAGCGCGAGATTTTCGAGAGATCAAACGTGAACTTGTATGGCATACATTAGCTTGTGGAGAGACAAACCTTTAAGATTAACTATTCCATATAGTCCGAAATCGAAGAAATTTAAAGCTGCGGAGGTTCAGGCTTGCAAAGGTTCAGAAGAAGAGGAGACAAGAAATCGGATGTTGAACATGAGGAGAAAGTTTCGGAACTTGAGCAACTAGCTGGGGACGACAGGGAAACCTACGAAGCGCTGTTTTCAACGATGTTTCTTGACCCAAGGAAGGTCGAGACTTCTTTAAAGCAGGCGGCTGATAACGCGAAGAAGAGTGAAAAAGATGGGGACATGGCAAGGGCTGGGATGTGGTATGAGGTCGCTGGAGGGCTAGCGATCTACGAGGGAAATGTTAAGAAAGTCGTCGAGCATTACACTGATGCAGCAAGGGTCACAGGTCGACAATACCTAATATTAAAAAATCCTGAAAGAGCGGTGGCCGTTGCACAAGAATACTACCAGAAAGTCCTTTTGGCTTAGCCGCGAAAATATTCGGTCCCTTCAGGTTAAAAAACTGTAGGCAGTGATTTTTCTATTTTTCTTCTTCCGTGTGCCCCAAAAGGTCTCTAAGAGATCTCACTTCTTCTCTGAGCACACTCACTTCGCTTTCAAGGGCATCCGCTCTAGATTCTGCAACTTTTCTCAGGTTTTCAATCTCGACCATTAGGTTTGCCCGTTCTGTCTCCAGAGTTTTTATCTTCTCGCGGAGATTCGTGAGCGTCTGCATGAGTTCTTCCTTGATACCCTTAATTCTTCCTACCATATTTTTAATACTTGCTATCTGTTGAATTTTCGTTTCATCTTCAACTGCTGATCTGAACCTGACCCTACAATTGGGGCATTCAAATATCGCAGCAAGCTTGACTTCTTCACTTTTTTTCATGGCTTTATGAGAGGGAATCGGGAAAGTCTTGACAGGAGCAGCCACTTCGCAGCCGCATTTTGGACAGTTGACCAAATAGTCTCCTCGTGTGATTATGGCGTGATGCGTCTAAAATCTGTTTTTGTCGAAAAGCATGCAACGCGCTGTTGATATTAAGAAAAAAGGGAAGGCGGGTACTAGATGGTCATCTGGAACATTAGTCGTTCAACGAGCTCTTTGTACCTGTTTCGAATGGTGACCTCAGTAACTTGCGCTATCTCGGCTATTTCTCTCTGTGTTTTTCTTTCGCCAGTGAGTACAGAAGCAATGTAACTTGCTGCTGCTGCAATACCGGTGGGGCCTCGGCCTGAAGTCAGTTTGAGTTCTTTTGCTGCTCCTAGAATTTTATGGGCGATTTCTTCTACTTTTCCCTGCATCGTCAGTTGATTTGAGAACTTTGTGATATACTGGCTTGGTCTCAGAGGCGGTATCGAATAGTTCAATTCCTTGATTAGAAAGCGGTAGCTCCGTCCGACTTCCTTCTTATTCACACTCGAGGCTTGTGCTATCTCCTCCAGCGTTCTGGCCAGCGCACACTGTCTGCAGGCCAGATAGATTGCCGCTGCAGTTACGCCCTGAATGGACCTTCCTCTTATAAGCCTCTCTTTGACTGCCTTTCTGTAGATGACCGAAGCTGTTTCAAGAATGCTCTTTGGAAGGTTCAGGTTGTTAGCAATCTTTGTGATTTCAGACAATGCGAAGGCAAGGTTTCGTTCCGTCGCGTCTGAAACCCTTATGCGACGCTGCCATTTTCTAAGCCTGTAAACCTGCGCCTTCTGTCCTGGCGATAGGCTTTTCCCATAGACGTCTCTGTCGTGCCAATCAATCATAGTTGACAAGCCTTTATCGTGAATAGTGTAGGTCAACGGTGCACCTACCCTGGTTCTTTTCGCTCTTTGTTCATCGTCGAAAGCTCTCCACTCTGGTCCCCTGTCAGTTATTTTCGCAGCCAAGACGAAACCGCAGTTCATACAAACGATTTCTGCACATTCATAATCGCGCATGAGCCTTGTGCTGTGGCATTCTGGACAGGTCTGGATCTTTATGCGCTCAGAGTTCTGCGGCGATGCGGACGAATCTGGGTTTGCCTGAGCTTCGTCACTATCATCCATACTTCTTTTTCTCCTTTCTCCTCCTTGAGGGGATTACGTAGACTGGTTTGTTGACCAATCTTTCAAGACCATGCATCGTGGGTCTTATTGCCACGTAAGGCGAGGACACGGGACCAAGTATGTCAAAAACCTTTCCGATGGGTTTCAGGTTTTCATCAACGACCGTTTCGCCGATCCTCGGAATGTTTTCAACCCTCGCTATCATGTTCCGACTTGGGCTTATCTGAAGGATTAGGCCTAGTCTCTGCAAATTTCTAGTTTCCCCTCACGAAAAGCAAAATGCTTCAGCCAAGCAGCCTATTTAAACTTTTCTACGTTTAAATTTTTAGGAGCGCGTCCATTTTCTAAAAACTGGCCCGCAACAACCGTTTTTAACCTTGATCATCATAGAGATCTTGACAGAAATTTGACTTGCACTTTCCAATTGTCAGCTTTTCATTGTGCAAGCTTGTGATTTGCGTGAAAACTTTGAAGAAAGACTCCTTATCTACCGGTACAGCAAAACACTTTTTCCCAGCGCAACGTGTCAGTCTGTGTCTGTGTCGTGGCTCATCATGAAAACGCGTAGCAAAAGGCTACTTCGAGAGGTCGAAACCTTCATAAATAAGGACTGTTGATTAGACTGTGCATTTGAAGGGTGAGGCTTATGTCCAAACCGTTTTATGTAAAGTTTGAGGTTTCGAAGGAACTTGCAGATGCGGCCTATGAAGCCCTGCAAATAGCCGCAAGAACGGGCGCCGTGAGGAAAGGCACGAACGAAACGACGAAGGCTATTGAAAGAGTTCAGGCCAAGCTTGTGGTTGTGGCAGAGGATGTGCAGCCGCCAGAGGTTGTCGCGCACTTGCCTCTTCTTTGCGAGGAAAGGAAGATTCCTTATGTCTTCGTCCCCAGCAAGGAGAAGATAGGCAGTGCGATAGGCATTGATGTTCCTGCTGGCGCCGCAAGCATAGTCAAAGAAGGAGACGCCACGGGACTGGTCAAGGAAATAGTTGAGAGAATCGAGCAGGCCAAAAGAGGAGCAAAGTGATGAGCAAAGAGGCAAGAGAGACTGAGCATATACCACTTACCCCGGCCGAAGTAATTCAAGTCATTGGGCGCACGGGTGTCACGGGGGAAATTGCTCAAGTCAGAATCCGAATTCTGGAAGGAAAAGACAAGGGACGAATCATAACGCGCAATGTTAAAGGACCAGTTCGGGTTCAGGACGTTCTCATGCTCAGAGAAACTGAGAGGGAAGCAAAGAAGATCAATAGATAAGTTTGAATCAGAATTGCAGGAGATGCCCATGCCGAGACCTAGGAGATGCTCATTCTGCGGTAACGATTTCCCAGCAGGCACGGGTATGATGTACGTCAAGAACGACGGGTCAGTCTTGTGGTTTTGCTCAAGCAAATGCAGAAAGAGCTCTTTGATGTTTGGAAGAGACGCGCGAAAGCTGAAATGGACAGCATACTTCGGGAAGGAAGAGAAAGGAAAAGCCTAGAATTCCATTCATAAAAAAGACGCACAACCTTCCAGCTTCAACCATTCTCTTACAGGAGAGAATACTAAACCGGCTTGTTTGGTAGCGGGGGGTTGATTTGAACAACCGCTAGAGGCAGCTTAATCTAGCTGCTATCTCTGGGTCCCTCAGAGCATTTGAGCTCTTATGAGCCCAGCGGGTTAATCCTGGCTACCCCACCCCGCTGCATCTTTTATGCTGACGGGTATCTCTCTTAAATCTTTTACCAAAAGGATTTGGCCTGCAACTCGAGTTTTCCAGTCTCTTAGAAGTCGCTTGAACAACGGAAACGTTTTAGACTCACAATGTTTACCTATTGAGTTTGGTGCTTCGAGGCTTGAACAAACCTTATCTCAGACAGACATCAAGTCCAACCCTTAAGAATCCGATTCTTGTGCAAGGTCTTCCCGGGTTCGGAAATGTTGGCAAGATCGCAGCTTACCTATTGATGAAGTTTTCTGGAGCAAAGCTTTTTGCCGAGCTGTATTCACCATCTTTCCCAGACTATGTTTCAATCAATTCAAAAGGGATCTGTCATCTGCCTCGGTACGAATTCTACTCCGCATCTACGGAAAAAAATGACTTTGTCATAATGACAAGTGACACGCAGCCTTCTTTCGACGACGTGGTCGCGCATTATGAGCTTTGCAGTGAAACGCTGGATTTCATCGAAAAGAAAGGTTGCAACTTTTTGGTAACGCTGGGCGGAGCGCCCGTGAAAGACGAGAAGGCACAGGTGTACGTGGCGGCAACTTCACCAAGGATTGCGTTGGAATTCATGGAGAAAGGCGCCGTGATCTACAGCAGAGGCAGAATCATCGGAGCTACGGGTCTCACATTGGGGCTAGCAAAGGAGCGCGGCTTAGAAGGTGCGTGCCTGCTAGGAGCAACAACGGGCTTCAAAGCAGACCGAGGCGCGGGTTTTGCCGTGTTCAAGTTTCTGATGAAGGCTCTTGGCAACGAAGTAAAGGAAGGGTTATAAGAGAAAGCATCGATAAACTTTCATCGAGGCGAGCGAAGGTTGACGGAGCGAAAGCCAGAAGCAAAAGCTGGCTTCTTCAAGTCCAAGTACTGGAGAATGCTTCTCGTGCTCGTGATGGGCATCTTGCTGTTTGGAGCACCATACGCAATGTATATTTTGCAAAAGCACTACACTATTTCAACGATGGTCGGGTTCGGATCCGTCTTTCTAGGTTTGCTGCTGATGTGGTACCTGATTAAGACCAAAGTCATCTCCTGAGTACAAGCTGTTTTTGCCTCAGATACCCTAGAGCACATCACCTTTTCAGATATTGAGATTCGTCATCGGCAGGTCTAAAGGTGCGTGAGCCCTATTAAAAATTGTTCGGTTAAAAGAGCTCACCTAGCAAAACATATAGTCTAACCAACCGATACTTAATGTTGAAGATTATTGCTTGAGCAAAAGGTGTGCAAAAATGAGCCAAGATGAGAAGAAAGCTTTGAAAACTGGGTTGGCAGATCCTGCTAGAATGACGGATCTGATCGCCTATCAGGAAGGTTCTGTTGTGAGTAGGGCAATTGTCGACAAGAAGTCTGGGACTGTTACGCTGTTCGCTTTTGATACGGGGGAGGGACTGAGTGAGCATAAGGCACCGTTTGATGCTTTGGTTTACGTTGTCGAAGGAGAAGCCGGGGTCACTGTTGCCGGCAAATCTTTTGTGCTGAAGGAGGGAGAGATGGTCGTGATGCCGGCCAACAAGACGCACGCCTTGAAGGCGACTCGAAGATTTAAGATGCTCTTAGTGATGATCCGAACGTGAGTATGCTTCAATATGCTCAACCGGGGACACAAATTATATAAAATATGCTGAGAGATATACAAGTTATGGAGAACGCCAAAGAGAAAAAACTTGAAGCCTTGGTTAAGAAAAACGGAAGTTCAGCCAAGAGAACAACGATAATCCTTGAGAAGGATGAAAGAGAATTCATCGACTCTCTGATCCGTGAGGGAAAGGAACCTGGTATCAAACCTCTCATCTCTAAGATGCTTGATGTCTACAGAAGCATGATGGTTTACGATTGGCGTTTTCCAGGCGAGTACTACTGTGGCATCAGTCGCATAGCCTTCGTGAATGCTGAGCTGCTCAACATCCTGATCCAAAACACTCCGCGGGAGAAATGGCGTGAAATCGGGAGAAGATTGGGTGAGGCCACACGGGTGTCGATAGAAACCACTCTGGGAATACGAACACAGGACCGCGAGAAATGGTCAGACGTTTTCAAACGTTTGCGAGTGCAGGGTTTTGGTGATTTCTATCTGAAGGACAAGTACCTTCTTGTAAAAACGCCTTTCATCAGCGAATCTGAGATTTGGGCTGGCCTGCTCGAGGGTTTACTTGGTATAGAATTGGACGTGAAGACTACTTCTTCTCCGTTGGTTTTCGAGATTATAGAGAAAGACACAAAATGAACGAATAGATCTAATACTTCATGAGCCAGATTTGAAGGAAGGCCAAAGAGGAAATTAAATGTCACTTCACGAAGCAATGCTTTACCAGAAATTGGAGGACAAGAAAGTCAACTGCTACCTTTGTGCGAGAAAATGCCATATAAACGATGGAGGCACGGGTTTCTGCTTGGTGAGAAAGAACAATGATGGCACTCTTTTTTCGCTCAACTATGCCAAGGCAATATCTGCCGGCGTTGATCCTGTGGAGAAGAAGCCTTTGGCACACTTTAACCCGGGAGCCCTGGTCATGTCCATCGCTACAGTGGGCTGCAACTTCCGTTGTCAGTTCTGCGACAACTGGATGATCAGTCAAGAGAAGGAGATAGCGGGCAACCCGCTTCCTCCCGAGGAGGTCGTCAAGGTTGCCAGAGACAACGACTGTCAGGGAATAAGCTACACTTACACAGAGCCGACGATATTCTTCGAGTACGCTTACGACGCGTCTAGGCTAGCGCATGAAGTCGGCTTCTTCAACACGTTTGTCACAAACGGTTACATGACAGCAGAGGCTGTAAAGACTATAGCACCATATTTAGACGCTGCAACCGTAGACTTCAAGGGAGGTGGAGACCCGGAATTCTACAAGACTTTTTCAGCTGTTCCTTCCGTTGCCCCCATTTTCGAGGCCCTGAAAGAGATGAGAAGGAACAACATCCACATAGAAATCACGAACCTAATCGTGCCGAAATCAGGAGATTCTCTTGAGAGAATAAAAGAGCTTGCTATTTGGATTAGAGACGGAATCGGCAAGGACACACCGTTTCACCTACTGCGTTTTCATCCTGACTATCAGTTAAGCTCCATTCCTGCAACACCTATCGAAACATTGGAAAAGGCCTACGTGACAGCGAAAGAAGCTGGGCTAAACTACGTTTACATTGGAAACGTGCCAGGGCATGCAAGCGAGCACACCTATTGTCCAAACTGCAACGAAGTGCTGATCAAGCGGTACAGCTTCGCTGTCACGCGGTGGAATCTGACCAAAGACATGCGCTGTCCAGTATGCGGACAAAACATCCCGATCAAGGGCACACTGCACTCAAGTGGGCACTCGCTTCCCTACGCGCTGTTCTGACAAGTCTAAAGCGTCGAGTAAGACTGATCAAAAATGTGGAGACTCCTTTGCCCAGATGCCCTTGCCGTTCTCCAAGATGAACCAGCAAAGAAAAGTTTGGCCAGATACTTCGCCGTCATGCAGGATGAGAAGCCAGCAAAATTCATTATCGCCAAGAAGCTTCCCGCCGAATTCAGCGAAAATGATTCAACTGAAACGCTTTGGCAAAAACACGCCAGCCTCACTCAAGAGTTTTGCGAAATCGAAAGCAAAATTGATCAAGGTCACGAAAACTTCGCGAAGATCCCGTCTCCAAGCAAGTCTTACCTTGACTTGAAAATTGAGATCGCAAACAGAATTCTGCTTTCCTGCCACTTTTGCACACGTAAGTGTCAGGTCAACAGGCTGAGGGAGCAACTGGGCTATTGCCGATGCGGTTCAAAGATTACGGTTTCAAGCATTTTTCAGCACTCCGGCGAAGAGCCTGAACTCGTGCCTTCTGGAACGGTTTTTACGATGGGCTGCACGATGCGTTGCAAGCACTGTCAAAACTGGACGATCTCTCAATGGGAAGAAAGAGGCGAAGTCTGCGAGCTGGACGCATTAGCCGAAGAGGTGGAGCAACTGCGCCTAAACGGTTGCAGGAACATCAATCTCGTAGGTGGAGAACCAACGCCTTGGCTTCCCCATTGGCTCAGCACGTTCAAGCGTGTTGACATCAGCGTCCCTGTTGTCTGGAACTCAAACACGTACTACAGCCCAGAGACAGCCAAGTTATTAGCAGGCTTCATCGACGTTTACCTGTTAGATTTCAAATACGGTCCAGGAGATTGCGCAGAAAAGATCTCGAACGCTCAGAACTACTGGAAAGCGTGCACTTATGATCATTTGGAGAGTATCAGATTCGGAGAGCTCATAGTGCGCATCCTTGTCCTGCCAAATCATCTGGAGTGCTGTTCAAAGCATATCATCAATTGGATAGCGGAGAATCTAGGCCCTGACAGAAGGGTCAATATCATGTTCCAGTACAGACCGGAATGGCGAGCGTGCGAGGTTCCAGACTTAAGTAGGAAACTGACAAGCGCTGAGATGAACAAGGCTATTCAAATGGCCAGAGAGGCAAATCTCACAAATTTCATAACGTGAACTCACTTCTTCGAGAGCGAAACGTATTTCTCAAGCTGCCCTCACTTCTAGACGCAGAAACGAGTGAATGAGAATGCCATATTGTCCAGAATGTGGCGGCGAAATGCAGTATATGATAAGCACGAAGCATTATGTGTGCAAGAGCTGTGGGCTCTCTGTGACGCAGCAGGAGCTGATGGAACTGAGGGAAAAACTCAGGCCAAATGTGGAGTCTGAGGAAGAAGAGCGTGAGAAGCAGAAGAAAGAATACCTGAAATGGTATTTGAGCAAGAAGAAATAAGTTGGGCCAGCAGCTTTTCGTGGCGAAAGTCAGCAAACAGCATAAAAGAATGAACGGCTTTTCAATGATTGCTCAAGCGGCGGAGAAGTCTGAAATGAACGTTAAGATGGAAATAGTGTGCATTGGCAACGAACTGTTGATCGGCAAAACATTGAACACGAATGCTCAATGGCTAGCCAAGCGTACCACAGCTCTGGGAGTACTTGTGCACAGAATAACGGTAGTAGGTGACGACATTAATGAAATTGCCAAAGCGATGCGCGAATCCCTCAGACGCAAGCCACGTTTCATAATAACAACGGGTGGACTAGGCCCGACTTTTGACGACAAGACGCTCAAAGGAATTGCCAAAGGCGTCAGGCGGAAGCTCAAAGTCAACGATGAAGCCCTAAATATGGTCAAAGGGAAATATGAAGTCCTTCTGAAGGAAGGAAGAATAGAGAAGGTTGAGCTGACTCCTGAAAGAGTTAAAATGGCAACGTTTCCAGAGAGTACAAAACCGCTGCACAATCCTGTTGGCACTGCTCCAGGGATGATAGCGAGTGTTGGTGGGGCGTTCTTGATAGCCTTGCCAGGCGTTCCTCCAGAAATGGAAGCCATTTTTGAAGAGTCAGTAGTGCCCATGCTCAAGAGAGACGCAGGGAAAGCTGTCTTTTTTGAGGCAAGCATTTACATCAATGGCATTATGGAGTCGAGCTTGGCGCCGCTGATTGACAAGGCTATGCGTAATAATCCTGATGTTTACATAAAATCGCATGTTTACACTAAGTCGCATCCACAAGTTGAAGGAAGAAGATCCCACATAGAACTTCACTTCTCCACAACTGCAGAAGACTCCAAGATCGGTAGGATCCGGTTGGACAAGGCGATGGCTGAGTCATCAGAACTGGTGCTAGAGAACGGTGGCAGAGTTAGCAAGGCGGCATAGCGGGCGGGTGAGCATAATGGTCGCAGACTATCATGTTCACACGAAGGCTTCGCCAGACGCAGAGGGAAGCATGGAAGAATACGTGCGAAAGGCTGAACAGAAGAAGATTGAAGAAGTAGGTTTTTCAGACCACATTTTTCTGCGGCGTCTCGGAGACTATTCAGATTTCCTCGTCGATGCAATGCCTGCTTACGTTCGAGACTTCTTGACTTTCAAAGAGAAAGTAGAAATGCCTGTCAAGCTAGGTGTAGAGGTGGACTTCTTTCCCGACATAATTGAGAAAATGGGAGTTTTCATTCGCAAGTATCCTTTTGACTACGTGATAGGGTCTGTTCATGTGATTGGTGAATGGATAATTGATGAGCCTTCAACAAAAAATGAGTATTCAAGAAGAGATCCTTTCCAGACGTACGAGGAATATTTCAGACTCGTCAGAGAAATGTGCGCATACAGGCTGTTCGATGTTCTAGGCCATCCTGACCTGATCAAGATCTTTGGTACTAGGCCAGAGGAAGACCTGACCCAGCTATATGAGGATACGGCAGAAACGATTGCAAGGTCCAAGATGTGCGCGGAGATTAACGCAAAAGGGTTGAGCAGACCTTGTCGAGAGATCTATCCATGTGAACAATTCTTGAAAATACTCTACGATCACGATGTTCCCATAGTCTTCGGTTCAGATGCCCATGAGCCGGATGCCTTGGGCAGGAATCTTGAAGAGGCGGTGAGACATGCAAAGAAGGTCGGCTATACCGAGGCGTGCAGATTTAGTTGCAGAAAGAAAGAGTTCGTGAAGATCTGATCAGCAAGATGGTAGATTTTAGTGGAGTAGGAAGTCTTTGCCAAGAGATGTGGTGTTTGAACCGAAAAAGCTTATAGTTGAAGATACTGGTTTGGCAGCTTAAGCACGTCATCAAAATGTGAATGGGGACCTGAGAAATTTGTCCATGGTTTTCATAATAGGAACTGCAGGGTCTGGAAAGTCTAGACTCACAGCCGCGTTTGGCGATTGGCTGAAGATTTCTAAGCAGGACGTTGCAATCGTGAACTTGGACCCAGGAGTGTCTGTTCTTCCGTATTCGCCGGAAATCGATGTTCGCGACTATGTTGATGTTGGAAAATTGATGGAGCAGTATCAACTGGGTCCTAACGGCGCTCTGATAATGGCAGCTGACTTGGTTGCGGACCGGGTTGAAGAGATTTCGAAGGAGATTGAAGAGTTGCATTCTGACATTGTTCTGGTCGACACTTCGGGGCAGTTGGAACTGTTCGCTTTTCGGGCGAGTGGACCCTACCTCGCTAGCGAACTTACAAAGGGGCCTAGAGCAATAGTCTACCTCTTCGACGCAGTTTTCTCGGTCAACCCGCTTAACTACGTTTCAAACCTGTTTCTCTCGTCAGCAGTCTACAACAGGTTTATGCTACCTCAATTGTATCTGCTTTCGAAATGCGACCTGCTTCCGGAAGAGGAGGTTAACAAGATCGTTGACTGGTCGACCAGCCAGGACGCTCTAGCCAGCGCCATAGAACAGAAACTTGAAGGCACAAGACGTTTACTGAGCAGAAGCGTGATGCA
>DASPPK010000018.1:0-24257 GCA_035625495.1 Candidatus Acidiferrales bacterium | reverse complement strand
ATCAGTCTTCTCGCAATCGGGCCTGGGCTTCCGTCGCCTATAGACCTTTTGTTTATTTCTCTCACAGGCACGATTTCCGCGGCTGTTCCCGTGAAGAAAACCTCGTCAGCATTGAACAGCTCATAAGGTGTCACGTTCTTTTCCGTCACTTCATACCCCAATTGGCAAGCGAGGATCTTAACCGATTCTGCCGTTATTCCTGGCAAGGCGCCCGAGCAACTAGGTGGCGTTTGTATCTTGCCATTCTTCACTATGAATGCGTTTTCCGCTACACCTTCACACACAAACCCATTCTTGTCAAGACATATCGCCTCATCAACACCAGCTATGTTTGCCTCGATCTTTGCCAAGATGCTGTTGAGATAGTTGAGGGACTTCATCTCGTGCGACGTCGCGTCCACAGGGTCTCTTTTGACCCATGAAATCATGGCAGTGACGCCTTTCTCTTTTGCGTCATCCTTGTGCATAGAGATGGTGTCTGTAATTATGATTATCGTTGCTTTCGGGCAGTTCTTCGGATTCAACCCAAGGTCGCCCACCCCCCTCGTAACCACCAGGCGAACGTACGCATCTCTCAACTTGTTCTTCCGCAACGTTTCCAACGTTTTCTGGATCAGCTCTTCTCTGGTCATTGGAATCGACAACATTAACATGTGAGCCGAACTGTAAAGCCGGTTAATGTGCTCCTTCAGTTTGAAAACAACGCCATCGTAGGCGCGGATACCCTCGAAAACGCCATCACCGTACAGCAGACCGTGGTCAAAAACCGAAACCTTCGCTTCCGACTTCGGATAATATTTTCCGTCTATGTAAACGTGCAACTCCTTCTCCAATGGTCTGCCCCCGAAACGAGAAGTTAACCTATCAAATCAATGTTTCATATATCTTTTGGACAGAACTAGCTGATCGTTGCCATCGCTAGCCGTAAAACTGCGGCCTTTTGGAAAGATATTTCGGCAACGGCAACGGTTTGAAGGGCTTATCTCTGATCATCTTTTCAGTCTCAGCCATGAACTCTTTCAGTTTCAACTTGCGCATCTTCCCACTTGCCCTATCCCTAACCGGAAGCTCGTCGGACTCCATTTCTTTCTGGCCTACAACAATTATGTAAGGAACCCACTCCATCTCAGCTTCACGCACTCTTTTCTGCAGCGTCAGCGCGCGATCATCAATGTCCACGCGCACATGGTGAGCCTCCATCTCTTCAGCCATTTTCTCCACGTCCTTGAGGAAGCTGTCGGATATTGGGATCAGCCGAACCTGTGTCGGAGAAAGCCAGAAAGGAAGCATTGGCGGCCTGCTTCTCTTCTGTTCTTTGTAGGCTTTCTCCAAAAGCGCATACACGTCTCTCTCAATCGCTCCGCTCGGAGAGCAGTGCAGAATCAACGGGTATTGCTTCTCACCCTTCTCATCGACGAATTTTATGTCGTACCGTTTGGCGTTCTCAACGTCGATTTGGTCTGTTGAGAGAGCGGCAGCCTTGTCTTGATTATCCACGTAGTTAAAGTCCCATTTCAGCACGAAGTAGAAGAAACGTTCATTCCACATCTCAGCTAACACTGGTTTGCCGAAAGTCTTCGCTAGGGACGCGATGAACCGCTTGTTTTCTTCATAGAACTTTTTAGTGAACCGTATCCCCACTTCGTAGTCATCCTTGCCTAAGCCTATCTCTTCTAGAATTTGCATACACATCTTGAAACGTGTCATGAATTCTTTTTGGGCTTGCTTCAAGTCTACGCAGAAAGCGTGACAGTCAGGCATGCTGAAAGCCCTCAGCCGTCTGAGACCGACAACTTCTCCGCTTTTTTCTCTTCTAAAGCTGTAACGGGTTAACTCGTACACTTTCATTGGCATGTGTTTGTAAGAGAATTGAGCGTCATGAACCATCAAGAACTGTCCGAAACACGCGGCAAAGCGCAGGAACAGCTCCTTGTCCTCTGACTTCAGTAAGTATTGTCTCGCGGGAAAACGGTTCACGTAATCTGCTAGGCTAGGATGATGAAAGTCGTACATCACAGGAGTCTCGACTTCCATCGCGCCGTACTCGTTCATCTTGGCGCCCACAAACTGCTCCAGTAGAGACTTGATCAGTCGGCCCTTCGGGTACCAACGGATGTTTCCAGGGTCACTTCCAAGCTCATAATCAGCGATCTCCAGCCTTTTCATCAGCGTCACATGAGGCGGCATCTGCTGGCTGGCTCTCACCTTCGATATTTCATACCTTGCGAATTTTTCAAGGTCTACGTGCCCCTTGAAATTGAACTCTTCGACCGGTACCATCTTTCCGTCAGGCCGAAGGATGTGCCAGGATGACCTGAGTTTTTCCTCAGCCTTCACCGCCTCAGAGACCTTCTCTTCCTCTTTTATCTCCTTGGCTTCTGCTGGCAGTATGACTCGAGACTGCTCAGCAAGAGGGTGACCTTTGACTGAGACCGTGAACTGCTTGTTCCACCCGAACGGTGCACGAAATGTCTCAATGCCCTTCTTCTTCGCATAAGCTTCCATGGCTTGAACCGTTTTCAACGCTTCTGACGGTCTGGCAAGTCTACTGCTCAAGTGAGCATACGGGTAGATCAAAATGCGGTTCGCGCCGAGTTTTTCGAGGAAGGCCTGAACTTCGTCAACAGCCTTCTCGGCGACTCTCGCATCGTCACCGTCTTCAACAGCAGTGAACAGAATGATCAGTTCTTCTAATCGGACCTCCTTCTTGTCGGCTTCCTCAGCCATGGCAATCTCTTTCTGAACAGGCTTGTAAGAGATAAAATTCGCGTGCAGCTGCAATATTCGCATTAAATGTCTGTCCTCCAAAGTCTATGGTCTGTAGCGCCACTGCTCAATCTGCTTGTCTTTCTTGGTCTTCTTCTTATATTCTTTGTAGTGCTCCTTGCACAGGTAAGCGTGCCTTTCGCTACCAACCCTCACGCCTGCGGCCCTGACCTTTTCAGCTGAAAGCGAGCGAACAGCATCTCTACCACAACTCGACACGCTGCATTTCACTCCCTTAGCGACACGTCCCAAAGACATTGCCTCTCAAAGTGTTTTTTATAAATTACAGTATGTCTCATTCCTTAATTTCTTTTTCATAGAGGACGCGGGCTCTTCGGATGATTTCTTCTCTTTCACCGAAGAATGTGGGACCGATACTTTCGATAGCTAGCGAAGCGACCGCTGCCCCGACGCATGAACACCAAGAACAATCTTCGCCACGCACGTACTCGGCCAAAAAGCCTCCTATGAAAGCGTCTCCAGCCCCGGTTGGGTCAACCAGCTTCTCAGGTTTGTAGGCTGGAACATTATGGATTGCGTCCTCAACCGAAACTGCCGCTCCTTTCGCACCTAAAGTGGTTATGACAATCTTTACACCGTGATCGTGTATTGCCTTCACGGCGGGTTCCATCTCTGAAAGACCCGTCACAGCCCAGAGTTCGCTGAGTGAAGACTTGAAAATGTCGCTGAGCCCCAACACACGCTCGTCCACGAGTGGTCCAAGGGTAACGTTCCCGTTATCGTCAAACCGGCGCACAAACCCCTGCGGGTCAAGAGAGATGACTTCGCCATAGTTTCTCAGCTTCTCGACAACATCGTATGCAACCTCGCCAGCTATGGGTCCGATGTGAACAGCTTTGGCCCTCGGAGGATTCGCCACATCTTCAACAGTTATTGGAGACATTCTGCACTCTGACCGCAAGTCACGGTCTGAAAAATCACTGTTGTATTTCAGTTCAAAACGTGTAGTGTGCGACCCCTCAACCTTCAGCAGATTCGATAAGTCAACACCCTCTTGCCCAAGCCACCACTTGTAAGCTTCTGGAAAGTCACTGCCAACCTTAGAAATAACTGAAACTCTGGCGTCCAAGCGCCTCGCAGCCAGGGAAACATAAGTAACGGAACCGCCTAAAACGACGAATGGAGTCTTTCGATCAGGCAGGAAAATCGAATCTACAGCAAAGTGCCCTGCTGAAACGATGTCGAACACGCGCAAATCTGACCTCGCCTAGCATATTGAGCCCAAGTAAACTTAAACTAAACGGAACCAAACTACCTTTTATTCCGCGCGCGGACCTTAAACGAGTCTACAAGTATATTCCTAAGGGTTTCTTCGATTATCCTCTCTGCGAGAACCGCTTTTGAATCCACAAGCTTGTGGTCCTACAGTTTGTGAAAAGCTCGCAAGTTAATGTTCTGATTAAAAAGGTCAAATGCTAGAATTTTGACTGTAATAGAAGAATTGCTTTGGCCAGGTCTCCGCCACTTTCTTCTAGGGCTCTTCTGGCTTCATCTGGGCTCTTGCCGGTCTGGTCGGCGACGAGCCTTACATCTTCCTCAGCTATTCCCGAGGGCTTACGCTCTGCAGCTTTCTCGGTGATCTTGCCGCCTGTCACTTGATAGATTTTCTGGCCCTGCACCTCAAGCACCGCAACTTCAGGCTGGTCGATTGTGATCTCTTTTGCACTTGTTTTTATTACAACTTGTTCAACGTCCGCAACCGCGTCCATGCTCATGCCCATGCGTTGCATCATGCGTCTTGCTTCACGCGGATTGACACGTTTCTGCACATGATTCACCCTTGCCATCTAACATTTGCTAGTCAAAACTCATAAACTTAACTTTCATCAGTACAGCCTCGTCGAACCTTGACGGCGACGCCGCGCTTGAAAGCTTTCATCTCTTTACCAGACAACGTGGCGCGACCGACCCCTAAGACCTTTTCGTCGCCGTCTAGCACGATTACCTCGTCTTTCGCGCGGACCTCCTCATCAGCCTTAACGACGTGCGCCGCAAACACGTCGCCACCTTCAGCGATAAACTTTGAGACATCGTCTTGAACTCTTACAAAGCACCTTGCAGAAGCCACGCCCTTGACGACCCGTCTTGCACCTCTGATGCTCAGGGAAAGCATGCCATCCGTGGGGCGCATAGTAGCAAGCCGTTTCTCGTCCAGATATACGTAGCGGATTCTTCTCGTCCTCCTGGAAAATGCAATTTTCACCTCTTCGGGAAAAAGGTCCGTGCCTACGCCTTTACCAAACTGATAGTCTGCCGTAGCCCTTACTCGTCTTAACGCATCCTCCAACATTGTCACCGACTGCTCGTGCTAGTGTGTTCGACAACTATAAACATGACCCTTCATAATAAAAGCACTCTGGGTGTGCAGCTAGTTGCGATGCGAAGTCTGCGGATGCAAGATCCCTGGCAAACCATTCAACGTCATCATAGAAGGGGCAAGACTCACGGTGTGTGGCGAATGTGCAAAGCACGGCAAGATCTGCTATGACGAGCCCAGACCGAAACAGGTGTTTCCGAAGCCCAAGGCGGCACCCGTCGCGTTTAGAGTCCAAACTAGGCCCTCGACGCCGCCAGTCGACACAAGCGTAGAATTGACGGAAGATTACGGCACGAGGATAAGAAAAGCAAGGGAAAAGCTCGGACTTTCACATGAAGAACTGGGAAAGAGATTGAACGAGAAAGTGTCGCTTCTCAAGAAGATTGAGACGGGCAGGATGACGCCCAGCGACAAGCTTGCAACAGCGTTGGAGCACATTCTTAAGGTCAAATTGATAGTGCCCTGGAAGGAAGAAAAAGTTCCCCAGGCGAAGATGTCCAAGGTGCTCACCCGTGAATTGACGCTCGGAGACCTCATTCATCCTAAGAAGGGAGGCAGCGAGAAGGAGGAAGCTGCAGGACGAGAGCAGTCATAGTTCAACGCCGGCAACGGTCCGAACCTTTGACACTTGATGAGCTTGACAGCTTGGCACAAACAGCTGGCTACACGGTTGTCGGCAGGATGGAGCAGGTTAAAGAACCTGATGCACGTTTCCAGATAGGCGCTGGGAAGGTCGAAGAACTCGCCGAACTTGTGAATAAAACTGGCGCTGAAAAAATCATATTCGATAACCTTCTGAGACCTTTGCAATCCTACAACTTGGCAAAGGCGACTAACGTTGAGGCCATCGACCGCTTTCAACTCATACTGGAGATCTTTACGAGAAGGGCTACGACATCTGAGGCACAGATGCAGATCCACCTTGCAAAGCTACAGTACGATTTGACGCAGGCAAAAGAGAGGGTAAGACTGGCAAAGAGGGGAGAGCAGCCTGGGTTCATGGGGCTGGGAGCTTATGAAGTTGACGTTTACTATGAAAGCGTTAAGAGAGAAGTGCATGCCACACGAAGAAGACTGAAGAAGTTCAGAGGAAAGCGTCTACTGCACCGCGAAAGGAGGGCTGAACTGGGCTTCGGATCAATCTCTCTGGCTGGATACACAAAAGCAGGAAAAAGCTCCCTGTTCAACATTCTTGCAAAAGAAACAGTTCCAGTGGACACAGCGTTGTTCACGACACTCTCAACAACGACTAGGCTTGTCACTTTCTCTAAGAAAAAGTTCTTGTTGACAGACACTGTGGGTTTCATAGATCGGTTGCCGTTAACACTCATAGAGGCTTTTCATTCAACTCTTGAAGAAACAATCTACTCTGACCTCATACTTCTGATGGTAGACGGAAGCGAAGCGATGAGCATCATGGAAAAGAAACTTTCAACTTGTATGGAGACGATAGAGCGCATCGGAGCAGGAGGCATACCATCAATAGTCGTGCTGAACAAGACCGACTTGGTCTCGAACGCGGACATCCAGGAGAAAATCGAAAACCTGAGGGACAGAGCCAAAACGCTGGTGCCCATATCAGCGTTGTACGGAACAAACATCGAGCAGTTAGAACAAGAAATACTGAACAAATTTAAGGACTACGTGAGAGCCTCATTCACGATACAAGTAACGAAGGAAACGATGCCCTTCATGGCTTGGCTTTTCAAAGGCGCTGACGTGCAAGCGACAGATTACACGGCGGACTCTGTGCACGTGGTTTTTGAGGCAAACCCATCGTTCGCTGAAAAGGTGAGGAATCGCGTAGCGAGAGAATTCAACGGAAAAATGGAGAAGGTCTAAAAGGAAAGAACATGCCTCGGATAGTTGTTCTGAGATGGGGTCACAGACCGCAGAGAGACGCAAGGCTAACATCGCACGTTGCGCTGGCAGCCAGGGCTTTCGGAGCTGCTGGCCTAATACTCTCAGACACAAACGACCCCAAGATCAAGGATTCGATTGAAAAAGTCACTCGAGAATGGGGAGGGCCCTTCTTTTTTGAGATGGGAACTCCTTGGAAAAGAGCTGTTCACGATTGGAGACTCAAGGGCGGTCTAGTTGTTCATCTGACGGCTTATGGAGAAAACGTTGAAACCAGCGGTGCCATAGAGAAGATCAAAACCTCAGGAAAGGACGTTTTGGTCATCGTTGGAAGCCAGAAAGTACCTAGCGAATTCTTCTCCGAAACCGTGTCAGACTTTAACATGGCAATCGGAAACCAGCCGCATTCGGAATGTGCAAGTTTGGCGGTTTTCCTTGATCGTTTTTTCAAGGGAAAGGAACTGACGAGAAGGTTCAAGGACACGCACCTCAGGATCATTCCGCAAGCAAGGGGAAAGAAGATCGTGAATGGATAGATGGTTGATTCATCTCTTTTCCAAAGAGATTTAAGGTCGAACCATGCACAATATACTTATAGCGAACCAACGTTGAAGAGGGGACAAAAAAGGAACACCATGCTCTCCAACATAGACGATGCGACACTGACGAGAGTTGCACAAGCCCTAGGTGAGGAGGACGCTATCAAACTCATTGAAATCCTCAAAAACGCAGAGGAAACAACGGACGATGAGATAGCAACCAAGACGGGCATAAGGCTGAACTCGGTGCGCAAGATTCTCTATAAGCTTTATGACCATTCTCTTGTAAGCTTGAGGCGAACGCGCGACCCGAAGACTGGCTGGTTCATTTTTCATTGGAGGCTTCAGTCAGACCAGTTGGAAGGTTTCATACAGAGCCAAAAGCGTCGGGTTCTTGAAAAACTCAACGTCCGATTGGAGTTCGAGAAAAATCATGACTTCTACTACTGTTATACGCCTGGATGTAAACGGATTCCGTTTGAAGAAGCTGTGGAACTGGTTTTCAAGTGCCCAACATGCGGAAAACCGTTGATGCACTACGACAACGACAAGATCCTTGAAGCATTGGGAAAGAGGGTCGAAACACTAAGGAAGGAGCTTGGTGAGTGAAAAGCTCCCTACGAGAAAAGAAGCAGTTCAGTTTCTCAGGCAGAGTGGATGCCGCGAGAACGTTGTAAGACACGCTGAAAAAGTTTCTGAGCTAGCCTGTGAGATCGCTGAAGCTTGCCAGAAAAGCGGTTCACACGTCAATCGGCAATTGGTCGAGGTCGGTGGACTCTTACATGATATTGGACGAGGCAAGACACATAGTGTCCATCACGCAGTAGTCGGAGCAGAAATCGCAAGGTCCCTGGGCCTCCCGGAGCAGGTTGTATCAATTATCAAGAGGCACGTGGGTGGCGGAATAACGGCCAGAGAGGCAAAGAAACTCGGGTGGCCTAAAGACGTGTATGTTCCACAGACGCTTGAAGAAAAAATCGTCTGCTACTCAGACAAGCTTATTGAAGGCTCACGTCGCGTTCCATTAGAGAAAACGATAGACCAGCTTTCACAGGAGTTGCCGCCCGCTGCCATTGAGAGAATATGGAAACTGCACGAGGAAATGTTGGCTCTAATCGGCGACTATGATTGCCTTCCATAACCCTGCTTACCAGAATCTACAATAGTTTTCAGTTGGCCCAAGTTGACGGAAACTTGAGGTCTTTGTTGAAGGGGTTGAAGGTCAAGACTAACGTGCTCAAGAAGGATTCACTCGGGTGGGTTCACGTTTCGATTTTCGGCGAAGACGAAAACGTGGCCATCCGTTACCTGGCCGACAACATCGGACTTTGTCCAGCAGGTCTTGAAGAGATCAGGAAGTATTCAACGCTCAAAGGATACATTACAGACCCGTCGAAAAGCAAGAACGAGCTTCTGATCGACGTAGGAGTTTCTTCACCGAGCCACGTTGACGCAGCGGTCTCGTTGAATCAACTGCAGGCCCAGCTAGGAGATGGAAGGAAGATTGCACTAGGCAAGATGGCGGAGCTTTTCGGTTTCTGTGAAAACCTACCCTTGCGCATCAAAGTTACAAGCGTTGACCTCGAGAAAAAATACGTTGAAGCTGAGTTCTCAGAGAAGCAGCAGGAACAGTACGCAGGTTGGACGCGTTCCCTGCTCGACAGGCTGTTGGTTCTCGGAGCTTCCTATGGTGAAGTGATGTCGGCTGTGAGAAGAGCAGAATTTAACCGTGACATCGTCAAGGTCGAGTCGCTGGGAATGTTCGAACATGCGGTCTTGTGCAAGTTAGGTACGGATGCTGCCGGTTTGATTCCAAGGATGGGAAAAAATCTACCAAAAGCAGTCTTCAGCGTTTTTAACCCGAGGAAGATCCTTGCAATGTTCGGCGACGGTTCAGCCCTCTTTACTTCCTAGGGACCAAGTGAACACTGACGAAAATCGGGAAACCGCCTATTGCTGTTTGTGAATTGTGCGCGTATCTTTGAAGTCTCAACGTTCTCTCTTCCCTTGGATGAATTCTTCAACAGCCTGCTTGGCCAAGGCATCTGGAACCTGAATCGGGGGGTGCTTAAAAGCGTACGAGGATATGCTCAGCAATGCTCCTCCGATCTTGCGGTCCAATGCAATTTTGACCGCTCGTATTATGTCGATCACAACTCCCGCGCTGTTCGGTGAGTCTTCAACCTCCAACTTAACAGACATAGTCAGGGGTCTGTCGCCGAATTTTCGGCCCTTCAGCCACAAGTAGCAGATCTTCTTGTTTCCAAGGAACGGCACGTAGTCTGAAGGTCCTATTCGCGTTGGCAGGTCGTATGGAACCATGCTCGTCACGGCTTCAGTCTTACTGATTCGTTTAGTCTTCAACCGTTCCTCGACTGTCATGTTCAGGAAGTCGGTGTCCCCTCCGAGGTTCAACTGATAGGTTTCATCGATGATCACGCCCCTGTCCACGCATAGTTTGGCGATGTTTCGGTGCAGGATAGTGGCTCCTAACTGGCTCTTGATGTCGTCTCCAGCGATCGGAAGTCCTTTTTCCTCGAACTTTTTGCTCCATGAACCATCCGAAGCGATGAACTCGGGCATACAGTTGATGAAGGCGCAGCCAGCGTCTAGGGCTGATTGAGCGTAAAATCGAGCGGCTTTGTGGCTTCCCACGGGCAAATAGTTCACGAGTATCTGTGCCTTCGACTTCTTCAAAACGTCGACGACGTGCTCGGGACCAACTTCGTCCTTGTAGACATTGAAAACCTTCTTCATATGTTCAGCCGGCCCGTCGAGAACTGGTCCTCCCGTAACTCTGACGCCCAAGCTTGGCACGTCTGCAAATTTTTCGCAGCAGTTCGGTTTTGTAAAAATGGCTTCACACAAGTCTTTTCCAATCTTGTCCTTGTTTACCTCAAAGGCTGCTACGAACTTCACGTTCCCTATGTGGTACGGGCCAAAATTAACGTGCATCAAGCCTGGCACGTTCCTGTTCTCCTCTGCGTTCTTGTAATACTGGACTCCTTGGATGAGAGCCGAGGCAGAATTGCCCACACCGACTAGCGCGACACGAATTTCTGGCAAGAACCATTTTCTCCTTCAACACTGTTTGGTTTAAGGCTTTAACAGGCGTCTGCTGTATAACTTTTCTGGAAAGACAAAATTAAAATGGAACTTAAACCAGTTAAGCAACACAGGATAACGGTGAACGTTATGAGCGAAGGAGAAGTGGCAGTGAAGTACGAACCTTTCAAGGAGATCGTGATCATGGAGAAGGATTATTTCGCAAACGCTGATGAGATTGCGAGGTTTGCGTCTATAATCGCCGGCGGGAAAGCTGCGGGCCTGTACTGGGCTGAAGGCGTCATTTTTCTTTACTTCCCCCTGCCAGCATCAACAGAAGTCACCGCGAAAATTCTAGTTGAAAAGGGACGCGTCTACTGGACTTTTCTCGGCTATTCCTTTATGCCTAAGTACCAACCGGTTATCGAAACGCGAGAAAAAATGATCGTGCCCGTTGTCGACATGACGTCTAACGCTGTGATCAAGAAAGTTGCAGTTTGGCTGAAAGAACAAAAATAAACCTTTTGTGCGCCCAAGATTTTCTTTCAACATCTAAACGTGAGACAGGAGTCTTGATTGCTTGAAGACGCTGCAGCTGAAGGGAAGAATCTTCTCCGGCAAAGGTAAAGGAGCAGAATTCGTAAACCTTTCCTGGGCTAAAAAACAAATAGAAGAAAAGTTCGGTTTCATGCCCCATCCTGGAACATTAAACATAAGGCTCGACGGGAAGAACACCAAAATGAAGAAGGCATTGATGAACGCAGGAGGGGCGGAAATCGTGCCTGCTCCTGGCTATTGCCGTGGAAGAATCTTCCAAGCTAGCATAATGAAGGTGAAGTGTGCAGTCGTCATCCCGGAAGTTCTCGGTTACCCAGAGGACGTGGTTGAAGTGATTTCACGAGCAAACCTGAGAGAAAAGCTTCATCTTGCAGATAACAGCTGGGTTGAGGTTAAGGTCACGCTTTAACGTGCTTCCTTCGTTTGCTCTCCAAGAAGTTCTTGATGTACTCTTCAAGATAACCTTTCTTCTGCAAGTAGAGTCCGTACCTTACAAGAGCGTTCATCGCTCTCGCAGCGTCTTCCGGTGATGAATAAGCTGGAACGCCTAACCCGTCAAACCTTAGGCGAATGCTCAGGGCCATTTCCGTCTCGCCGATGTCGCACGCAACCATCGGCTTTTCATAGTTGCAGGCGACTTTTGTGACTCTGTCAATGTAGTCTTCTCTTAGAGCGGGAGTCTGATGCAGGCCCATCATTATTACGCCGTGGATATCTGGGTCTTGGAAAACGATTTCTGTTGCAAGTTCAAACATCTCCGACGTGCCTCCACCAGTCACGTCCACAGGGTTGAAGTTTGTTGCAAACTTCGGAAGCTTGCCGTCTATCTTCAACTTCTCGAACTTTGCAATGGTTTCTTCCGAGAAGCGTTTGACGTTCAACCCCACTGCTCCACATTCGTCAACTGCCATTATACCTGGACCTCCTGCATCAGTGATTACCGCAACGTTCTGTCCTTTGGCAGGCATCTGCATCGACAACGCCTTTCCAGCGTGGAAGAACTCATCCATATCCCTCGCCCTGAGAATTCCCGTTTGCTCGAAGGCAGCATCATAGATACTGTCTGACCCGGCTATGGCGCCTGTATGCGAGGCTGCAGCTCGCGCACCAGCATCTGTTCTTCCAGATTTTATTGCAACGACAGGTTTTTTCCTGGTTATTTCTTCTCCTGCTTTAAGAAAGCTTCTGCCATTTTTTATGTCCTCAACGTAGAGGAGTACCACGGTTGTTTCTTTGTCGTGGTACAAGTAGCGAAGCATCTCTGCCTCGTCCACGTCGATCTTGTTGCCGAAACTCACGAATTTGCTGGCTCCCGTGTGTAAACCTGCTAAATAGTCAAGCGCAGCTGCGCCGAAAGCGCCGCTCTGACTGACGATCGCTATGTTTCCAGGCAAGGGACGCGGTGTCGCGACAACTTCGTCTCCAGTTGAAAGAACCTTTGTTTCTGGAAGGAAAAGCATGTCGACCCCTGTTCTGGAATCGTACACGCCGAGACAGTTGGGTCCGAGAACTCGTATTCCAGCCTCCTTAGCTATGGCCGCAACTTCGCTTTCAAGTTCACGGTTTCCTACCTCGGCGAAACCTGCGCTGATGACAACGGCCGCTTTGACCTTCTTTTCAGCCGCTTCCTTCATGACTTGGGGCACGGCGCTTGCTGGGACGACTATGACGACCAGCTCAAGGTTTCCTGAGATTTTGCTCAAGTTCGGAACACATTTGATGCCCAGTATCGATTTTTCGTTCGGGTTAACCGCGTATAATTCGCCTTTGAAAACCTGCCTGGTCTTGTTCTCGACGAAATTTTTGAATATGATCTGCCCTGCTTTTTCTATCTTCTTGGTAGCCCCAACGATTGCGACGGAGCGGGGGTTAAAAAAAGCGTTCAGTGCTTTCGTTTCCTCTTCCATCGACGTTTTCACTCTCGCTTCCTAGCTCTTGCTTCTAACAATTACTATGGGTTTATGTTTTACTGTCTGAAGCATTTCCCAGCTTACATCAGTCAAGGCCACTTTGAAGTTTCTTGCCATGTCCCAGACGGTTCGTCCAGCGCCGAAGCCTCTGGAACGATTTGCCAATTCGGCAATTTCCAAGGCTTCTTCAACCCTGAGCTTTCGCCCAGAAATGGCCAAGGGCGTTGCCCTCTTTTTGAGCTTGAAGAACCGGCCTGGAACGTATGCTATGAGCCCTCCGAAACAGTGTATGCCTTTAATCGGGTTTGGGCGAGGCGTAAAGTATAAACATTTCAGAGAATACGTTTTGTCAGTGTCAACGATCATGACAACCGCTTTTTTATGCAGTCTGAGCCATACTCGGTCGCGTATCGTCTCAGCTATTGCGTTAGCATCATTCAAGGGCAGGCTAACGTAAGCGTACGGCAAGTTACAGCCGTCAATACCGCCTTCAGACCCGAACATAAGAGTCTGCAGTAAACCTGCATGTTGAAGTGCGACCTGCTTGTGACGACTGCCCATCTCCGCTGGATACTCTCGGATATGCTGAAGCAGTGCTCTTTTAAGATGACACAGCGTTCCTAGAAAGTAGCCCCAGACTATGCGCATCCAAAATACGGCGATGAACCTTGCACTTAGACTTGGTTCCACCTGGTTTTCGTCGACTATGTTGTTCCGAGCTGTTGAGATTGCCTTCTCAGAGACGACGATGAAATCGTCATCAGCTAATCTTCCTCTAACGGATCTAAGTATCTCTTCCACGTAGTCTTGTCCAGGTTTCCAATATTTTGTGACAACTGGCAAAACCTTGTATTCGGTCATTCGCATCGCGTCTACGTTTAGAACCAGAACTTGCCCATTTACAAACGTCTGAACTTCTCTTTTATTTCTGAGACGTTGCACTCCGCTGGCTTCATCTTCCCTTCGGTGCAGTAGCCTAGCTCAACGCAGGTCGGTCCGCAGTTTTCGAACAATGCAGGTGCAGTTTTCTTTGCCTGTTTTAGCATTTCAACGGCGACTTCCCTCATCTCCCACTGTGCGCGGGCGCAGCATCTTAGGTTGAAGAAGTGGCGCAGCTCTCTAGCGTTCATCGTCACGATGATGTTGGTTTTAGCAGCGTTCGGGAGAATGAACCTTGCGTCTTCCTTTGGAATTTCCATCTTCAAGAGCTTGCGGTATGCTTCAGAAATGTTCTCCAACGCGTCATCGAAGGCTTTTTTCGCTTGCGGTCTGCAAGCGATGCTGGGAGGTGTTACATACTTTTCCAACGTGTCATAGGTTACATAGCGCTGGCTCTGTTGCGAATACGAGGCTATGCGGTGTCGGACCAGTTGATGTGTCATGCTCCTTGAAACATCCTCGACACTGAACGTGAAGGATGCGTGCTCGATGACTGAGATGTGTCCGTAACCCGTTACCTTTCTAATTTTCTGTTTAGCCGTTTCGGAATCCATTTTCTCAAGAATCTCTGAGGGTTTTTCGCTTTTTATCGTCGTTAACGCTGCGGCTCCGCATAGTAGCTCCGCATCTGCTGTGCACCGGAGAAGCTTGACCTTCAACTCTCAAACTCACCTTCAACATCTGATGTGAAAGTGATAGATAATTGGGGAAACCCGTATAAATCATCTACCAGAGGATAGACAAGGGCATTGAGTGAAAGAGAGATTTCACAAGAGCCTAGCAAGAAGCGAAAAACTAAGAGGGTGTTCCTCCGTTTCTTTATCACAGGAAACCATCGTAGAGTTAAGGTTTTCTGTGAGTGTAAGGAGGAAGATTAAGGATATTCGATTCGTGCGCAACTTTGCGCTATTGTTTTCGATTGGTCGCTTGTTTTTCATTCAGAAGAGTTATATTAAGTATCATATGAGTCTATAATCATACTTTCTTTCTATTATTGATTCTGAATTCACAACTTTCTTATGTAACGTGTTTGCTAAGAAACGCGTTCGATATTCCTTACGTATGCGGATAGAGAAGTCGATCGCTGATGACGGAGCCAACTGTTAAACAGAAGGTTGATTCCAATGGAGTACTCCTTAATCTAACTGATAAGGAACACGTGCATATTTTACATGTAGACGATGATTCTTTCTGTTTGAAAGTTGCCAAAGAGTGCTTAGAGATGCAAGGCAAACTTCAGGTGGACACTGCATTATCTGCCGAAGCGGCCGTTGAAAAGATGAAGAATAAGAAGTATGATGTGGTCATCTGCGACTATGCAATGCCGACGAAGGATGGTCTTGAGTTTCTGAAAGACCTGCAGGAAGCTGGAAACAACATTCCATTCATCATATTCACTGGAGAAGGCAGAGAGGAAGTTGCGATTAAGGCGTTGAACCTTGGCGCAGACCGATATTTCAACAAAGTAGGCGACCCAGAAGCAGTGTACGGTGAACTGGCGCACAGCGTATTCCAAGTCGTTCAGGGCAGAAAAAGAGAAGAAGCACTGGGAGCGAGTGAAGACTATCTGAAAGCATTACTATCCTGCATCTTCGCAGGGGTTCTGGTTATAGATGCGGAAACGCATGAGATCATGGACGCAAATTCCAATGCGCTAGAAACGATAGGCGCTTCGAGAGAGAATGTCATCGGAAGAGCGTGCCACAACTTTGTCTGCCCAGCGGAAAAGGGGAAATGTCCAATTAGTGACTTGGGTCAGGCTGTAGACAAGTCAGAACGTGTGTTGTTAAGAGCTGACGGTGGGAAGATTCCGATTCTTAAAACCGTTGTAACGATGACGTGGAAAGGCCGCAAGTACCTGGTGGAAAGCTTCGTCGACATCACCGAACGCAAAAAGATCGAGCGAGCGTTGCTGGAGAACCAGGAGAGGTTCAAACAACTGTTCATGGACAGTCCTGAGGCAGCCGTTTACACGGACCCAAATTCCCGTATCTTAGACATTAACCCCCGCTTCACGGAACTCTTTGGCTACTCATTAGATGAGGTCAAGGGAAAAGACGTTAACGATGTTGTAGTGCAGAATGGTAAGATTGAAGAGGCAGAAATGCTGGACAAAGCGTCCTTAGAAGGATGTCTTTATCACGAAACCGTTAGAAAGAGGAAAGACGGATCTTTAGTTCCAGTGTCGATTTCCGTTGCTCCTATCACGTTTGAAGGCAAAACAATCGGAGCCGTGGCGTTGTACAGGGACATTACAGAAAGGAAACGTTATGAAAGAAGCCTTTCAGCTCTGAATAACTACGGTCAGAGCCTGAACATGGCAAACAGCGTGCAAGAAATCTGCGAGTTGGCCCTAGACGCTGCACAGAAAACTCTAGGGTTCAAATTCGCCGACTTTCTCGTGATAGAAGGAAAAAATCTCCGCCTAGTAGAAAATCGAGGGCGCTCCAAAGACTTCACAGTCACGCTGCCAATGGACGGGAACAGAGGCGTGACGGTCAAAGTGGCAAAGACAGGTGAAACTATTCTCGTTGGAGATACCAGCCAAGAGGCGGCTTATGTCAAATTCGGAGAAAACATTCACTCAGAACTCGCCGTGCCCATAAAGGTTGGGAACAATGTTCTCGGAGTTCTAAACGTGGAAAGCAATGAATTGACTGCTTTCAACGAAAAAGATCAGGAACTCCTCGAAATCTTGGCGTCCCACGCTGCCACTGCAATGATCAAACTGGAATATTCTAAGAGTCTGGAAGCCGACGCGCAGGAAATTCGGGAGAGTCAACAGAAGTTTGAAAAACTTTTCATGGCCAATCCTGAAGCAATGGTCTACATGGATTCAAGCTTTCACATTTTAGAGATCAACCCGCGTTTCACCAAGCTCTTCGGCTATTCTTCAGCCGAGGTCAAGGGCAAACACATCAACTATATGATAGTGCCAACAGAAAGAATGGAACAGGCAAAAATGTTCGACGAAAGAGCCAGTAAAGGAGAGACGTATCAAGAGGACACTGTTAGAAAAAGAAAAGATGGGACTCTTATTCCAGTGGCCTTTTCGACGGCTCCCATAATCCTTGAAGGCCAAGTCATAAGCCACACAGCAGTATACAAGGACATCTCTCAGCTGAAAAAGACAGAGGAAGAGTTGAGAGAGACGCTGAAAAGACTGGAAACGATGAACGAAAAACTGCGCGTTGTCGGCAGGCTGAGTCGGCATGATGTTCGAAACAAGCTATCTGCAGTTGTGGGAAACGCCTACTTGACGAAGAAGAAGCTGCCCGCAAACAGTGAAGCCCTGAACTATGTGGCAGAGATAGAAAAGGCTGTTCAGCAAGCGGTCAGGATTTTCGATTTTGCAAGAGCTTACGAGATGTTAGGCGCTGAAGAATTAGCGTACGTAGATGCAGAGAAAACCATCAACGAGGCCGTTTCACTTTTTTCCAACATGAACAGCACAAAAGTAACGAACGAGTGTCAGGGTTTACAGCTTCTGGCTGACTCTCTCTTAAGAGAGCTTTTCTACAACCTTATCGATAACTCATTGAAGTACGGGAAAAAAATTACCCAAATCAGAATTTTTTACGAGAAAAGCGAAGACCAACTCAGACTTGTTTATGAGGATGACGGTGTAGGCATAACTCCTGAAGAGAAACTCAACCTTTTCAAAGAAGGAATCGGAAAAGGCACAGGTTACGGACTGTACCTCATCAAGAAAATGATGGAAGTCTATGGCTGGACAATACAAGAAACAGGCCAACCAGGGCAAGGCGCCCGATTCCTCATAACCATACCTGCCATAAACGAAAAAGGGAAAGCAAACTACAAACTCGATTAACGCGCCATCAATCTCTTACTTGTGCTCAGTAGGATGAAGAAATTGAGCATGCAGTGCTCGTTCTTTTTCGAAGATCAGTGCACGCGTGACAGATATTGTAGTATCCCTCTGGCCTTGGCTCGACGCCTTTTTTCTTTGCCAATTTTATCAGTCCGTCCATGCCTTTTTCGAGTATTGATTTGGCTTCAGGAATTTTGAACGGGTCATAATTCTCTAGGATTTCAATGATGTCTGATTTAAACGCGTTTCCGATGTAGAAACTCTCGCAGACACCAACTCTTCCGTCTGGTTGTACGGAAATCGTTTTAACTGAATCAAGCTTTTCCGTGTAGGGTATATCACCGCATTTTCCCTTCGGCACCGACGTTCTCGGCGGAAAAAATTCTACTAAAGATGAACGAGCTCTTCCTTTGGGTTGCACATTGTTTCCAGCACTCTCTTCCACCTGCAGATCGTGGAGTTTCTGCAAGATTGCTTTGGTCCTGCGATTATACTTGTTGTCAACGTCTTTGGATACGACCCAACATGGATTCCACCTCAGACGCTCAATTCCCGCCTCGATGAGTGAAGTTGCGGCCTTCTTAACAGTCTTAAGCGGAATAAATTCTTGATGAAAGCAGTCAACCGAAATTGAGACTTCATTAACACCGGACTTGGCGAGGTTCTGGGCGATTTCCTGAATCCTTTCTGCTCTCGTCGACCAGAAACCGTTCGTGATGACATCTCGAACAGGAATACCCACTTTCTTTGCTTCTCCATGGATTGCACAGACTATTTCAGGATAGAGCAGAGGCTCTCCCCCAAACGTCATGATTGATTTTGGAGCATATGCTTGACCGACCTTTCTAACGATCTCAACAGCCTTCTCCATGTCAACATGACTTGGAAACATCCTCCCTTTCTCTTCTTCACCAAGTTGGCAATGGCTACAGCTTGAGTTGCAAAGATACGTTACTGTGAATTCGATACGATCTACAATCACATATTTGCCCAAGCAGATTGCCATCCGCATCTACTTATAACATGGCCCGCTAAACTATAACATTTCTTCCGAGAAACAAAATGAATCAAAAAACAGGTTCTGTTTCATATTACCCTCTTTGGGCGTCAAAATGGTGCTCCGGCCGGGATTTGGACCCGGGTCCGCGGCTTTCTCCCAGTTGTCAGAGTCGAGAGGCCGCTATACATGATCCCTTTAAGGTTTGACCGGACTATACTACCGGAGCACTGGACAAGACTACTTGCGTTTGAAGTATATTTTCGTTCTTCTAGTTATAGTGTTGCTGATCGTTTTGTGACGTTTATTCTGCCTGTGGAAGTGGCGAAGGATTTCTTGATTGACAAAGTATTGAAACTGCCAAGGATCTGAATGAAGATTCTGGTTTGCTATTGCCGCGCGAAGAAGCTAATCGTGTAAAGTTAGTGTATGGTTGAAAAAAATATATGGAAGATGTAGAAAAACTAGGGGATGGTTTTAGTCTTCGCCTTCGGGCATTTCGCCGCCGGGTGGTTTTCCTGCTCCTGGTCCTTCCTTTGGCTTGGTTGCTGCTATGACGTCGTCTATGCGGAGTATCATTGCAGCGGATTCTGTCGCCGACTTCACTGCTTGTTCTTTCACTACTAGGGGTTCGACGACGCCTTTATCGCGCATGTTTTCGACTTTTCCGTTGAAGACGTTTACGCCCTTGTGTTGGCCCTCTGTTTTCTCGTGTGCTGCCCTGAGTTCGACGATTACATCTACGGGTTCGAGTCCAGCGTTTTCTGCCAGAGCTTTAGGTATCACTTCGATGGCGTCAGCGAAGGATTCTATCGCGAGCTGTTCTCTTCCGCCAACGTTTATTGCGTACTTTCGAAGTTCTTTGGCCATTTCGACTTCCACTGCGCCGCCGCCTGCAACTATTTTGTTGTTTTCTATGACGTCTGAAACCACGGACAGTGCGTCTGTCATTGCTCTTTCAGCTTCGTCGACCATTCTTTCCAGTCCAGCGCGTATGATGATGGCGACCGAGCGGGGGTCTTTGCATTTCTCCACGAAGATCATCTTGTCTTCGCCGAGTTTGCGTTCTTCCACGAGGCCCGCTGTTCCCAAGTCTTGGGCTTTCAAGTCGGTGAGGTTCGTGATTATTCTTCCGCCAGTGGCTCTTGCCAGCTTCTCCATGTCTGACTGTTTCACTCTTCTTGCTGCTAGTATTCCTTCTTTTGCTAGGAAGTGTTGGGCCATGTCGTCGATGCCTTTCTGGCAGAAAACAACGTTTGCGCCTGAGGCTTTGATCTTTTCAACCATGTCTTGCAGCATCTTGTTTTCTTGGTCTAAGAAGGCTTTCATCTGGTTTGGGTCGCGTATCCGTATTTCAGCGCTGATCTCTGTCTTCTCAATTTCAAGTGCAGTGTCCAACAGTGCTATCTTCGCTCTTTCGACTTGTTTAGGCATGCCGGAGTGGACTACTTCCTTGTCGATGACTAGGCCTTTGACGAGTTGTGATTCGAAGAGGCTCTTTCCCGTTTTCTTCGTGACTTGAACGTTATCTATGTCGGCGACGTTTCTGTCTCCGCGTTTTTCAACTATCTGTCGCACCGCGTCGATTGCCATGTCTGCAAGATGGTCTTTCGCCGCGCCTACTGCCTTGCTTGCCATCGATGTCACAGCGACTTTCTTGAGTGTCGCCCGGTCTTCTATGTCGACTTCTATCGCCGTGTTGTTTATCGTTTCAACTGCCTTTTCGGCTGCCTTGCGGTAGCCGCTGACAATTATCGTGGGGTGGATGTTCTGTTCTAAGAGGTCTTCGGCCTTTTTGAGCAGTTCTCCTGCCAACACGACCGCGGTTGTCGTTCCGTCGCCCACCATGTCGTCTTGAGTTTTCGCGATTTCCACCATCATCTTCGCTGCTGGGTGGTCAACTTCTATCTCGTTCAGTATCGTCGCTCCGTCGTTTGTTATGGTGATGTCTCCAAGGCTGTCTATGAGCATCTTGTCCATGCCGCGTGGTCCCAAGGTCGTCTTCAAGACTTCACCGACTATTCGTGCGGCCATTATGTTGTTTCTCTGAGCTTCCTTACCTCTGTTCCGTGACGTTCCTTCCTTCAGGATCAGGACTGGTTGTCCCGATGCTGTTGTCGTTAAGTATGCCATTCATACCCTCCATTCAAGGTTAGAATTCTACTAATCGGAAATAAGCAAAAATGCTCAATAATATAAATCTTGCCTCTCCATGTTTGCGTCTGTAAATAGATTTGCTCCGTTCGCGGGCCAAACTTGGCAGTGCATGTACACGTTGTTTTGTGTTTTCTGCGGTGCAACGGTTTAAATTTCTGCTTGTTGTTTCATTTTTCCAGGCGGTCAAGCCTTGCATGTCTCAGTGCGGTTCTTCACTATTCTCAGGGAAGTCACAGGCAAGAAAGAGGAAACTTTACAGTTTCAAAAAGATGAAGAGGTAACAGTGAACAGTGTTCTCAAGCGGTTAACTGAGAAGTACGGTAAAGCCTTTGACGAGTACGTTTATGACCATAGGACTCGTGAGGTTAAGGGTTTCCTGCAGTTTCTCGTGAACGGCAGAAGCGTGTCTTCTTCTAAAGGCACGGAAACTGAGCTTTCTGATGGAGATATTCTTGCGATAGTTCCACCTGTCAGCGGCGGCTAACATTCGCCCGATGGCTAGTCCGCGATTAATTTACGGTTTGCACCATGTACATCTACTAGTTTTTTGGCTCAGGGACACGTTTTTATGCTCCCCAGAAGGGCACTTTCTTTCTCATGAGGTTGACGTACTCGGTGAGTGCTTCAAGCTCTTCTGGAGTCAACTTTTCCGTGAACTTTGCCTGCAGCGTTTTGGCGTGCTTTTCAGGAACTTTAACGTAGAGCACGTCTTTTTCGAATATGTGTCTTCCGAAAATGGGCTTGTCGACTGACACTGCTACCTGCATTCCTTGTCCGGCGGTTGAAAGGGCTTCTCCCTTTTCTTGTATCTGCTGGATTTCGCCGATTTCTTCGCCGTTTTCAGCTCTTATGAGCCCGAATTTGGGCTTGATGTTTCCTGCGAGGATTTCGACGCCGAATATGGCTGGCTTGGCTCTTCGGAAAACGTAGCCTTCCATAACTCTAAGCTTGGCGGGTTTGACAAGGGCGTCGAAGTCCTCTTCGAGTCCAGCTTCGCGTTTTCCATTGAACCATGCAAGATAGTTCTCCATGACATGGTAGATTATTTTGTCTGCGAAGATCGTTATGCCTCTGCCTGTGGCTTCTTCTTCCGCGTCGGGCAGGGTTCTAACGTTAAAGGCTAGAATTGCGCCGTACAGCGGTTCGTGTTCCTTCACGGCGGCTGCTTCGACGACGTCTCGTTTCGATATGTCTCCAACATCTGCCAGTCGAATGGGCACCTTGTTCTGCTTAAGTATATCTGCAATCGCCTCAAGTGAGCCAAGCGTGTCTGCCTTCACGACAACTCCGTCGATATCCGTTGAGATTCTGATTTTTCCAATTTCCTCAGTGACCAATCTGGCGTACTTTTCTGGCTGGGCACCTTTGGGAACACCGTACAGAGTTGCGCCTGCCAAGACTCCTTCAAGGTCCGGCGCGACTATCTTGACTCCTGCCGCTGCAGGAACAGAGTCGACCGAGGAGAACTTGTCCCTTGGGTCTCTGATTTCGTCCAGCGGTTTAGGAACAAGAATCGCACGCGTCCGCGTTACTATTGGTTTTTCTTTGCCGCCTACAACGATCACGTCATCTTTCATCAGAACACCGTCGTAGATGATGGTGTTGAGGGTTAGTCCGAGCCCAGTTTCCTCCTTCACTTCCAGAACCGTGCCCTTTGCTGGGCCTTTAGTAGTCAGCAGACGCTTCTTGAGGTACTGTTGTGCAAGTCCGATGAGCACCATGATGAGTTCGCTTATGCCCTCGCCTGTCTTGGCACTAGTCGGAACTACTGCTACAGTAGTAGTGAATTCTCTTACGTGGTCGAAGCGGTCTGTTTTGAACCCCAACCTGGAGAAGGTGCCTATTATGTCATATATTCTGTTGTCCAGGTCCTCCCTGACGTAGGGGTCTTGCAGCGGATACGTTTTAGAGAAAGGCGTGTCTGGTTGTGACTTCCAGCCTGGTATGCGGTCAATCATGTTCGCTGCGACAATGAACGGAGTTTTCCTAGCCTTGAGAATCTCGACACATTCGTAGGTTTGAGCTTCGAGGCCTCTGAGAACGTTGATTACCAGAATGGCTATGTCTGCGACGCTGCCGCCTCTTCTACGAAGGTTCGTGAAAACCTCGTGTCCAGGTGTGTCAATGATGAGCAGGCCTGGGATTTCTATTTCGCCCTTGACTCCGGAGAGCTGGGGACCCACCAGTTGGGCCAGAGTCTCAGGTGGGAAGAAGCTGGCGCCGATGTGCTGAGTGATTCCGCCGACTTCGCGGGCCTGAACGCTTGTTTTGCGAATCTTGTCCAGAAGAGAAGTCTTGCCGCTGTCAACGTGACCTAAAACGCACACGATTGGTTGACGAATCGGCATTTTAATATTCTTCCTGCACCAGCGCCGAACAAACTGTTTTCTGACTGTCTGTTGAAAATTAATAAACTATTACCCTAATAAATGCTCATCTGAGGATTGCAGAGTTTGCCGTACTGCTCGAAGTGCGGAGCGAAGTTGATGGATGAGGATAAGTTCTGCACTGTTTGCGGTGCTAAGGTCATCAAAGTTGCGCGAGAGGAATTCACGGTTTCTTCTGACGACCTCATTCAAAGGGTCAAGGAGCTGCTTCACGAGGGAAACGTTACCAGGATAATCGTCAAGGATGTGAACGAGAAGGTTCTTCTTGAAATACCCGCCACTGTCGGCGTCATCGGCACCGTCATTGCTCCATGGCTTGCAGCCTTAGGCGTCATAGCTGCGCTGGCCACGAAATGCAGGATAGTTGTTGAAAGAAGAGAATAGCCTATTCACTAGTCTTGGCTATCATCAAAACTAGACCTACCACGATGAGGATAAGGCACATAACGGTGAAGAAACCAGTCTCCGCGCCCAGAACCGAGACGCTCGTGACAGTGAAGTATAAACCAAGAAGACCCACAACCAAAAGTATCAGGCCGAAGAACTTTTCAGCCAACCCTATTCCGAGGCCGCCTTCATCACTCATTTCAGTCCATTCCTTCCGACATGCTCCCAGATAGAAAGATGCACAGTTATTTTATGCTTTCGCTAAAAGCATGCCCCTATAATGAAATCGGTGATGAAACGTCTTCGTTTTCCTTGAACGTGCAAAACAAGCGCGTGTATCAAGAGAGAGGTTTCACTTCGTTTCTTCGAGCTTGTTCGGCAAGTATTCGTCAACGATATACGTTAGGCCGTACCTACTGAACGCTTCTTGCTCCGCCTTTCGTTTGATTTTCATGAAAGTCTTGATCTCTCTGCGCCATAATGGGTCTTTGTAACGTGGATCCTTCTGCAGCTCATACAGCCTCTTCATGTCCACGTCGTCC
>DASPPK010000017.1:0-3391 GCA_035625495.1 Candidatus Acidiferrales bacterium | reverse complement strand
AAAAAAAGAGAAGACGAAAAACATACAAGGTCACGGGGACGGGCGAGTTGGTTCTTCAGCGAGCCCTTGGCAAAGAAAGTCAGATCGCCAACAGCATGAGTGACTTGTTCAGAGAGTTTATGAAAGACGTGTTGGACGTGAGAATGAACCCGATTCCAGTGCCGAGGATACCGACCTTTTTCTCAGTCTTCCTCGAAGAGAGGAAGAGAAAACCTGAGGATACATCAAGTGTTTTAGAGGGAAAGCGAGCACAGATTGAAAATATGGTTAAAGAGCTGCAAAAGGAGTTAGGGGCAATCAACAGAAGACTGGCCCAGCTAAAGGAGTCAGATGGACCCGAAACATACAGCAAGGCTAGTCCTGGAAGGAGGCGGTGAACATATCGTTACTTCCAGACTCAAGCTTCATCGGCACAATAATGAACATTGCTTTTCTACTTACATTCTTCATCTTCTGGTTTTTCTCTCAAAGAATACAAACCGCTCTGATGACGCGGCAGATATCTAGAGCTCTTGTCAAGCTGAGAGATTTGAGGGACAAAGCGAAACAAACGGTGATTTCAGCAATCAATGAAGTGGGCAGACCTGAAAAAGACCCGTTGCCTAGACTGGAATCGCTCCTTCAGTTTTTCACTGTTGAACCCGTCAGCATGGACCCATCTGGAGTTGTCCATAGGCTCGAACACATACTTGACACAGCAGACGATCGAATCAAGAACGAGGTTAAAGCGATCGCACCGCACGCTGACGAAGTTCAACTTGAGAATTTGCGGAACCTTGTGGAAGCAACGCAGGCCTTGAACAACATGTACCGCGTTGTGCGCCATTACTACCTGCTAGGAAAAAAGACCGGAACGCTCTACAGCACCGTGCAAATTCAAATGCAGCTTCCGGCAATTATGGAAGAAGCTGAAGCGTATGTCTCTTTTCTGGACGCTTTCAAAGAGGGCAAGCCGGTTGGCGATGGCATAGGCGCGTTGACAGCATCAAAACTGATGGCTGATCGCGAAAAGTTTGAAGTGGCCAAAGACATGGTAGCGGCAGAAACAACACTTGACGGAAGACGAGTCATCGTTACGAAGGCTAAAGGTCCGGGGGGAACCGTTGGAAAGTCAGGGGACGCAGTGAGCAATCTGATTGAGGCCAGCGATGAAAAGGTGTCCCTGGTCGTGATGATTGACGCTGGTCTCAAATTGGAGGGTGAAGATTCCGGGGACATCGCAGAGGGCGTCGGTGCTGCAATAGGCGGCATCGGCGTTGACAAGTTCAAGATAGAGGAAGTGGCTACCAGGTGCAAGATTCCGGTCTACGCCATAGTCATCAAGGAATCGCTGAAGGAGGTGTTGGCGCCGATCACAGAGAAAATCTCTCAAGCCGCTGACAGGGTGATTCCGAGACTGGGAAGCATTATTCAAGAACGAACCAGAGAGGGAGAGACCGTCATCGTCGTCGGCGTAGGAAACACGATAGGCATCGCATAAAAATAATGGAGAAGTCTGATTGGAAACTGTGTACGAATTAAGTCAGGAAGGTGGCAACGTCAACCTTGAATGCTGACTGGAACGACATCGCTGAGTCTTCGTTCAGTGAACGAGATGCCGACGTTCTTAACTTGATAAGCGAAGAAGATTTGGCTCTGTTTACGTTCGATGGACTGAAGAGAAGAATGGGCCTCCATTCTGAGACACTTTCCAGAATCCTTAGCAGGCTAGAGCAGGAGGGCATAGTGGAGAAGGGACATGGGGGTTACAGGGTGACATCGAAGATCGATGAGTTTCTAGGACTACATCCCACGTGCAGGGATGAGTCTCGCGTTCCTCTGCTGCAGACATTTCTGCCTTCTGATATGTCAGTTCAGAATTTGGCCTCACGCCTGAGAGGAAGATGGTTCGGTCTGCTTCGTTGGCTAGGCAGTTCAGATAGAAAAGGCCGCGAAGAGGTCATTTTGAAGTGGATCACAGAAGATGGCGGCATCCAAGTTGACGCAAACGTGTCGGACAGAATGCTCACGATTGAAGCCAAGTTCTTGCATGATAAGGACTTGAACATGGCTTTGAGAGCTTCTTATCAACTTGTCACGTACATAGGCAAACTCTGTTCAAGCTCACGGTTGATCAGACACGTAGCCTACTTTGGCGATTTCGACGTGCATCTGACGCCGGCGTAGTGTGACCGACTTTCTGCTTTCCTTAGTCAACAAATAAGACGCTGGCTTCTTCTATTTTTGAGGTGAAAAGTATGAGTGAGTCAATTAGTGCTTTGCAGGTGTTAAAGTCGCTTTCTGACGCTACCGCTGAACTCGTCCGTAAACTCACGCCTTCTTTGGTAAGCGTGAACACAACGATGACGAGAGGCACAGGCGTCGTCTTCAGTTCAGAAGGCCACATAGTGACGTGCAATCATGTTCTCGGAAGAAACGCCTCCATCAGAATCGGCTCTGGAGAAAAAACATTTGAAGCCAAGATAGTTGGTGTTGACCCCTATTCCGACATAGCGCTGCTGAAAGCAGAACAGGCAAACTTTAAACCAATAGAACTCGGCGATTCCGAAACGCTGAGCACAGGCCAATTCGTGCTGGCCCTAGCTAACCCGTTCAACAGGCAACCAAGCGCAACAACAGGCATAATCACAAACGTGGGAAGCACTCTCAGAGGGTGGAGAGGAACAGCGATGGAAGATGTGATAGCCACTGATGCTAGACTCAATCCAGGCTTTTCAGGGGGACCGCTGGTCGATGTTTCCGGTAGGATGATAGGCCTCAACACAGCCTTCGTCTGGTCTCGCGGCATAGCGATTCCGGTCAACAAAGTGAAAGGCACCGTCAACAGGCTCATGACTGGAGCAGAGATCAAAAGAGCATACTTGGGCATAGTGTCAAACACTGTTTTAATCCCGCAGGAAATCGCAAGTCAATCACGTATCAACCAGAACGCAGGAGTCATGGTTTTCTCAGTCGAGCAGGGTGCACCAGCGAAAAAAGCTGGTCTAGCAATGGGCGACGTGATAGTGAAGTTCAACGAAAGCCCCGTGACAAGCTTCTACGACCTTCCGAGACTTCTGACCGAAAACATAATCGGAAAAAAGACGAAGCTCTGGATCCTTCGCGGAGAGAAACTGATGGAGCTCACAGTGATTCCAAGTACGGCAGAGGGTGAAAACGACGAGTAAGAGGCTCGAAGCAAATTCCGAGATCGACATGGAGCCCTGGCCGCTTCCGCGGCCTAGACCGCTCCGTCCTTTTCCCACGCCGTTGCCACATATCAGCGCCAGCTCAACCACACAATCTTCCTTCCACATATTCCTGCGAGAAGACTGGAACTAGTAGAAAATGAAGCTGAAGGTCTTCGTCTACGCGCATTAGCCAGGTGCAAATCCTGTTTGCACGCCGTAGA
>DASPPK010000016.1:0-3433 GCA_035625495.1 Candidatus Acidiferrales bacterium | reverse complement strand
GGATCGGAAGCGTGCTGGAAGAAAGATGGGTAAGAAGAGAAAGAAGCAAAGGAAAGAAACGCAGACTGATGCGGAGAAGATCATAGAAGAAGACAAAGCGTACAGTACGATGGAACGAGAACAGGACTTTTAGAAGGCTAGCTGCGTTATTGCAGCCTAAATTACCAGTTTATCGCAAATTTTCAAAATGGTTCCTCGGCTCCATAGAAGATCAGACTTGAATAGTTTAGAAAGTCGGCCAATTTGAAATTGTTCCATAAGTCCTAATAGTTCTTATGCCCTAAAGGCTAATGATGTGATAGAATGAAGAGAGTCCTATTGTTGGCGTTGATTGTTTTCTTGCTCTCTTGTATGATTTTGATTTCTCGAAGTCGAAGCGTCAATGCATCTTCCAGCGATTTTACGTATCTGGAGATGTTGTCAGGAAGTATGCATCCTACCTTGGAAATAGGGGACGTGCTTGTCGTCGATAGTAACGTCAACAAGTCTCAAATGTATGCTGCTCCGTACCCTGAAGGCGACGTAATTGCTTTCCAAGCTTATGGAGAAGTAATTGTTTCTCGAGCAATTGAAAGATTAGTGGACAACGGGAGCGTCTCCTACATTACTCAGGGCGACGACAACGCGGTCCCTGGACCTGGGTCACCGACTCCAGCGGAAAGCATAATTGGCAAAGTCGTGGCTTTCAGCAGGAACTTCTCCTGCGGAACATGGAACGATCAAGCCTACAACGTCACAGTCCTCACAAACTCTTCTATAGCGAATTTCAACTTCAACCAGCCTCACAAAGAAGTGACTCTAGACATAACAGGATACGTGTCACACGCAGACCAAGGATTCTGCAACGTGACAGTTCCCAAAGGCTTGCTAAGCTGTGACTCACTGACAAATTGGCAAGTTCTGCTGAACAGTACAGGCATACCTTACGAGGCAAACCAGAATGATACCGATACCTTCGTCTACTTCACCTACGGCTACAACAACAGTAGCATCCAGATCATAGGACAACAAGCGGTACCAGAGTTTCCTTCTTTCATTATTCTACCATCATTCATCATAACGGCGCTGCTAGCAGTCATAGTCTACAGAAGGGAGAATGCCAAGCAAAGAGTCCAACGGTTAAACCCTCGATAACTTTCTCATGCAGCAAATTTAACCCTGTTTTCTATGCACAGAAAGTTTAAATCATGGGATTTTGTATGTGAAGAAAGACTGCTCAAGCTGGGCAGCGTGTAGCAGTAAGGCACAGTGGCCTAACTAACGGGATTGAACAAAGTATTAGAGTCCAGACGTTAAGGGAAGGGCCGAGCCAACTGAAAAAACTTAAAATAGTCGATGTGAGAGGTGAAAGGGTATGGAATATATCTACGGTGCAATGCTTCTCCATAAGGCAGGAAAGGAGATAAACGAGGCAAACCTGACGCAGGTTTTAACAGCAGCGGGAATAAGCGCTGACACAGTTCGCGTCAAAGCCTTAGTAGCTTCTTTGGCTGAAGTGAAGATTGATGAAGCGATTAAGTCTGCTCCAACGATGATGGCAGCGCCAGTCGCAGCAACGGCAGCCGCAGCTGCACCAGCAGCAGAAGCGAAGCCGAAGGAAGACGAGAAGAAGAAGAAAGACGAAGAAAAACAGAAGGAAGAAGCAGCGCTCGAAGGCCTAGGCGCCCTCTTCGGTTAAACACGTTTCAGCTTTCTCATATTGCCATCTGAAATTCCAGTTTAACCACTGGTTTTTTCTCAGACAGCTGAAGCCGTTAATCCTGGCCCAGTTGATTTTCTCACATTCAACTGTTTCCAAATCACCATGGGAGCCCATCCGCTGATGATCATCAATGTGCCCGCAAACGGGATTCGCCAAAAGTTCAGCAATAGTGTTTCGAAAATAAAGAAAGAAATACTCATCGCGACCGCACACATTATTGCGAATTGTTTGCCGTATTTCTTGAACGTTTGTATGTCCAACAACCCAGCGAAGAAGAAGTCGCCTAGACCCAGACTTATCATCGAAACGCCCAGCCCAGACGCCGGTGGAATCAAGGGAAGCGAGACTAGCACAGGAAGATTAAGACTCACAGCAACCTTGGCAGCTTGGACCATAGTTTTGGTGACCAAGACGAGAATTATGTCCATAAGGGTTAACAGAACGCCGAAAATCGCCGTGGTTTTCCACGTGAACAGACCTACCAGGTAAAGGGTAATAAGCACTGCAAAGATCAGGCCAAAAACGTTGGCCAAATAATAGGTCCACAAATAATCGTTTGAAATAACGCCAAAAAAAACGTATAACAGAACGAAGGCTGCCGGAGGCAAAATGCCCAAGTACCAACGACTCTTTGAAAACAGGTTCGTAAAAGTGAAAAGAAGCGTCGAATATGCGAACAGGTACAACGCCATAAGAACGTAGGTTACATCTCTGACGAAGACGATCAGATACACCATAACGGACATCAAACCGACTAGCAGAGCGGCGTCACGAATACTCATCGGCTTCTCTTGCAGATTCTCTTTCAGTTTGCCCTCGGTCTTCGGATTGATGGACAAAGATACAAGGGTTACGGCAAAGAGCGTCAAGGGCATCGTGATGTCGAAATACATGCACCCAACATTACAAGAACGAAGATTTATCCCTTTGTCCCAGCAATCTGCTTTTCTGCGCTAGTCAGTTTGAAGCTGTTTGAAGTCACATTCTAGCTGCTAAAGCAATGTTGAGGACTGCCAAAGAAGCAATGAGTGCTTCCTCGGTCCTTACGGTTTCAGTTCCCTGCGATGGAATGGTGTTAACCACAAAATCGACGATGTTTTCTAGACGAAGCCTTTCACGTGCAACTATTTCATTCAACCCCATTGCCGGAGCACCGAAAGCCAAGAGAACGCTGTTCGCTCGAACTGATTCTTCAACGATCTGCCCTGCAACCTGAGCAAACGGCAAACCGTACTTCGACGTGGCTATCGTCAAGTCGAAGCTTCGGCTCTTTGCAATTTCCCCGAAGAAATGTTTTTCCACGGTGACCGAGTACCCCCAATAAGTGGGCACCTCATCACGATTCACCAATTCAGCCTTCAAAGGTTTACCAGTCTTCACGATCCTCACAGTGATGCGTCTACCAGCAGGCAGCTGCGAGGTCATCATCAGCACAGGCGATTCAACACCGATATCTACGAGGGTTCCTTCTCTTGTTTTAGCCAGGACTGCTCCTTCTCGGTATTCGCCGACCTTCAGATTCTTGCTTCTGCGGTTAAGCGGATGATGTAATGTGCGCAACGGGGGAAGTATTCCTGCATACTGGAGAACTGGCTTGAGCTTGAACAACGTTTTCCGTAGATACTGCGGCGTCTCCATGTAAGCGAGTAAAGTCGCAACCAAGTCTGCGTCGTTCCTCTGGTTGATTCCGAGACAATCGGGATAGATAATGATTTCATTCACTCTGAAAAT
>DASPPK010000015.1:0-5024 GCA_035625495.1 Candidatus Acidiferrales bacterium | reverse complement strand
CTGTGAACTGCGCGAGTTGCAGAAGCATACAAACCTTCGAAGAAACGCAAATAAAAGAGGAGCACAATCTTCTGGCACAGGATGAATTCTTCATGCTGCTGACCTGAATGAGGTAGGAGCGAGATGAGCAGAAGAACAGTCTATTTCCCTCACAGCAGGCTGATTCTCGCAATCTTTCTGTTGATACTGGTCGCCGTCGTCGGATTAGTTTTTGTCGGCGTGGTAGGGTTTGCCTTCCTAAACGTTGGCTTCAGCCCCATCGTCATAGTTCTCCTCCTTATCGCCACTTTCGTCGGAAGTTCTGTTAACATCCCAATTCTGAAACTCAAAGCTTCAGTGCCTATCATAACAGAAGAATACGTGAGCTTTTTCGGAGTTACTTATCGAATCCCCCAAGTGGAGTACGGTCAAACTGTTACAGTTGTCGCCGTTAACGTTGGAGGGGCACTAATACCTACTGCCGTCTCCATCTACCTGCTCAGCAGGGCAGCATCTGCAACAATTTTCTACAGCATAATCGGCGTAGCCATCGTCGCATTGATAACTCATGCAGCAGCCAGACCCGTGAAAGGAGTAGGCATAGTCACTCCAGCGTTAGTTCCACCGATAGCCGCGGCGCTCATAGCCATCATTCTCCAACCAAGTTCTGCACAAACAATCGCGTACGTTGCCGGCGTCCTAGGAACCTTGATAGGCGCAGATCTTACTAACCTACGCGCTATTCCGGAACTCGGCGCGCCCGTAGCCAGCATAGGCGGAGCAGGAACCTTCGACGGCGTCTTCCTAACAGGTATAATCGCTGTACTCCTCACTCGACTATAAGCGCGCGCACTATGGTGGAGAGAACTGAAACTTTCTTGTTCTGGCGTCTGTCTCTAATAGCATTCTTATCTATAGCACTTAGCTTCTTGGCTTCGGTTCACATGCTTCTCGATCGATTATCTATCCAATGGAATAGCGCTCGTTAATCATCTTCTCCAGCCTCACTTTTGCCAGTATAAAAGAAAGTCGCTTGGCCTCTTCTGATTTGCTTTGCCCTATATCTTTTTCTAACCGTCTTTCAATTTTCGGATCATTGAAATAGTGAAAGAGATAATCTTCAACACTCATTTCCTTTAATTCGTTTGCACGCCTTCTTTCATGCCTTTTTTCGGCTTCTTCAATTTCTTTTTCCTTGTTTTTCAATAGCCACTCGAAGAGCCAACTATAATCTTCTTCTCCTACTACCGATTTGAAAGCTACGCAAAAGTCCCTGCGAAACCGCTTTTCAGTCTTAATAAGTCTAGCATCTCTTTCCCTTTTGTGTTGTTCAATTTTCTCTTCTAGCTCTTTTATTTTCCCTTCATATTCTTCCTTAATTTCGCTAGTTTTTGCTTCGAGCTTTTTCCTAACGCGTTCAAGAGTCGGTTCCTTGGACATGATGTTCCATCCTTCCTTTCTCTTCCTTTAATTTCTTGATAACCTACTTCGACTAGGATGTTTATTTTGACCTCAACATATATTTTCCTTTCTGACTAACTATTGAAGACGAACGCTGAAGTTGTCACGACGGCATTAGGCTTTTTTCTGGTTTGTGTTGGCCTTACACCCCTAGTTATTTTTGTTGTGGCTAGTGCATCGCGACTAGGATAAATAAACCCTTAACGCGTTGGCGCATGCATCTCTGGTAAGGAAGGTCGCTTCTTGCGCGCGTTTTAGAGGGGTTAATCGAATATGGTCAATGTAAAGACGGGAAGAATGAACTTTGTCCGTTGCGTTGCGTCTACTCAATTGCATATTTCTTTGATAAACGCTCTGTAGCAGAGTGATTGATGAGCGGACCGCTAGAGAGCAAGGAATTGCTGATAACAGCAATTTTGCCAGAGTCCGTCTTTATCCATGTGTTTCGAAGAGCCAGGCGCACGACCTTTCCTTTAACGCTGCCGTACTCTACGGAGTCGTTCAGGTGTATCACTCCGTCATACAGGAGGAGAATGCCCGAGACGATGTTGGAGAGAGTATTCTGTAATGCGATCGAAACGGCAAGGGCACCTATTCCAGATATGGTGAGAGCAGTGAACTCCGATGCGAGGCCCGTTAATGAGAGAATTCCTGCGAGGATAATAAGAATCGCGATGACTCGCAATGCAACTACGACATCACGAATTACGGTGGGGCTTGTTCCTGCAACCTTTGCCGCGCGCCTAATAACGGAGCTGATGACTTCTTCAATCAGAACCGTAACAACGATGCCGACGACGGCGCCTATAACCGGCTCAAGGATTGAAACCATACCAGTCGAGTCTCTTCAAGCTTTAATGCAAGGAGTTCGCACAACTAACTCTTAAGCATATGTGACACACCACACGTTGTCTCTTACTCTAAGGTTCTGTTGCCTCTTCTATCTCCCCCGTTAATTTTCGAAGAATGCAAAATCGAAACACAAATGTAAAATCAATTCAAAGAATGCGACTCTGCACCTGACAGCACAGTAATTGTTGGCTTCATTAGCGCGCGCCACAGTCAGAAAAAGGGAATTTAAGGGCAAGGTAGCGCGCCTAAGCTTTTCTTGATGTGCTGACAAGACATGTCAAAACACGAAGGCACAGTCTGCAAATGGACGCGGTAAATTGAAGCTCTTTTGCATTGGACAAAAGACGAATAACTGGAACTAGTGCTTGGTTCGCATCAAGGTTCTAGAAGAGTTCAACCCAGATTCCGTCTGGGTCTTCTATGTAGGCCCATCGGCTGCCGTCTGCTTTCATTTCCAAGACAGTTTTGTAACCTGCTTTTTTCGCTTCTTCCAAGGCCTTGTCCAGATTGTCCACGTTGAAGGCAAGATGGTCTAACCCTTCTCCCACAAAATATTTTGTGTTAAACGGACTGTCTTTTTCGTAAAAGTTTAGTTCCAAACTGAAACCGTCCTTCTCGCTTTCAAGGCCCACGGTTTCCCCTTTGGTTTGGTCAACCTTGCCCCGACCTTTAACTTTCATGCCAAGCACTTTCGTGTAAAAATCAATGGACCTTTGCAGATTTGTGACCCTTATCCCAACATATGTAAATTTGGATTTCATATGCATCAGCCAACCGTATGATAGAGGCTCCATATATGATTATCTCAGAAGCCAATATGCAAGTTTCAGACATCAATACAGACATCTTCTGCAGTCTCTTTTTTTGTCTTTTACGTTGCACGTCCAGCGTAACATGCTCTGATCATTCTTCCGTCATTGCTTTTGCCGAGATGAGCAGCAGGTTTTGCGCTATGAGGTTTGCAATTAGAGGTGGAAGTACCGCCGGCCCAAACGCTGTAAGACCAACAACCAAGGAGAGCGCCGCATTCTTTACTGTTGTCGCAATTTCAAGTGATGTCGCTTTCTTGTGTCCGAATCCCTTGGTGAGGAGATGGGTCAATGTCCACGCAAGTGCGAGTATTCCAAGTATGAAAACGTTCAGTATTACGAATTCTGCGACGTTGTTTCTTACGTATTCAACTCCTGACGCGATAGACCCCCAAACTATGAGAGCAAGTATAAATAGTTCAGCTTTGGAGCTGAAAAGGCTGGCTCTGATCCAGTCAAAATGAACGAATCTCCTCACTAAGAAAGAGGCGACTAATGGAATCAAGATTATCTCTGCCAGATTCAACATCATGCTTGCAACGTCAACGTGGAGGGCTGCGCCGATAACAATCAGCATCGTTGCAGGTACAGTGACTATGGAAAGCAGGTTTGTGGTTATGCTCATAACCAAGGCGGTGGCAACGTCCCCTTTGAAAGCCTCCGCCCAAAAAGCAGAGACGACCGCAGATGGGCAACAGAGCCCGAGAATGATCCCGGCGTAAACGATGGATGAGACAAAGGGTTTTGCAGAAAAGGCCAGCACAGGCACCATGACAAACACTGTGAACAAGCCCATCATTATGACTGGATAATTCCTCGTTGCGCGCGTGATTTCGATCGGTTCTATGCTTAGCGCGACGAAGAACATCAAAAACATCAGCAAAACTGACAGGTAAGGTTTCCAAATCAATCCGACCTGAGGAAGAGCGAAGCCCAACGCTATGCTTAGAACTATGACTAACGGCGCCAAGTATCTGCTGACAAGACCGCTCATACGCCTGAGGCTTCCAAGAGAGGTCAATATAGCCTTCTCAGAGGTAATTAAAGTTTAATGGCCGAACATTCTGTATCGGCAGCAAACCACCTGCATGAGAAGGAAGGAGGGTTACAGTTCCTCAAGACATCCTTGTGATACCACGTATTTCCTTAAATTCACGAATGCGCATAGTCTCGAGAAGGCTTCACCATGAATGAGAACTCTTCTGACCAGACAAAGCAGCTGTCCATCAAAGCAGTCGAGGCGATGGAAAAGCGTGTCGAATACGCTGACGTACTCTGTGAAAAAGCTCAAGGTGTGCGGGTAATTAAAGACAATGCTGAGGAACGCGTTTCAACGCCTGCATCTTTTCAGGGCGTTGTCCTCAGGGCTTACAAACAGGGACAATGGAGAGAGACGAGCACTTATGATCTTTCTGCAAGCCGCATAGTTGAAATGGCGAGGAAACTTGCCAGATTCGAACCCTTGTCTCGGAATTCTGTCAAACTGAAGGAACTCAGGCCTTGGGAACTGGACGAAGAATTGAAAGTAAAGATCAGCCCTTCTGAAGTGGATGTTGAAGAGAAACTGAAGCATGTTCGAAGGCTTCATAACGAAGTGGTGAGCCACGACAAAAGGGTCGTTAACGCAATAGTTCACTACTCGGACACCGTGTTAGAAAGGGTTTTCGCAAACACTGAAGGCAGTGTGCTGCGGCAGGTCGTTCCGAGGACGTCTCTTCAAATCTCACCGATCGTCAGAGAATCGGGCAAGATGGATTACGATTATCTGTCCACTGGAGGAACTGCAGGGTTTGAAATTGTTGAAGACTTGGAAGAAAAGTCAGTGAAGGAAACTGTGGACAGTTCAGTCAGCCTCCTGAAAGCTTCTGCTCCGCCCTCAGGACATTTCAAGGTGATTCTTGACCCAGGGATGGCTGGAACGTT
>DASPPK010000014.1:0-5180 GCA_035625495.1 Candidatus Acidiferrales bacterium | reverse complement strand
AGGTTCAAACAGGCTGGCAGAGGCGGAATAGGCACCGTCCTAAGGAACAAGAGAGTGAAGGCAATAGCTGTCAAGTACTCTGGCACGATTTCAGTAGACACAAACGGTCCGGCTGACCCAGAAATGGTTAAGCAGACTGGCACGGCTCACAGTCAGGAGGTCAGAAGCCTTGACCCCATGCAAAACGAAATGGCCTCTGTCGGCACGACTCATCTCGTGCTGATAATGAACGAGTTCGACCTGCTTCCAATAAACAACTTCAGGTTCGGCAGCAACCCTGAAGCAGAGAAATTAGGACGAGAAGTCTACAGAAAAAAGTTTCACAAGGGCTTCGACGGTTGCTGGATGGGCTGTGCAATGTCATGTGCCCACGGCGTCAAAGACTTCGAGTTAAAAACAGGCCCCTACAAGGGGCAGAAGGTGTTCGTGAACGGACCGGAATACGAAACAATCGCCGGCGTTGGAAGCAACTGTGGAATATTCGATGCCGACCATGTTATTGAGATGAACTTCTACTGCGACACGTACGGTCTGGACACGATTTCAGTGGGCACAGCTACCGCCTTTGCAATGGAATGCTACGAGATGGGAATAATCGACAAGAAAGCGACTGAGGGTCTGGACTTAACGTTCGGCAACAGAGAAGCAGCTCTTGAGTTGGTTCATCAGATGGCGAAGGGCGTAGGCTTCGGCGTCGTAGTTGGACAGGGGGTCAGACGGATGAAGAGGCTTTTCGCACAGGAATACGGCGCAGACCCTAGGATTCTCCAAGATATTGGCATGGAATCAAAAGGCTTAGAGTTTTCCGAGTACGTGACGAAGGAATCTTTAGCCCAGCAGGGCGGCTACGGGCTTACCTTGAAAGGTCCTCAGCATGACGAGGCTTGGCTTATATTCTTAGACATGGTGCACAACTTGATGCCTACCTTTGAGCAGAAGGCTGAAAACCTGCACTGGTTCCCCATGTTCCGCACTTGGTTTGGCCTTAACGGCCTCTGCAAACTCCCTTGGAACGACGTGGTTCCAACAGACAACAAGGAGACGAAAGAACCAGCCAAGGTCATTTCACACGTCGAAAATTACGCGAAGTTTTACTCAGCGGTCACAGGCATGAAGACTAGCCAAGACGATTTGATCTTCATGAGTGAGAGAGTCTACAACTTTCAAAGAATCTTCAGCCTGAGGATGGGTTTCGGCACGCGTCAGCATGACACGTTACCCTACCGCGCCGTGGGCCCAGTGACCAGAGAAGAGTATGAAAGCAGAGCAGAACGCTACGATAAGCAACTTAAGGAAAAGTTCGGTTACGACCCTCAGGGCAAGTCAACAGATGAGAAAACGGCTGCTCTCAGAAAGTGCAGAGAATCGGAGTACGAAAGACTGAAAGACGCTGTTTACGCAAGGCGAGGATGGAACGCAAACGGCGTGCCCACTGTCGAAAAAGCAAAAGCTTTGGGAATAGACTATCCCGACGTACTAGACTTGCTTGAGAAGCACCTGTAAGATAGCTTCTTGAAACGGTTCAAACACACTCCATCCTTCGGGTTTTCACAGAATCTAAAGCATTTAAAAGCATGTCTTCATCCACTAAGGATAGTTCAGGATTGGAGAATCTTCGATGAAAATCACTTTTTGGCTCTTAGATTTGAACTACGAGGTTAGCGACGACTGTCCAGAAATCTGGCTCTGGGGTGTGACCTCTGCTGGAGAAAGAGTGCTTGTAATTGACAGGAACTTTGTCTCGTACTTCTACGCTTTGATTGAGGAAGGTGCAGACCCTGACAAGGTCATCAACGAAATTAGTCAAAATAGTTTTCCATGCGTTTCGAAGCTTGAAATTGCCGAACGAAAGTTTTTTGGAAAACCCGTGAACGCCGTGAAGGTCTACTGCAAGAATCCTGATGTTATGCAGGATTATGCGAAGGCTCTTCGAAAGCTCGAAGGCGTCAAAGACTGTCTCGAAGACGACATTCGATACACCATGCGATACATGATAGACAACAGCGTTGTTCCATGCGGATGGCATGAAATAGAAGCTGTTGGCGAACCTAACAAAGGCAAGGCTCAAGTCGACAGGGTTTACTCAGCAAAATCATTTCCGCAAGTTCTTGAAAAGGTTGAGGCTCCGCCTCTGCGCATACTAGGCTTTTCATCAATCTACTACAGCAGAGAAGGCTCGCCTAAGCCGGATAGAAATCCCGTGATAATTGTTTCAGCAGCAACCAACGGGGGCGAACATAAACAGTTCTTGGCAGGCGATGACAAGAGCGACCGGCCAGTATTGGAGGCTTTTGCAGAGTATGTTCGAAGCTTCGATCCAGACATAATCGTAGGCTACGGCAACAATGGACAAGACTGGCCTTTTCTCAAAGAGAGATGCAAGAAACTCGGATTACACTTGTATGTTGACAGGACTCAGACTGAACCTCACACGAGCGTGTACGGCCACGTTTCGCTCACTGGAAGAGCAAACTTGGACCTTGCAGACTATGCAGAGGAATTTCCAGAGGTAAAGGTCAAGACTCTGGCTAATCTTGCCGATTACTTGGGTATCATGAAGATTGAGAACCGAAAAATCATCGAAGACATAGACTTCCCAGATTTCTGGGACAGTGAAGACAAACGTGTAACCTTGTCGAAGTTTTCGGCAGACAACACCCGTTGCATTATGGGTATTGCAGAGGCAATTCTCGACTTCGCCATGCAGCTTTCCAATCTCGTAGGTCTGCCGCTCGACCACGTTGGAACAGCGGCTGCAGGCTTTCGTGTAGAATGGTTCCTCATAAAGCGTACTCACAGGATCGGCGAGCTCGTGCCCAGGAGGGTTGAGCAGCCTTACAGGTCCTACGCGGGCGGTTTGGTGCTTCAGCCAGAGCCAGGGCTGCACGAAAACATCGCTGTCCTCGACTTCAAATCAATGTACCCCAACTTAATGATCAATTATAACCTGTCACCAGACACTTATGTGTCGCCAAAGGATCCGTTGCCTCCTGGCGGAGTGTACCAGGCTCCCGAAGTCAATCATAAGTTTCGAAGGGAGCCCCCAGGCTTCTACAAGGAGGTTCTGTCTTACCTCATTGAAGTTCGAGACGAAATCCGGCCGAAAATGAGTAAGCTCAAACCGGGAAGCGTAGATTATCGCGTCTTAGACGCTCGTCAGAAAGCCGTGAAGATCTTGACCAACGCTTCCTACGGGTATGCTGGGTGGATAGGTGCCAGATGGTACGTGAAGCCTGTTGCTGAGGCAGCCGCTGCCTGGGGAAGGCACACGATACTGACAGCCATCGAAATGGCCAAGGAAGAGAAGTTGAAGGTTGTATACGGCGACACTGACAGCATTTTCGTCGAGAATCAGCCAGAAAAGGTGGAGAAACTGTCAAGAGAGATAAAAGAGAAAATGGGGTTGGAAGTCAAACCGAACGAGGTCTACGTGCGCATTTTTTTCACTGAAGCAAAGAAGCGGTATGCGGGTCTCTTACCAGATGGACGACTTGACATCGTCGGTATGGAAGTCGTTCGCGGAGACTGGGCAGCCATAGCAAAGAACGTGCAGGAAAAAGTCTTAGAGATCATATTGAAGGAACAGTCGCCCAAGAAGGCTGCGGATTTCGTGCAGCAGTTCATCAGTGAACTCAGGCAGAAGCATGTTGCTTATCGAGACCTAATCATTTGGAAGACGCTGACCAAGCCTGCTGAAGAGTATGAGGTCAAGGCCTCCCACGTTGAGGCTGCCAAAATGCTTAGGGCAAAGGGCTGGGAACTTGCCGTCGGCGACAAGATCGGCTTTGTAGTCGTTATTGGCACGGGGCGGCTCTATGAAAGGGTCAAACCGTACATGCTCGCTTCGTATGACGAGGTGGACTTAGAGTACTACGTATCGAAGCAGGTCGTGCCAGCTGCTACCAGGATTCTTGAAAGCTTCGGCATATCAGAAGAGCAACTTTTGCAGTCGAAAAAGGGAGAAAAAGAGACTAGAAAACTGTCAGATTTCTTTGGAAACTAGCCTTCTGCGACGTCTGGGAAGGTTACTAGCTGAACTGTCAATGATGGTTTCACAGCATCTGATAGACGTGAAGCAATGATTCGTTTTATGTTCTTCTCGCTTGCAATGTCAACGATCCTCTGCGTTATAATGCCGTCGAAGACAACCGTGTCCACCGCTTCTGCCTGCTGAAGTTTTTCGGCAAGCTGGTTAACGGGCAATCGTTCCATCTGTTCCAGCTTATCGTTTAAAAGAACTGCCTCTAAAGTGCCTTCAAGCGTCTTTATTGTTTCAACTACTTCTTTGGGGAGCTCCGCCTTCGGCCTTTCTTTCTTCGCGGGCTTGTATTGTTCCAGAATTGGAGCCTTGGCTTCCAACGCGTCGAAGATTTCTTTGCAGTTCAGTTCTTCAACTTCTTTTCCCCTTGGCGCCCTGGCAATGAATTTCACATCTGTTACCTGCTGGAGTTCCTTCAGAATTAAGTCCCCGCCCCTGTCGCCGTCGAGCAGGGCTGTGGCTTCTTTTTCCTTGCAGAGGGTCTTTATTGCCTCAGGAACCTTTGCTCCTTCCAACGCCACTGTGTTTAACAGTCCGCATCGCATCAGGTTTATGATGTCTGCTCTGCCCTCAACAACGATTATTTCCTTTGCGCTTTCAAGCCCTGGTCCAGCGGGAAGTTCTTCCGGCCCATACTTCTCAACCTTGCCGAGCTTCAACGTTTCCGAGACTTCTTTGAACACTTCGTCGACCGAGGGCATAGACTCAATCGTCCACTTGTGAAGAATCTCTTTTGCTCTGTCGATTATGATTTTTCTCCGCGCCTCTCTGACGTCTTCGATTTTTTCAAGAGTAACCTTTGAGGCGCAGGGCCCCACTCTGTTTATGCTCTCTATGCTCGAGGCGATCAGAGCCGTGGAAACTCTGTCCAAACTTGTTGGAATGGTTATATTGCCCGTTGTTTTATCCTGTTTAGAATGAAGTTCAATCTCTATTCTTCCAATTCTGCCCGACTTTTGAAGTTCTCTAAGGTCAAGCTCCGGCCCAAAAAGTCCTTCCGTTTGCCCGAAAACCGCTCCGATAACATCCGGCTTTTCAACTACGCCTTCTATTTCAAACTTAGCGTTTATAACGTACTTTATAGTAAACGTCTGTGACGAACCCGTAATCGTGCACCTCCTAGTGATGAGTTAATGGTTAT
>DASPPK010000013.1:0-3342 GCA_035625495.1 Candidatus Acidiferrales bacterium | reverse complement strand
TGTCTCGTGGCCCGGGGCGCTTGCCCAGCCGTTAACACGAGAATGGAGTTGTACTTCTTGTGCACGTTTTCTTCGATGAATCGTGTAAACAAGCCGCCTTTCTCGATGGCTATTACTTTATCTGCAGAGGTTTTGACGAACTCAGACGAGGTGAGTGCCGGTCCGATGAGCACGCCGTCTGGATGAGACGTCAGATCCAGAGTCTTTCCCTCATAGCCAGGCACAGTGTACTCTATTCTCAGGTCGCCGAAGACTGCTGAGCGCTCTTCTGGGAAGATGTTGAAGTCTTCTCTTGAAAACCCCAGAACCGTTTCCAAGTCTGTTATGATGTTGTTTGATTCCTGCTGGTCCTTGAACGTCATCTCGTATGCCTGTGCCGAGTAGTAGACGTCTCTCAGAGTTGACGTTTTGCGTTGCGAAGAAAGCTCATTGGAGAACAGTGCCGCCCACACGAGCTGGGTGAACGGCTTCAGGTGGCTGATGTTACGCGCGCTTCTGCGAACTCTCCTGTCGCCTAATATAAACTGTCTGAGCTTTTCATCGTACATTATGTTGTCCGTCGAGCGGCTCGGCATGTCTATTGATGGAAAGATTCCTTTGTCAAGTTGATCATAGATTGCGCCTCCGAGAGTCTCAAGGCCCGCTAGAACTTCTTTCTTCCTTTCACTCACACTAATCCTGCGTTTCTTCCGTTCCATACTTCCTCACACTCGCCAAAAGCTTCTCAATGTCAGGTACTTTCTGCTTAGACGCAAGCTGTGTCGAAAACTGAGCAATTCTGGGCAGGTACTTGCTGAAAACACTCAGCCTCTTCAGGTCCCTGTCAACATGCTCCCTTCTTGACAGGAAAAGCTGGAGTTGCCGAGCAACTTCTCGCAGCCCATTTGCAATCTCCCTTCTAACCTCGGGCCTATCGGCGATGAATTCTTTGCCAACCGTCTTATACGGTACCTTAGTGCTGCAAATGTGCACAAGAATCGCCACTGGCATTTCAGGAGTGGCATGGTATCTCCGCCAGTTCATCGCCGAGATCACTCTGAACGAAACATCGTTCGCCTCATCATACAACAACGGGATTCTGTTTGCAAACCGATAGACGATGAAAGCTCCCCTGCTTGGCACCTCTCCGCCGTAAGCTATGCCTATTTCAATGATGAACGGGTGTCCAGCATACGTGGCCGGTCTCCGCTGATGAACAGCCACAAACTCTGGCTTCAGTTCCTTCGAGATTCCGGTTTTCAACAAGTCCTCACCGAGAGGAGAAAGGCAGCTTGCGTCCGGCGGCAGAAACTCCTTGAACCTCTTCAGCATGTGCATTAGCCTAACGATTTCTTCATGAGTGAGTTTTCTAGGGTTTTTGGACGGGCTTATTTCGCTGAACTCCAAAAACTTCTGCGCGGTGATCTCGCCGACACGGTGGAAATGGTTCTTCAAGAAGTCAAGCATATTCCTGTAGGGCGTGATCTGTATCAGCCGTTGAAGCAGTTCCACGTCCACCCCGTACGGATGTGGCTTCGTCTCCTTCGGCGGAACCGGCATATCCTTGGTGACCCTGGTGAACTTGTACAGCCTACCCTTCGGGTCTACGAACGTCAGGTTTGCGTAGGGGTTCACCATGGCCGTCTGCTTGAGATAATCCAAGATCTTCGGCATCGCCCTGAAATAGTCCCCTTCAAGCGCAAACTCGACGACGGTTCCACGCCATATTTCCTTGTTTATCAGAACCTTTCTGTCAAGAATAACTGGACGGTTCCGCTGAATGTCGATCATGAGCTTGTACATGTAGGTCTTCGAGATGCCCGTGCTGGAGATTATCGTGGCCGGCTGATGTGTCGTGATTTGTCCATACAGAATCGCCATCTTGCCGCCTAAGCCGAACGTTCCCCTCTGCTGCTTAAGCTTATACTTCGAACCGAAAAGGATCTGCCCAAAGGCAGAAGGAATGTGCCGAGGCGGAACCCCAATGCCGTTGTCCTCAACCCGCAACTTGTAAACCTGAGTTTCCGCGCTTGCTTCACCCTCGTACGACAATCGAACGTACACATCTGGCAGTAATCGGTGGCTCTCCGCCGCGTCCAGCGAGTTCTCAACCAACTCCCTGACCGCCACGAAAATTGCTCTAGACGGATTCGTAAACCCAGCAATGTCCCTGTTACGGTAGAAAAAAGTCCGCTGCGCTTATTTCCTCAAAAGTCTGAGCCATGTCCATCCCCCCTTCAGATCTTTCTGGCGCAGACACTTCTCAACGTTTATCTCCTTGAGCCTCCCAGCCACTGAGTTTCCCGGCCTTCTCCAAATCGATTATCTACGATACACTCTGCTCGTTCTTTAACTTAACTACCACGAACTTGTCATTTTCCGTAGGGAAAAGGCAAAAGCTCCCCAAGAGTCTTTACCTCAACCGTTTCAGGCGCAATCTTGCCTCTTTCAGTCTGTGCCATGAGAATCTTTATTTTAGAATTTCCAGCGAAATCGTGAATGTACTGCAGGCAGACACCGCAAGGTCTTGGCTTCGCTCGCTTTTCTTCATTGGTCACTATGGCTATCTCCATGATTCTGCGGTTTCCATGCAAGACTGCATGGTCTATCGCGCATCTCTCTGCGCATGTGCCGAGCCCAGAAACCCAGCTTTCAACATTGCAGCCAACGTACACTTGTCCGTCTTCTGCAAGAACGGCCGCGCCGACTTTGAAGCCCCATAAGACATATGCATTTTCTGTACCCTTTGAGGCGGCTTCCAACAATTTCCTTTCTGTTTCTCCGATTCTAAACATGATTGCTTCCTAGGCCCTATTTCCTGTGAGTACGAACATAGTAGTATTCTCCGATCTCTTTTTGAAACTTGTCAAGCTTCGACCCCTCCTTGTTAACCCTGGGTCTCTTCGTCGTTGGGTCTCTTCTGAAGGTCACTTCCATCTCTTTCAAGAACATGTTCATCCCCCTTCTCAAACTCGTAGGCGGGTTGGCATTGCCCTCGGTCCCAGGTTTTCCCTCGAAAACCATTAAGTGATCCGCAATGAAGTCCTGTGTGACCACGTCATGCTCGACCACAAGGCCAGTTACGTTGCGGTTCTCGACAACCCTTCGAATGGCTCTTGCCATGTTCAAACGTTCCTCAACGTCCAAGTACGCGCTCGGCTCGTCCAGCAAGTAAAGTTCAGCCTCGCGGGACAAGCACGATGCGATTGCAACTTCCTGTAATTCTCCTCCGCTGAGTTCGGCCACGTTTCTGTCCATAAGCGGGTCTACCTTTAGAGGCTGAAGTATCTCAGTTCTGTACCAGCCTGAAGAAAAATTTTCTTTAGCAACGTTCTTCAGGAGTTCCTGAACCGTGCCCTCATA
>DASPPK010000012.1:0-6143 GCA_035625495.1 Candidatus Acidiferrales bacterium | reverse complement strand
GCATAAGGAAGATACTCAAGGCTCTTCGCAGGCAGAGGCATAAGAACCCTATCCGCCACATGGCACAGCCTCTCTTCAACAATCTTTCTGGCATCGCCAAACATCGGAACAACCCTCCCATAGACCCTGTTCATCCTAACGTTTTCCCGCATCTGCTCAACCGCTCCCGGATTGACGTCTACAGAATACACCTTTTCAACCCCAGCATGCTTCGCCATCACCACCGAAAAACAACCCACACCCGCAAACATGTTCACAACAGTCTCCCCACACCGAACCAGCCTCGCAACCCGCATTCTCTCATAAGAAAGCCTCGGCGAAAAATAGCACTTCTCAACGTCAACCCTGAACAGGCATCCAGATTCTCTGTGAACCGTGCACGTTTTCCTCTCACCCACAACATACTCCAAACCGCGAAGCCTAAACTCTCCGCCTACAGCGCTTGCCTGCGCCAACACGGTTTTCACGTTCCTGTGAACCGCCATAATGGCCTCAGCAATCCTTTCAGAGCACTTTCTCGACCTTTCCGTCAAACGAACAATGGCGATGTCACCGACAACATCATAAGAATTACACACACGCGCAGAATCCCGTGAAGGAAGAAACTCCAACACCGTTTTACTCAAACGTTTCCTCAAGGCCCGTCATCACGCGGATACGATAACAATGGCCGGAAACATTTAAAAGCAGAACAGCTTTCCTCAGTACGAAGAGGGAAAAGCTTGGAAAAATCCCCAGCAGGCATAGTCTACGAATGCGTAAGATGCGGAGCAAAGGTTCCATCAGACGAGTTGGACATGCGCGGCGGAGAAACAAAATGCATCATCTGCGGCTACAGAATTCTGAAAAAGGTAAAACCGCCAGTCGTAAAACGCGTCCCAGCCAAGTAGAAACAAAAAAGAAAAAATGAACTACTTGACGCTCCACCTCGAACACTAAAGACCTCACCGACCCCGCTAGAAAATCTCTTTCTCCCCAATCTTGCGCAGAGCTCTACCACGGAGTTTTACCGTCGGCCCGACGACCTCGTCCGGATGCTTTTCAACAGTCTTCCTCTTAATGGTCTCCCCGCAAATCCCCCTTGGCAGCAGACGCCTCTTCACACAGATAGCGTACGTGCAGTCTGCAACGTTGCACGTGTCTTCAGTCCATCTGCACCAAACCCCATCCTGACGCAGCAGGGTCGCGTCTTTCGTACACTTGAAGGCTTCGCACCTTTGAGAACAAGTCTTGACCTGTGCCAACACATGCACAACCTTTAACCAGTTCTTTAACAAAACTTCATCGTTGCGAGTCTCGCTTCTCTCAACAATACTTCTAACGAGTTTTCATATAAACTTTTTTCCCTAAGACTCCTTATTTGAAAACTCAGTCTCACCCTTCTTCGTCTTCGAGCGTCTAAACCTGTACACTTCTAATGCCAGAATGAAAGCGATTGCCACCGCGATCACGAGTATCGTGGCGAACTCGGTCGTCTGAACCAGCAATCCTCCTAAGACGATATACTTGCTTATCGTGACCTGAATCGTCGTTGAATTCTCAACGGTCACTCCTTCGGTCACAACCGGCTGAGTCGAATCACCCAGATACAAGACAACTTCCAAGTTTCCTCCGATCACGTTGTTGAACGTCGCAATTCCGTCCGCTTTTGTCGGCGGCGCAGACATCGTAGGCTCTCCTTCCCTCTGCAGTTCCACGTTCACGTTTCCAATGCCCTGACCAAAATAATCAACCACCTTCACAGACACTGTCAAGCCGTATAGGTCGCACTGCACCGTCGTGCTCTCGTTCTGGAACAGATCTACAGTTGTTTCGTTAAGCATTATTCCGCTCTGATCGTACACCATTACACTGTATATGCCCAGAGGAGGGTTAAACGTGACACTTCCATTTGCGTCAGTGTACTGTTCATAAAGAGGTTCACCAGACTTTTCTTGAACCCTCACCAGCGTGTTATTGAACGGTTGTCCGTCTGACTCAGTAGCCGTGACTCGTAACACCAAGGTGGGACAGCTGAATGTCACGTTATAATACGCCACAGCCGTCCCATTCATCAAGAGCTGCGATATCGACGTTACGTTGAACGATGTGCCGTAACGGGTTACGTTCAAGCTATATGCCAAATCGGGCAACAGAGAGGGAATTATAGCAGTTCCATTGAGGTCTGTAGTATACGACTCGTTCAACGGCGTCAAATAGATTCCAGCATCAGGAATGCTCAAATTGCCTGCTACGACTTGAACCTTCAAATCTGTAAGGTTGCAGACAATGTCCAACGCGACAGTGTCATTGACCTCTATCGCCTGCTTGCCGATGTTCTCGCTCGTGCTGTACGCGTTCTGGCTATACGCATCACATGTATAGTTTCCAACCTCAAGGTTCAACGTTGCCAAGCCAGTTGTGTCAGTTGTTTCATTGTCCGCAACGGTTCCGTTCTCAAACTCAAACCCTACGATGATCACGTTTGGAACGGGTTCTTCCGCAAGATTCATTGCAGTGATGTTCACTGGGAAGCCAGGCACAGCAAATGTTTGGACATCAGGCAGACTCTTAGATGTGGGTCCTGCCAAAGAATAGACACTGACCGTGTAATTCCCAACAGATGCAGTATCAGGCACGGTCCAGTTGTAGTTAATCAAACCTGAAGAAGCTGTTAGGTTATAAGAGTCGTCAATGTCGTCTCCTGCTATCGTTAGCGTGACATTTTCGTTTGACCCATAACCCGCGGCCTGGATGTTCGCTGTTTGGTTTCTATGGTACTGAGTTGAGTTTGTCAAACCCACAAGGAAACTCTGATAAGCTATAGTGCTGTTGAACAATATTGTATAGTTACCCACAAAGTTCGTGTTGGCGCCCGTTGAGAAATCATTTGGATAGTTTGCAGTTGCGGTCAGGTTTCCGAAAGTCGAAACGGTTCCAACGTTAAGCATATTCACATACGTCACGTTCGTCGGAGCTTGAACAGTGATGTTTGCGACATAAGCCATACCTAATTCGCCACCAGTTATGTTGGCAGAAATCGGTATCGAGTCATTTTCCTGTAACGGTTCTGTCATTGTTGGTATGACAAGCGAGTATGATGTCGTAACGTTGAAAGTTGCAGTGGCGTTGTCGAGGGTAGTAACGTCTACAACTGTAACATTATGGTTGCCTGCAGTGGTTTGAGGGACAATAAATGTTGCGTTTACGTTGTTTGCGCTAGAAGTGCCGCTCGCAGTCAAGTCTTGATCAAAATAAACGTCGTACTTGCCGTTCGCCGTGGTTACATTTGCAGTTACTGTCACAAGTGTTCCAACGTTTCCAGTATCAGGGTTCACCAATATCGACATTCCAGCCACTGCTTTGGGCAAGAGTGAAAGCGTGATCAAAACCGATGTTAATATAAGAATTAGACATGCCAATCGTTCAATCTTTTTGAGCCGACTTTTCATCAGCCTTTTCCCTCTCAGCTTGAATGAAACGTGTGAACAACTCTACCACTGAGACCATTTTAAACTTTACCTTTGTTTCTGCCTCTTGAACGATTTCCTTAGCGCATCAACGGTTCCAGCATAAACAATGTTGAGCCGTTACGTAAGAGTTGGCCGAAAGATGAATTAAGTTCGCATGGGACTAGTACGGTACGGCTTGACCTTTGAGTTGTTAGAAATGATCGACAAAATTCTTGAACTCGTTCAGAGCCATGAAGAGTGGCGTGGAAAGCAATGCCTAAACTTGATACCTTCAGAGAACATCATGAGTCCAGCTGTCAGAACCCTACTCTCATCAGAGCTTGCACATCGCTACACGGCAAGAGACCGTTACTACATGGGCACACGTTTCACGGACCAAATCGAGCAGTACGGCGAGAAGGTTGCAAGGGAACTCTTCAAAGCTGAAACTGCGGATTTACGCCCTCTCTCAGGCCACATTGCCGACCTAATCGTTCTAGCTAACCTGACGAAGCGGGATGAAACACTGATGTGTGTTTCTCCGAAAGACGGCGGGTACCCCGGAATGTGGAGAGACGGCTTAGCAGGCCTCCTTAAGCTTAACGTGACACCTTTCCCGTTTTCGAAGAAAGACATGAACATAAAAGTTCAGGCAGCCCAAGAAGTAATACGTCAGGCAAAGCCGAAAGCCGTTATTTTCGGTGCAAGTTTGATCACTTTTCCACATCCCGTCAAAGATCTGGCCAAAGTTGCAGGCGAAAACAGTGCAACCGTGGGGTTTGATGGTTCACATGTTCTGGGACTGATCGCCGGCGCCCAGTTTCAAGACCCGTTGAGAGAAGGCGCACAAGTTCTTTTCGGGTCGACTCATAAGAGCTTTTTTGGTCCTCAAGGAGGCATAATCTTGGCGAACAAAGAGACTGGAGAGTTCCTAAAAGAGAAAATATACCCAGCATTCGTTGACAACGCTCACTGGAATCGAATCGCTGCACTGACCTTGGCTCTGGCAGAGATGAGAAAATTCGGCAAAGACTACGCTTTACAAGTCATTCGGAACTCAAAGATTCTGGCCAAGAGTTTGCATGATGTTGGCTTTCCAGTTGTCTGCAGTCATCTCGGTTTCACCAAATCGCATCAGGTAATCCTTGATTATAAGGATGTAAGAAGAGCAAGAAGTGTTGCTGAAAAACTCCAGCGTGCGAACATTATCGTTGATTGCGTCATCAGAGTTGGCACTTGCGAGGTTACAAGGCGTGGGATGAAGGAGGCTGATATGTTGAAAGTAGCTGAATTACTAAGAAGAGTAATCATAGATGAGGAAAAACCGGAAGCAGTCAAGAATGACGTGGTTAGGCTATGCAGTGAATTCCAGAAAGTTGAATACTGTTTTGAGCAGTAAAACTCTTTATCTTGCGTATTGCTAAATTTCCAAAAGTCCACATGATGTTGAAGGGTGAAAGGCAATGGAGACATTGGCTCCTTCTTCGCTCATCGCTGCTCTGAAGAAGCAAAAGTATCACTTGGTTGGCCAGCATTCGGCAGTGAAAAGATGTAGATGGTTCCATGAAACACTGATACATGATAGAGAGTGCTACAAGCAAAAGTTCTACGGCATCAAGACGCATCGATGCATACAAATGACACCCGCAGCATTCTACTGCACTCAGCAGTGTCTTTTCTGCTGGCGAGCTGAAAGCGGAGAACTTCAAGCCTCATGGGAAGAAACAAACATGCCAACGTGGGATTCTCCTGAAGAGATCGTGCAGAAAAGCCTCAAAGCCCAACACGCGATCCTGAGTGGATACAGAGGAAACCCCAAAACAAACAGGCAAAAATACACGGAAGCATTGACGCCAAAACACGTAGCTATAAGCCTAACTGGCGAACCGACTCTCTACAAACCTCTAGGAGAGTTGATCCAAGTCTTCCACAGGAGAGGGTTCACCACATTTCTGGTTTCAAACGGAACTCTGCCTTCGGCTTTGGCAGAACTAACCGAAGAGCCCACTCAACTTTACGTTTCTGTCTGTGCTCCAGACGAAGAAACATATAAGCATGCTTGTCGTCCACAGATCTCGCGAGGCTGGGAAAAACTGAACGAAACTCTCTCGCTGTTGCCCAGCTTCAAATGTCCAACAGTAATGCGAATAACGTCAGTCCGCGGCCTAAACATGAAAAACCCAAAAGCATACGCTGCACTTATCGAGAAGGCAGACCCGACCTACGTTGAAGCTAAGGCATACATGCATGTAGGCTTCTCCAGACTTAGACTAGACTATGAGGCCATGCCGAGCCACAGCGAGATGCAACAGTTTTCAGCGCAGTTGGCGAACGAAACAGGCTACAACTCTATCGACGAATCGCCAGAAAGCCGCGTTGTACTGCTGAGCAGGCTTAAAAACTCAATAAAATTCTGCAATGATTAGACCGTGTTGCAAACAATTCATGTTCAAGTAACGTTGACGTAGTTGAATGTGTTTCTTTGAATTAGTTGAGAACAAACCTTAAATATTTCCTCGCTTATTAGCCTTGACCTTGAACTGAAAATTGAATCGAGGTGTTAACAAATGGTTTGTGATGGAAGGGGCCGCCTGTTCAGAAGGAAGGACGGAAAGTATTTGATCTATTTGCCTAAGGACTTTGCAGAAGACAGTATGTTTCCGTTCAAAGGCTCTGATTCCGTGTTTGTGAAAGTGGCCTTCAAGCTCGGGG
>DASPPK010000011.1:0-4453 GCA_035625495.1 Candidatus Acidiferrales bacterium | reverse complement strand
CTGGCGTAGTTACTCTCCAGTCGTTGTTCCCATCTAAGATTGTTGTTCCCGCGCTGGACACCATTGGCATAGGAGCAAGGGATGCGCAAGGCAACATATTTCTGATGAGGAAATTCTAAAGCAAACTGCAAGTAAACTATTGGTGCGCTGTTGTTGACTGGTTTCTCGATATTAACTTAACGCTGCCCGTTACGCGTTAACCTGTGATAAGCATGCAACACTTTGTTTTTAAAGAAGCCAACTGCGGTAGGTGCAAAAATTGAAAGAACAGCTCAACAGTAAGTTGCATTAAAGTAAAAAGTGACTTCCTCAGGCTATTTTTCTCTGAACAGTGACATGTTTGGGTAGATTTCTATCCCTGTTTTATCTATTGTATAAGGCACAAGGTTAGTGTTTACATTTACACCCCGCATCTTTTCGACCTGTAATCCTCTAGTTGTTGTTCCAGCTGAGAACAGCGTTTGCATCATGATGACGCCATGCACAAGAAATTCTTCATCCAGGATTTTTCTTTGCAAACCAAGTTCGCCTAGTTCCGTAGTTACCAAAACGGTGACGCCTAAATCGGATAGAGATTCTATCAGGTCCACGCTTGCGGTTCTTCGCTCTACCGAGTCAAGGAATCTGTAGAAGAGTGATGCCAACGTGTCTAATACCACACGTTTGGCGTTGACTAGCTTAATCTTTTCCTGCAATTCCTCGATTAACTTATCAATCTGAAGTTGTTTGCCTCTGAGGCTACTAGTCTCTTCTTTTAGCATTTTCTCCTTCAAAATGGCAACCCTTGATAGCCTCGTTGCGTCAACAAAGCCGAATTTGCCCTCTTCTTCTGCTTTCCTAAAATCCCAGCCGAATTTTGCCATTTCAGCGAAGAAATGCTCTTTGCCCTCGTCCAGGCTAACTAAAACGGCGTTTTCGTTAAAATCTGTGATTCCTTTATACAAGAATTGAGATGCAAGAATGGTTTTCCCAGCTCCAGGCCCTCCCACTACCAAGATTACTCTGCCTTTCGGAAATCCGCCGCTAATTAGTTCATCTAAACCTTGAACTCCTGTCGGAACTGTTGTTAATGCCTCGGACATGCTAGTTCACCTTTGAAAACAGAACGCTTGCTGACTATATTTAACTTGTGCACTCAATTATTTCTTGGTGTTTAAGACAATGAGTCAACATTAAGTATGTTGAGTAAACCACAGACAATTTCTTATCATCCTAAAGTTAACTCATCCTTGAGATAATTTTGATTGAAGAGCTTCTGGATTCGGATAACTTTCTCGGTTCCTTTAGCTGTTTCTCGAATAGTAATGCGAATTTCTCCTTCGAATAAGCCGAGTATTGCCTGCGTTTCTTCTGGTGGATGCATTGCCGGGTCAATTACGGCGAGAGTTGTGAATCCCTTGGATTTTAGATTGGTGAGTAGGCTGCTGAGCCATTTTCGTGTAACAACTGCATGATGCTGTAGCAGCACGTCTGAGATTAGGTGTATGCAAGCCCTCTTTGCCATGGTCTGCGCTGGGTTGAGTGTGCGTAGGTATTTCGTCAAGGCAATGTCTATGTCTGTCAGGTTTTCAATTCCTTTGAGTTTGAAAACATTCGCCTGGTCTTGTATGATTAAATCGGCTTGAGGGTTGCAGACGACGAGGCTAAAGTTTGTTTGAAATTGCTGGACCAGGTCTTTAGCGTCACTTGTCTCACATGTGACGTAGAGTGTTGTCTCTCCTTGTTTAGCGCCTGCTTCAAGGAAACGTTTGCTTAGTAGCTGTCTCTCGTCGCACGAAGGCGCTGCTAACGCAACAACGTATTTCTCCGGTATCCCTCCCAGCAACAACTTATCAAGCTCCGGGTAGCCAGTCGTTATCCTTCCGGGCAGAGCCACGAACGCGGGCTGTGCTGGTTGTGCAGTTATGGTGATCAGGTTGGTCTTGAACGCTTTCGGCTTGCCCAAATCATCGATGTAGACGACTTCTGGGGTTAAGTTGTAGCTGCCCGCTTTGGTTGTCTTCAGCTTTAATTTGACGGTTTCAACTTGGAACGGAACAACGAACCTATCTTTTATTGCGAGGCTGCCTTGTTGCAGGCTGCAGAAAGAGGGCAAATGAGAAAATTCGAATTCGGGTAGAGTTACTCCCTTGATCTTGACGAGAAAGCTAGGCTTTCTACCTACGTTAACTAAGTCAAGGCGCATTTCAAACTCCTCGCCAGCTCGAACCTTTCTCGGCACCATAAGACTCAACTGCACGTTGGCGTGCCCAAACCTTTCTTCAATCTGCTCATATAATTTCTGGACTCTTTCCCGCTGAACTCTTGCCTCCTCAGCTCTGCCCTGCTTCAAGAGAGCCCAAGCATAGTTTGATCTACCGATTATTTCTTGGCCAGGGTATGCGTATGTTGTATTAGAATACTCCAGAACTTCCTCGAAATATCGATTCGATTCTTCCCACCGGGCCTTGGCAGCGAAATAGACGCCCTTAGACACGGCAACCGCAAAAACATTCATGTAATGTGAAAGAATTTCTGAAGGCAGCTTTGTCATTCTATCAAAGTACTCATCCGCATGTTTCAAATCTCCAAGTTTACTGTACCCACTGGTAAGAGTTGCATAAAGAGAGCCTTGTATCCAATTTACGTCTGTTTTCTTGCAGTACTCCAACCCTTTTAAGGCCTGAGACACTATCTCCGCAATTTCCTCTTCGCCCTCATCAGCAAAGCTAAAGCGTCTAGTGCTCGCCTGAGCCAATTCGGCAAAAACGTCTAAATTCTGGCCAATCTTCAGAACGTTGGCATATTCACGTTTGGCTTCTGGAAAAAGCCCAGTAGAAAACCAGAGCGCATACCCTGTGCCTAAAGTGGCTTCTATTTCTTTGCGGACATCGCCGAGTTCCCTAAAAATGGCAACTGAACGCAGCAGTTGACCCAATCCTTTTTCCCGCGAATCTTCGAAACGCACACACGCTAAGCCACTTCTCCACAATGCGTCGGCGACGTCAGCGATGGAGTTCTCTTCTTCAAACACCTGCAGAACCGCATCGTAATCTGCCATGTCCATTTTCTGGTCTCCGTGACCCGCAAAACCCCACGCTCTTGCCATGCTGTTGATAAATCGAGCCTCCTCCAAGCAATCATCCACGGTTACTTCTTCGGCTTTCCTCGCATATTCCAGTACAAGATCAGTGTCGCCTTTGAGAAAAGCTGCGTCCATGGCCTTTCTGAGAGCGCGCAGCCGCACCACGCCCGTTTCGGCGGAGGCAAGCTCGTCAAAAGTCTTTATAGCTTCTCCATACATGTAGTTAGCAGCATAAGCATCTCCAAGCCCTTCTAACGCGGTTCTCTTTTCTTCAGCATGCCCGTCTGAGATGTTCTGGAGTACGTACTCAAAGTGTTTGATGGCTTGCGCGTTGCTCCACCTCGCCAACTCGTCCTTTGCTGCCGCCATGGCGTACTCCACTGCTTTCTCTTTGTTCCCAGCCTGAGCATAATGATAGGCCAAATCGCTGAAAGGCAGTTTGCCGTTCTTGCCTCTGCCCTCAAGCTTCTCCGCAACCTTAGCGTGATACATCCTTCTTTGGGCTGGAGAAACCTCACTGTACACTGCGTCTCGAGACCTAGCGTGATCGAACTGGTACATTTCTCCTTCGCAGCAAACCAGAGCAGTCGTCTGCCAAATCGTATCCAAAATTTCAATAACCTCAGGCAACTCCAAACTCAACACGGAAGCAACAAGTTCCATGTCGAACCTCTCTCCCAAGGCGGAAGCGGCTTCAAGCACTTTTCTCTGATTACGCGTCAAGCTGCTCAACCTTTGCAGGATTATATCCCGAATCTTAACCGGAATCCCTATCTCGCCATGAGCCAAGCGCCATTTGTCGTGTTCTTGAATAAGGCTACCGCACTCATGCAGCATCCTCAACGACTCCACGACAAAAAGCGGGTTTCCCTGGCTTTCTTCCGCGAGTTTCGCCGCTAGTTCTGGTTGTAGGTCGCCCTCAAGCATGTTTTCAGCTAGTGCGGAAACGCCTTTTTGATTTAGGCTGGCTAGTTTGATTTCTTTGAACAAATCCTCGCGCTTCATCAGTCGCAGCGTTTCGACCAGAGGATGAGGTCTGCCCTCCGCGTCAGCGACGAGTTGTTCGCTCCTGAACGTTGCTAAGAGAAGAACTTTCTCCGAGTTTATCGCTCGGGAAATGTAGTGGATCAGTGCCAGCGAAGCCGAATCAGCCCAGTGTACGTCTTCTATAAAAAGAACTATAGGCTTTTTGGAGGCGATGGCTGCCAAGGTTTTTGTAACGGCGGCGAAAGTTTGGTCTTTCCACACTTGAGGAGTTATCGCTCGGGATTTTCCAAGCTGCTCAGCCTGAGTTGGACCCACCAGCCACAACATGATGTCTAGGTTTTCTGGCAGCAAAGCCATTTTCTTTTCTTTTGGTTCCGTTTGAGGTTCACTTGATTGAGCGCT
>DASPPK010000010.1:0-14238 GCA_035625495.1 Candidatus Acidiferrales bacterium | reverse complement strand
TTTTTTTGACACAATCAATATTTTCTTCTGCAGATCGGTGCATTCACGAAGTCGTCTTGATTTGGCGTTCCTTGAGTTTCGTTTCAGGAACCAATGCTATTACTTCGGGCTCTTTGATTACGGAATCGATTTTTGCTTCTGCCTCGCGGCGTCTTTTCTCTTCCGCCATCCTTTCAAATCGTCTCATATCGTGACACATTGCCTTTACCTTCTTCTCAACTCACGTCTCGTGACGGTTCGTGGTTAAGTCACTTGTTAACCGTAAATACAGATTCAGAATAAATCTCCCTCTCAGGTTCAGCTAACAGCCTTACTCCTTTTATCATTCCGATGTTTCTTGTCTATCGCAAAAGAGGAATTTGGCGCGCGCTTCTCATGTCATCCTACGCCTACTCAAGAGCTGACAAAATCCTGCTGGGAACCGACTTCCCCCACCAAATAAGCGACTTAGAAAAAGCCGTGGAGCGGATAAGGCAACTGGATATTAGCGACGAGGAAAAACGGAGGATCCTAGGAGAAAACGCCGCAAAACTCCTGAAGCTGTAGTCGCGCCCAAGACTTGCTTCTGGGACAGCTCAAACGCTTGGTTGGAAGAGGCAGAAGCTTTTCTCTATTCACCAGCGCACGCCTAAGTTGTTCTAGCAGCGGCTTTTTCCAGTGCAACGACGCCTGGAAGCTTTTTGCCCATCAGAAACTCTATCAGCGCTCCGCCGGCCGTGCTGACGTACGATATCTTCTTGGTCAACCCAAACTCTTCAATGGCCGATATCGTGTGCCCCCCTCCGGCCAATGAAAACGCCTTAGAATTCGCGACTTCTTCAAGAATCCTCTTCGTTCCAAAACTGAACTCCTTGTTCTCATAAACTCCCATCGGCCCGCTGATGACGATCGAGTTCGCACTTCTTATGATCTTAGCGTAATCATCAACCGTCTTTCTCCCGATGTCGTAAGTTGAATATTCCGTGGGAAATTCGTTGACTGATATCTCTTTTCTCTTGCTATGCACTTCTACAGCTAAATCCATTGGCGTCTTAATTCTGTCCGGGTATTTTCTGAAAAGCTCCTTTATGCCGGGTAAGAGGCTCATAAGGTCAGTTTTCGCCAAGTATTCCATGTTTGCTTTGCCGAGGTCTATGCCTTTTGCTGCCAAGAACACTTGGCCCACGACTCCTCCTGTGAGCACGGTGTTCGCTATTTCCTTGTCCAGCACGTACTTGGAGATTTCAAGCGAGTCGTCCGCTTTGGCGCCTCCGAGTATGTAGATGCAGGGTTTTTCAGGCTTTTCCAAGACTTTGCTGAGCGATTTCAATTCTCTCTCCATTACGCGTCCTGCAACGCTGGGCAATGCGGCTGTGAAGCCTACTATTGATGCATGTGCCCTGTGTGCAGATGCGAAAGCGTCGTTCACGAAAAGATCCGCTAGAGGAGCAAGGTTTTTGACAAGCTCCGTCTTCGCCTGTCCTTCTGGCGTTCCGTCTTTGGTTTCACCGTCGAACGTCCTCACGTTCTCCAAGACGAGAATTTCGCCGCTTTTCAAGTTCTTTATGGCCGTCTTCGCTTTTTCTCCGAAAAGGTCATCAACATACTTAACTGGCTTCTTCAAGATTTTGCCGAGGATTTCGGCATGCTGCTTTAAGGGAATAAAATCCGGGTCTCCTTTGCGTCCCTGATGAGCTAAGATGACAACCTTTGCCCCCTTATCAGAAAGCTCTTTAATCGTCGTTTCAGCACTAGCGCGAATCCTAGCGTCTTCCAAGATCTTGTGGGTCTTCGGGTCCACTGCCGAGTTGAAGTCAACCCTTACCAGCACGACTTTGTCCTTAACTTTCACATCATCCAACGTGAGGAACTTTGGCATATTTCTCAACTCCTAACGGCACAAAAAAATCGTGGAGTGTTTGTGTTTCCACTCGTAAGGTCTGGCTAGAGACCTTCCTTCTTTGCGATCATCTCTATCTGTTGCACCATGCGGCACGAGAAGCCCCATTCGTTGTCGTACCAAGCGAGCACTTTCACGAAGTTTTTGTCGATGACCATCGTTGACTGTGCGTCGAACACTGCTGAGTACGTGCTGTGAAGTACGTCTGAGGAGACTATCGGGTCTTCTGTGTACTCCAGAATGTCTTTCAGAGGTCCTTCAGCAGCTTTCTTGAATGCTGCGTTCACCGTCTCTTTTGTTGCTTCTTTTTTAAGCGACGCTGTCAAGTCTACGATTGACACGTCTGGAATAGGCACTCGGAGGGCTATGCCGTCTATTTTTCCCTTGAGTTCTGGCATGATCTCGCCGATGGCGCGGGCGGCTCCAGTCGACGTGGGAATAATGTTTACTGCCGCGGCTCTGGCGCGTCTCAGATCCTTGTGCACTAGGTCCTGTACTCTCTGGTCGTTTGTGTACGCGTGGGCCGTCATCATGAAAGCCCTTTCAACGCCGAAGTTGTCCTGCAGCACTTTTGTGACGGGGCCAACGCAGTTCGTCGTGCACGAGGCGTTCGAGATCAAATTGTGCTTCTTATGATCGTACGCTTTGTCGTTGACGCCGATGACCATTGTAACGTCGGGGTTGGTTGCTGGTGCCGAAATCAGAACTTTCTTGGCTCCTGCAGTAAGATGTTTCGATGCGCCTTCTCTGTCCGTGAAAAACCCTGTTGATTCCACGGCTAAGTAGACGCCTAAGTCTTTCCAAGGAAGCTGCGCTGGGTCTTTCTGCGCCAAGACCTTCAACAATTTTCCGTTCACCACGAGGTCATTGCCTCTTACCTGTACGTCCCCGTTGAATCTTCCGTGAACTGAGTCGTACTTCAGCAGGTGTGCAAGCGTTTTCGCGTCGGTTATGTCGTTGACAGCGACGAAATCTATGTCGGCCTTTCTTTCTAGAGCCGCTCTGTAAAGCAGACGTCCTATTCTTCCAAAACCGTTTATAGCTGCTTTTACCGTCATTTTTATCACCATAATTGCGTGCTTTTTTGTTTAGCCATGCTCCTAATTAAGTTTCCGACTTGCTTTCTGATGAAGAAATGAGTGGTTGCTAGCGGAGCTTCATCAGCACCATTTCTGCCGCTAGAACCATCGGTTCCCAAGTTTCGCAAACGGGAGGTGCATATGCGGTGTCGGCTTTTGAGAGGTCTCTCGCAGTCATTCCTCGCTGTATTGCCAGAGAGATGGCATTGATGCGCTGAGTGACTTCTTCTCCGCCGATGATCTGCGCGCCGATTATTCTCTGCGACTCTTTCTCCACGACAAGCTTGACTTTTATCGGCAAGGCGCCTGGGTAATAGTCAGCCTTAGTCTTTGAAGAAATCGTGCCAGAGACCACTTCTATGCTTGCCCTTTTTGCCGCTGCTTCCGTCAGCCCTGTCCAGCCGCAGTCTGTGTCAAACAGCCTTGAAACAGCAGAACCTAGGGCGCCTGTGAAGAGGGAGTATCCTCCTGCGGCGTTGATGCCTGCCACTTTTCCCGTCCTTACAGCTACTGTGCCGAGCTGTGGCAGCACCGGTCTCTGCGTTGTTATGCCGAAGGTTTCCGCGCAGTCGCCTATAGCGTAGACGTCTTTGACGTTTGTTTCCATTCGCGCGTTTGTTCTGATGGCCTTGGTTTCACCTAAGACTATGCCAGCGTTCGCGGCGAGTTGCGTGTTTGACCTCACTCCGAAGGCGCTTACGAACAGGTCTGCGTTAATCTTTTCTCCGCCTGCCATGATGCCAGTCACCTTGTCGGTTCCCAGGAACTCTTCAACGGTTTTTCCGGTGAGGACGGTTATTCCTTTTTGCTCAAGTAGGTCTTGAAGCATCTTCGCCATTTCAGCGTCAAGCGGGAGGGGCAGCACTTGGGGCAGCATCTCCACAACTGTTACTTTCAGTCCTCTTTCGTGGAGTGCCACGGCCGTTTCAAGCCCGATGAGGCCTGCACCCATGACAACGGCGGTTTTTGCTCCTTTCTTGATCGCCTGGTCAATCCTTTGGCCATCGTCTAAGGTTCTGAGGGAATTCAAACCTTGTTTCTCTCTGCCCTTTATAGGCGGGGTAAACGACGTGGCGCCCGTGGCTATTATCAGGCTGTCGTACTGTAATGTCTCGGTCTTGCCGTCCTTGTCAGTCGTGTCGATAGTCTTGTTTTGCGTGTTTACAGCCGTGGCTTTCGTTTCGGTTTTGAGGTTGATCTTCATCATTTGGAAATACGCTGGGGAGAAAACTATCAGGTCATTGAAGCTTGGGATCTGGCCGCCTATGACGAAGGGCAGTCCGCAACGTGAGTAACCGGCGTGCTTCTCTTCGGTTATCATGGTTATTTCTGCTTGCCGGTCCGTTTTTCTAGCCGCTGAGGCAGCGTCCACGCCTGCCGCGTGTGCACCGATGACTACTAAGCGCTTAGGCATTTGTGGGCCTTCATTTCTTCAGCGTCTTGTGCCATTCGACGGCTTGGTTGAAGTCCATAATGTTGGCAAGTTCTGTTTTCAGGTTTGACGGTTTCATTATCAGGAGCCAGCCTTTCACGTACGGGTCTTCATTCAACAGTTCAGGCTTCGACTGGACCTCCGTGTTCACTTCTTCTATCGTTCCGCTTACGGGCGCGACGAGGTCTGAGACCGCTTTAACCGACTCTACAGTGCCGTACGGCTCGTTCTGCTTCGTCGTCGTCCCCGGGCTCGGCAGCTCTGCGTAGACGATCTCCCTCAGCTGTTTCTGAGCGTAGTCTGTGACGCCTACGCGGACCTTGTCCCCTTCAACCTTGAGCCATTCGAACTCTTTCGTGTAGTACAGTCCTTCAGGAACTTCAAATCCTTCCACTTTCACCATGTTTGTTCACCTTATTGCAGTGCTGTTACTCTTTCACATATTAGGTTTTAAGATTAACTGTTACATTGAGCAGAACTTATTCGAATCTGAAGATACGTGCGCTACATGCTCTGCGCTTCTTGAAACCCGAATAACCGTCTTCGGTGTCGAGATAATTGACACTTTTTCATCTCTCTCCTCAGAGGGAACACTTGGAACAACTTGCATGTCATGGAGGGTCGTCACGACGGGCAGGGACCCAAATTCTGTCTTCAAAGTTCGTATCTCATTGTCGCCGTAGCCGCCTCCTTTGCCAAGCCTGTTCCCATCTAGATTCACGGCAACTGATCCCTCAACGATCAAGTCGGGCCTTGGCATCTGTTGAAGGTCTACAATTTTTCCGAGACTGAACGCTCCTCTTATGGTGGAAGCCCTATGTTCTGAGCCTCTGACCTTCGCTGGATCAACCACAACGTAGCCATGTTGAAGTTTTGAAGAAGCCATCACAAGCAACTTTCCGTCTAAAAGCACGTATTCTCTGACTTTCTGTTGAGCAAAATCCGGTTTGACAAACACAACCTTCGCTTCTTTCCACTCTGTTAGAAGCCTGACGTTCTGGGCAGCCTTGTCGGAACCTTCAAAGTTTGGCACGCGCCCAAGCATGGTAGTGGAAACCTTGCAACACCTTCAGCTTCGAGTTTTCTCCATATTTCCTCTCGAAGAATCCTCTTGGCTGTTCTAACATCGATCACTGTTTCACTTACTGCCTGATAACAATTGAAAAAGGAATGGAAATGAACAGGTCTAGATTATTTGCAGTTCTTTTCCGATCTTTGTGAAGGCGTTGATGGCGAAATCTAAGTCGTCCCTCGTCAACGCAGCGTTCATTATTGTTCTTATCCTAGCCTTGTCCCGTGCAACCATCGGAAAGACTATTGGCAGAGCAAACACTCCTTCCTCAAAGAGACGTTGACTCAGTTTCTTTGCCACGCCGCTTTCGCCCACGATGATCGGTGTGATCGGTGTTTGACTGTTACCGATGTTGAAGCCCAGGTCCTTCATGGCTTTCTTGAAATACGTCGTGTGGTCCCACAGGGTCTTCACATGCTGTGGCTCTTTTTCTAAAACGTCAACAGCGGCTATACAAGCACCTGCAACTGCCGGCGGGTGTGACCCGCTGAGAAGCCAGGTCCGAGATTTGTTGTAGGCGAAGTTGAACAGGTCCTTCGAACCTGAAACGTGTCCGCCCACAACTCCGAAAGCCTTAGAGAACGTGCCCATTTCGACATGAACCAAGTCTCGGCCAAGCTTGAAGTGCGACACGATGCCTCTGCCGCCCTCTCCGAGCACGCCTTCGCCGTGAGCGTCATCAACGTAGACCATCGCGCCATGTTCAGCGGCCGCCTTAGCTATCTTATCAAGGGGCGCGATGTCACCGTCCATCGAGAAAACTCCATCGGTGATTATCAATATGCGCCTGTACGGAGGAGAATGCTTCTCCGCTTCATCCAAAACGCGTCGCAAATCCTGCGTGTCCGAATGCTTGTAAACCGCCCTTTCCCCGTGAGCCAGTCGGACACCGTCGATGATGCTGCCATGGTTAAGCTCATCACTTACTATCAGATCCTCTTTTCCCACAAGCTGGGGGATGAGGCCAGCATTGGCCGCGAAGCCTGTTTGATAAACAAGCGAAGCCTCCGCATGCTTGAATTTCGCAAGCCGCTTCTCCAATTCAACGTGAATATCCATCGTTCCAGCTATAGGCCGAACTGACCCAGATCCCGCGCCATGAGTCTGAACAGCCTTAATCGCAGCTTCTTTCAGCTTCGGATGATTGCTCAGACTCAGATAATTGTTTGAACAAAACATCAAAACCTTTTTGCCGTCGACAACGCACCACGGCGTGCTAGGGCCTTGCAGAACACGGATTTTCCATTCAAGCTCACTTTTAACCAGCGCTTCATATTCTTCTCGCAGAAAAGATGTAGGGTCCCGCATTTTTACCATGCCTCTTTTCATTTTATTTTTCCAGATCCTTCTCTTAACTCTTTCTCGTTACAGACTAGAGTCTGCCCTCTGCGAACCTTTTCGACAGCTTCTGCACCATATCCGCCGTCATTGTGGCCAGGTTGTAGGTTGGTTTCCAACCCCAATCTTTGCGTGCTGCGTTATCGTCGATCGACATGGGCCATGAGTCGGCGATTTTCTGCCTGTAGTCGGGCTTGTAGTCGCATTTGAAATCTGCAACGTGCTTTTTGATCTCTGTCGCCAGCTGGCCCGCTGAGAAGCTCATCCCAGCGACGTTGTAGCTGTCGTGACGTTTCACTCTAGAAGGGTCAGCTTCCATCAGGTCTATCGTTGACTTTAGGCAATCCGGCATGTACATCATCGGCAACACCGTGTCTTCCCTCACAAAGCACGTGTACCGCTTCTTCTTTAAAGCCTCATAATATATTTCCACGGCATAATCCGTTGTCCCTCCGCCTGGAGGAGTTTCACTGCTTATTATGCCCGGGTATCTGACGCCTCTAACGTCCACGTCGTACTTGACGAAGTAATAGTTGCACAGTAGCTCACCGGCGACTTTTGTAACGCCATACATAGTTCCCGGAATCATAACCGTTTCTTGAGGAGTGTTCGTGCGCGGAGCTGTAGGCCCGAAAACCGCGATTGAGCTTGGCCAGAAAACCCTAGTCAAACCGTGTTCTCTCGCGATTTCTAGAACGTTATAAAGACCCCCCATGTTCAGGTTCCACGCAGCCTGCGGGTTCTGTTCCCCCGTAGCGGAAAGAACCGCAGCCAAATGATAAACAGTGTCAACACCATACTTGTTCACAACTGTTTCAAGGCTTTTCCTGTCACCAACGTCGACAAACTCGAAGGGACCTGAACTAACGAGTTCATCGCTCGGCTTTCTTTTATGACCGACAGCAACAACGTTGTCACTGCCGTATTTCTTCCGCAAAGCCACGGTCAGTTCAGAACCGATTTGGCCGGTGGCGCCGGTTACAAGAAGTTTTTTCATCTTTCCGCTCTGCACGTGAAACCATCTCCGTCCGTGAGCAAAGGCTCTAGGATTTACTATGAAATATAAGAGTTTTCAGACTTAAAACCACTTTTCACGTCGGCCAGATTCTCTCAATTTCCATATGCCGAGCCAACGCAGTCTTTGAACCTTCCACCGCTGCGAAAAATCGTTTATACCTCACCAGCAAATCTTGTTTTGCTGATCAACCATGCGTCTGGGCTTCATCGTGAACCCTATAGCAGGTATGGGTGGCAAGGTGGGCCTGAAAGGAACAGACGATACGCTCGAAGAGGCATTAGCTAGAGGAGCTGAACAAGTTGCGCCGAGCAGAGCAACGGAATTCCTGAAGAAACTGAAACGTAACATGACGGAGAAGTCGATTGAGGTTATAGCATGCCCGGGAATCATGGGTGAGGAAGAGGCAAGAGAAACAGACTTCCACGTTCAAGTTTTGCCGATGAAAATTGGCGAAGAAACAACTGCCGAAGACACAAAGACCGCGGTTGACCTTCTTGCAGGGGCGAACGTTGACTTGATAGTCTTTGTAGGCGGCGATGGAACAGCTAAGGACATTCTAGACGCAATGCAAGACTGCCGGCAGGTGCCAGTTCTAGGCGTCCCGTCTGGCGTCAAAATGTACAGCGGCATCTTTGCCGTGAACCCTTCAGACGCTGTAGAAGTCGTTTTGGCGTATTCAGAAGGGCGAGCTGAAATCACTGAACTCGAGGTGATGGATTCTAACGAAAAGGCGATACGCAGAGACGTCTTCGAGCTAAAGCTTCATGGCTTTTTAAAAGGGCCTTTTTTGCCAGCTCGAATAGCGGGAACTAAGCAGGTGAGTCCTGAAACGGATGATGAGACTGACAATCAGATGGCCATAGCGCGGTTTGTTTTGGAACAAGTGCCGACCGATGCAACGTGGATTCTGGGACCTGGAACAACGGTTAAGCGAGTCGCTGACCTGCTTGGCGTCGAAAAAACTGTTCTAGGAGTGGACATCTGCCGACGTAAGAAGGCAATTCAGGATGTCGACGAGAGAAGAATTCTTCAGGAAGTCGAAGATTGGAAAAACGTGTGGATTGTTCTTTCGCCGATCGGACATCAGGGTATTCTACTTGGAAGAGGAAATCAGCAGATAAGTCCAAAAATCGTGAAACGCGTCGGAAAGGAACGAATAATCGTTGCAGCAACGAAGAGTAAACTGCAGAACATCAGCGGGAAAGTTTTAAGGGTCGACAGCGGTGACCCCGAAACGGACAAGATGCTTAAGGGATACATAAGAGTCATAACAGACTACAAAGAATGGAGACTCATGCAAGTTCAATAAAGCTCGTCCCACCGTGTGAAACGAGTAACCTTACACACGTGCCACATCTAAGTCTAACGCAAGTCCTTGCAGGGCGAACAAAAATGAGTGTCGTCAATAAACCCGATGTTTCAAGATCGCTAGCTCGCTTTTATGTAGCAATAATAGTCTTTGTTGCTGCTCTCAGCCTTCTTTTTGTCTACTTGTTTCTGCAGTCGCCTCAGATTGGAATAATCATCGGATTAATCGTCATAGTCGCAGTGGAGTTAATAATGGTGTCTTTAGTCGTCTCCATTTACAGAACGACGTACACGCTGACCCAGAAAGAACTAGTCATAAGAGCATCGATCCTAATTGGGGGAACAAAGAGGGTTCCTCTGGAAACGGTAGAATCTGCGGAGAGAACATTGATACCCTTCGGCATAAGACTCTTCGGAGCAAGCGCCTATGGAGGGTACTGGTATTTTCCAAACGTTGGAAGAGCCTTCGTGGCCATGACGAACTTCAAAGATGGCTTGCTCATAAAAGCCCAGCATGGAATGTATCTCATAACTCCGAAGAACCCTGAAAGCTTCAAAGAGTCTCTCATGGCGTCGGCCGAATCTGAAAAAAGATGCGCCGGTGAAGCCTGCAACCATCACATATCTAACCTGCTTAGACAGGCCTGCATTAAGCACCGAACTTCTTTGCTTTGCCCATATAGCTCATCAGAGTAGGCATAAGATCTACAGCCCGCATCCTGTTCAAACCTCCTCGAGCGCAGGTTCTCTCCCCGTACTCGGCAACATCGTCGCGTCGAACGTAGGGCCCAGCAATTGCGACAGGAACGGGGTCGCCTTCATGGTTCCGTGTGGCCAGAGACGTCGTGTGATCGGCGGTTACCGCCAAGAAAGTTGAGCTGGTGTCAACGTGGTCAACAACATAGCCAAGCATCCTGTCAATCTTTTCTATCACTTCGACCTTTAGCTTGACGTCCCCATCGTGACTTGCCACGTCTGTCGCTTTCACGTGCAAAAACACAAAATCATGCGTCTTCAAGGTATGAACGGCCGCTTTGGCTTTAGCCGCGTAATCAGTCTGAGGAGTTCCAGTGGCTCCTTTCACATTGACCAGACTCATCCCAGCAACTTTGCACACGCCCTTAATCAGAGAGACAGCTGCAACGCATGCAGGCTTTATGCCGAACTCTTCATGCAGCGGGACTATTTTCGGAACGGTTCCCGCTCCCCTGCACAAAGTCATGTTTGCCTGCGGCAACCCCTTCTTCGCTCTTTCCCTGTTGACTGGATGTTCTTTCAAAACCATGCGAAATTCATGCATCAGCGTGTTCATGATTCTAGCCGTGCGTTTAGCCTCCGGACTCTTGTCCAACGGTTTTACCTGCAAAACTTTTTTTCCATCAGTCTCAGGGTCTGAGTCACTTATCGCAGGTGACAGTTTTGGTCCGCGAAGAACCAAGGCTGCACGATGCTGTACAGTGTTTTTGAACAGAAATTCGGAATTGAACGACTTTGGAAGCCTGACTTTCTGAAGACCAGCTGCGAGTTTGGCAGCGTCTTCATTATCAATCCTGCCGGCGCGCCTGTCTGAAACGACAAGGGCATCGTTCACCGTTGCAAAGTTGCACCTGATGCCAACATCTGAAGGCAAAACGGTAACGCCTGAGCCTACGGCTTCCAAAGCTCCTCTACCAGAGTAAAACTTCATAGGCTCATAACCTAGTATCGCAAGCGTGGCAGCATCGCTTCCAGCAGGAACTCCCGGGGAGATCGGGTCGATTATGCCACAGATTCCAATCTTGGCTATCCGATCCAGCACAGGCTTATTGGCCGCCTCCAATGGAGTCTTCCAGCCCAACTCCCCCAAAGGCCTGTCAGCCATCCCATCCGCAACGACTAGAATCGCCTTCAAACTCAACCTGCGCCATCCTCGCATTCTGAGAACGCACTAAAGCTAAGGCTGAAGAAGTTAAAACACTTACGCAACCGCGAGAGAAGAGTGACAAAGAAAAACCTACTAACATTTGAGTCCCGAAGAGTTGACGGAACGCGACGAGAAAATGTTTAATAGCTGCTTATTGCAATGTTGTGACAAGTGGTTGAAAATGGGCGATTGCCTTCCACGTTGCTAAATTCTTGCAAAACTCAGCCCATTTCAAGGAAAGCTTCACGGTAGAATCATATTCTAGCAGTAAAAGACAAGGGAGAGAATAAAATGTCAAAAGAAGCAAAGATAACTGAAAAGACTGTTTCAAGGGAAAAATGGAGTAAACATTTCGGGAAATGGTTCAGAAACGTTTTGATTGAAGGAAAAATCTTCGACTACAGGTATCCGATCAAAGGACTAGCAGTGTGGCTTCCCTACGGGTTCAAGATACGTGAAAACGTTTTCCGAATTATTCGAAACCAGCTGGACTCGACGGGACATCAAGAAGCACTTTTTCCGCTTCTGATTCCAGAGTCTTCGCTACAGAAGGAAGCTGAACACGTCGAAGGGTTTGAAGCACAGGTTTTCTGGGTCACCCACGGAGGACAGAGGCAACTGAAACAGCGGCTGGCGCTGAGGCCCACGAGCGAAACGATCATTGGACCCATGGAACATCTTTGGATACGCTCCTACATGGACTTGCCGTTGAAACTCTACCAGATCGTAACTGTTTTCAGGTTTGAAACCAAAGCTACAAGACCCATCCTGAGGATGCGTGAATTCGACTTCAAAGAAGCACACACGGCGCATGCCACGGCTGAAGAGGCAGAGACCGAAGTGCAGGAAGAGATAGACAACTACAAAAAAATCTTCAACGAACTGTGCGTGGCCTACTGCATCTCAAGGAGGCCAGAATGGGACAAGTTTGCTGGCGCGAAATACTCAACCGCGTTTGACATGATATGCCCAGACGGCAGAACGCTGCAGATCGGAACGGTTCACAACCTTGGCCAACACTTCTCCAAGGCTTTCGACGTTTCATACGAAACAAGGGACGGCGACAGAGAACACGTCTGGCAAACGTGCGCTGGAATCTCAGGCAGAGGAATAGCGTCAGTCCTGATCATGCATGGTGACGACCATGGAACAGTCCTGCCGCCTAAAGTCGCGCCGACACAGGTTGTAGTCATCCCGATCCCGTACAGAGGCAAGGCAGAGATGGTGAACGAAGAATGCCTGAGCGTTGCAAGAGAACTGAAAGAAGGAGGGTTCAGAGTTGAAGCCGACCTGAGAGAGGGCATCACACCTGGGTCAAAATACTTCGACTGGGAACTCATAGGCGTCCCACTGCGAGTTGAAATTGGTCCAAGAGACATTGAGAAAGGCGAAGCTACCGTTGTCAGACGCGACACTTTGGAAAAGCAGATGTGTAAGCGAAAGGAACTCACAGAACTCCTCAGCAAGACGCAGGAGAAAATGACGACTGATATGATGCGGAAAGCCTGGCAATACACGAAACAACGGATTTACCACACTGAAAATCTGGAAGAGGCAAAGAAGCTCTTGGACAAACGTGCCGGAATCGTTGAGGTCCCGTGGTGCGGCAAAACGGAGTGCGGACACAAACTTGAAGAGGTCACCGGCGCTCGAGTTCTAGGAGTTCCAGAGGATGTGAAAGAAAGAATCAGAGGAAAATGCGTGGTCTGCGGTGAGAAGACGGATTCAATCGTCAGGACTGCAATAGCGTACTGAGATAAACTTCACTCTAATCCGACAATTTTACGTATCTGCCCAGATCATGTGCGATGTCCTTCAACCCAAGTTTGTTCAGAGTTGACTTCAGCGGGACTCCATGCTCGTCCCAGCCTCTCTTCCCATAATACATGTGCAGCATGGACTCGTACTTGGCCCTGTCGAGTTTCATTCCCTTCATAGGACCTTCCGTCAACGGCTCCTCAAACCACCTCGCCGGGGGAACATCCATTCCGGAATTCCACTTCTTGCCGAACTCGCGGACCCAGAAGGCACGGATCAGGTTCAAAACCCTGTCGCCGATCAAGTTCAAAGCTTCCCAAGGCATCTCAGTGCCAGTCGCCGCATGCAACAGTTTCGGGTACCATTCAAGCTCAAACCCCAATTCTACCCATGGAAGTCTGCAAACGGTTAGACACTCGAATACTCCACCGCGGACGCGCTGAAGCTCAATCACTTTGTCAACTTTTTCCGCAGTGTAACCTTTGCGGCCAGCTTTCACTTCCCAAGAAATGACCCATGCATCCTTGTGATGAGCTCCAATGGAACACGTTCCGTAAGACAGCGCCATTGCGGGTGTTGTGTGGCAATCATAACCCGAAACCTCCAAACCTTTCACATGCATGGCCCAACGATTTGAACCATGACCTATTTCCTCAGAAGCGGAATAGACACCGTCTGCCAAGAGGTTGCCCAAGTAGCCTCTTCTGTAAGCAATGTCGCTGATCAAGGCTTTAGCTGTTTTGAACATGCCCCACGGAACCTTCTCCGTGATTAGTCCTTTTTCTGAGGCTTCCATCGCAAACCCAAGAACATTGCCCAAGGAAATCGTGTCCAAACCATACTCATCTGCAACTCTATTTAGCGCTGCGACTCTTCGCAAGTTGCCAAGTCCTATGTTTGAACCCAGCATCGCAACATTCTCGTAGTCAAGCTCTGACTCTTTCCTATCAGAATCTTTTACGACGTTGCCACACGTCATGTTGCACTGCGGGCAACCGCGATTAGAAACTTTTATTTTCTCCATGGCAAACCCACCTATGGCTTCTGCCTCCTTAAAAACGGCTTCACTGTAATTGTGAGTCGGCAGCACACTGTTCTCTTGGCTCCATTCGACCGTGCTCATGGTGCCTTGACGTTTCCAGAAGGCATAATTAGGCTTGGTCAAGACCTCTCTCAAGGCTTCCGCCCCTAACTCTTTCATCTCTTTCGGATTGGCGACGGGCAACTCGTTTGAGCCTATTAGCACGACGGCCTTAAGGTTCTTGGCTCCCATAACAGCACCCATTCCAGGTCTTCCGCCTGCTCTTCCCTCTTGGGAAACTATGTTCGCATACTTCACTAGGTTTTCTCCACCTTGGCCTATGCAGAGGATGCCGACTGTGCGCCCGTACTGTTCTGCCAATTTCCTCTCTGTTTCAAATGAATTCAGACCCCAGAGGTCTTTTGCGTCA
>DASPPK010000009.1:0-11159 GCA_035625495.1 Candidatus Acidiferrales bacterium | reverse complement strand
CCAGCCGCAGGTAGCAACTGTGCCCGCAAGAGCGTTCGAAAAGCCTACGCCTCAAACCAGAAACGGACAGGTAATCAAACTGAACGTGAAGATTGAGGAACCCAAAACCCAAGTGATTGAAACAAAACCCCTTGAAGCGTCAAACTTGAACGTCGAAGAAGCTCATTACCTAGTCTGCTGCGGAAGAGGCCTAGAGAAAAAAGACGACAAGGTCCTGCTCGACGAACTCGCAAACGTTCTAGGTGGCCAAGTCAGCTGCTCACGCCCACTGGTTGAGGACAGAAAATGGTTCACAGAATGGATAGGGCTCTCAGGACACAAGGTCAAACCTAAGCTCTACATGGCATGCGGCATATCAGGCGTAATCCAGCACGTCGCTGGCATACGTGACTCCAAGATAATCGTGGCCATAAACAAGGACCCAGAAGCGCCGATATTCGAAATCGCAGACTACGGAGTCGTGGGCAACATGTACGAAGTGTTGCCAGCCCTCAAAGAAGCGCTGAAAAAACAGCTTCAATGAATCTTTGCTTTCCCATAAGGGAAAAAGAAAAAGGATCGCGTCTACTTGTAGGCGATGAAGTCTCTTCCCAGCAGTTCTCTTGCAATCACCGTTCTCTGTATGTTCGTGGCCCCTTCGGCTCCAACGCAGTACGACATTATCCCGCGCAGACCCATCTCCAATGGGCATTCTCTGGTGTAGCCCCATGCTCCAAGCCAGATCATGGCATGCTTGTAAACGTCAAAGGCCAGATGCGGCGCCAAGAGCTTACAAGCCGCAATCATTTTGGTCACCTCAAGCGCCGTAAACTTGCTTTCCTTATAGCGCATGTCCAACATCCACGCAGTTCTGTAAGTCAAAGACCGCAAAGCCTCAAGATGCGCCCAATCGTCAGCCATCTCAAACTGGATGCCTTGGAACTTGCCGATCGCTCTGCCGAAGGCTTTTCGCTCCTTTACATAGTCCATTCCAACGTCGAGTGCACGTCTGGCAGCCCCGACACATACGCTGGAGATGAGGATGCGTGCGGAATCGAAGCCTTCCATCGTCAGGTAGAAACCCTTGTCAACCTCGCCCAAACGGAAAGCATCAGGTATCTTGACGTTGTTCATGAGGAAACCACCAGTTGAAATGGCCATTCTTCCCATATCCTCGTAACGCTTGTTAACCTCAACGCCCGCAGCGTTTATGGGCACGTAAAAACCAGTCATTCCACGATGGGCAGCTTCCGGCGATATTGGTGATGTTCGTGCGAGCACGAAGTAGCCGCCGCCGAGTTTCTTTGCCTCCTCAGTGCCGCTTATGTACGTTTTTTCACCGTTGAGGACCCAATCGTTTCCCACTTTCTTTGCTGTCGACTTTAAGGCTGCAACGTCTGACCCTCCGCCAGCTTCTGTGGAACCGATGCCTATGAAGGCGTCGCCTCTGATTGCCGGGCGTATGACGTCGTTGCGGACCCTTTCACTTGCGTACCTGTCTACCACGTATCCCCATGATGATTCTACAAGCCAGAGCACGGGCAAGGCAATGCTTACGTCCGCGTAGCCAAGCTCTTCTCCTGCAATGCAGGTCGTTACCCAATCTGCGCCTGTTCCGCCATGCTCCTCCGGAGCCGTCATTATGTTCAGTCCCATCTCACCCATGCTCTTAAGCATCGACTGCGGAATCCAGCCCTGAGTATCCATCTCTCTGATCTTCTCTATCGGCAGATTCTTCACGCACCATTCGCGAACGGCCTTGCGAAAGAGTTCCTGCTCTTCTGTGAACCCAAATTCCACCATTTTCTACACCTTCCGAAGGGAAACTTTACGAAAGCCGATATAAAAGTTGTTTGCAGCCCTAAGTCGAAATCTTTGCCAGAAGCTTTTCTGCAGGGCTTTGATTCAACTGTAGCCCCAGCTTCTTCGAATCTATGCCCATTGCAAGGCCGAGAAGCTGCGTGTAGTAAACTACGGGAACGTCAAATTTAGCTCCCACGATCGTCCCAGCGTCCTTCTGCTTCACATCAAACATCAGTCCGCAGTCAGGGCACGATACGACTAGACCCGCCACGTTCAAGCCTTGCACTGCTTTAAGCTTAGAACCCGCAAGTGAAAGGGCAGAATCAGGATGACTGCGCATCAACGCGGCTCCGCAGCAATCGAGCTTTTCAGCGTAGTCCACGGCTTCAGCTCCGATCGCTTCTATCAATTCGTCCAGCTTTCGCGGGTTTTCCGCATCGTCAGCTCTCCCCAAGTCACCGTACCGTATCAGCTGACAGCCCACGTGAGTTGCAACTTTTAAACCCCTGAAGGGTTTCTTCGCGGCTTTCATGATTTTTTCCAACCCCACGTGATCGTGTAAGAGGTTGATCGTATGCCAGATCTTGATGTTCGGGTTGTATTCCAGTCCCTCCTCTTTCAGCAAGTTGATGATCTTCTGAGCGCTTTGAGGTTTCTTTTTCATATTATCTTGAGCTTCAGAGAGCGTGAAGTGGCAGCGGTTGCAAGGGACAAGCAGGTTGTCTAGGCCTGTCAGGTTTGCTTGGGCTAGAACTCTAACCGCTAGGAAGTCAGCCGCAAAATCGTTGACACTCTTGACGGGGTCGCCGCAGCAGACAGATTCGCTCAGGTCGACCAGTTCGATGCCAAGTTTGGGAAGAGTTGCTCGAAGCGATATCTCATAGGCAAACTGGTTGGCCTGTATGCAACAGCCCCAGTAAACCGCGATTTTCAACCTACTTCTCCTCCATAGCCTTCATGAAGGCGGCCTGAAAAGTCTGCTTCGGAGGCTTGATCTTCGGCAGTTTCGCGGATTCGCGGTCAACAGTTTCCATCTTTCTGGTTACGATCTTCTGAGGAGGCTCTGCTAATCCGGATTCCAGTATCTGTGAAACGATTTTCAAATATCCCTCGGGAACTTTTGCCCCTCTTTCAACGGCAAGATTTCTGAGGGCTATTATGACATGGTAGGGCGAAGCCTTCTGCGGGCACCTTTGGACGCATTTCAGGCATGTGACGCAGGTCCAAATGATGTCTGAAGATGGCAAGTCCTCCACGAGGCCTAGGTTGACGAGCTTCACTATTTCGTGCGGCTTCAGTTCCAGCAGCTTCAAGGCCGTGCAACCGCTCGTGCATTTTATACACTGATAACAGTTAACGAGATCCTTTCTGCCGAGCTTCAACAGAATTCTGTCCCGCAATTCGAAGTTCGGCTTGGCCGTAGACATCAAGTCAACGAGACTCAAGTCACCCTCCTCCATCAGAGCAGGTCTTCGCGAGTGCCGCTTGAACCTGAGTCACCACCTGCTTGTTACCATATTGCTGGATTTTGACGGCGCCCGTCGGACAAGCAGAGCTGCACAGACCGCAACCCTGGCACACGGCCTCAGCGACTTCAGCCATTAGCTTTTCTTCACCCTTCACGAACTCAGGCTTCATCTCTATAGCGACGAAAGGACAGATCGACTCGCAGATCCTGCATCCACTGCACAGGTCCTTGTCAACCACGGCTTTCAACGGTTCAATATCGATCTCTCCGCTTGAAAGCAAGTCTATCACCTTTGCCGCGGCTCCACTTGCCTGCGCTACCGTATCAGGAATGTCCTTGGGTCCTTGACACACGCCTGCGAGGAACACGCCCGCCACCGCGCTTTCAAGCGGTCGCAGCTTCGGATGTGCTTCCAAGAGAAAACCGTCTGCACTTCTAGACGCATGCAACAGCGCACTGATTTTCCAGAGGTCGCCACTAGGCACGAGGCCCGTTGCAAGCACGACCATGTCTGCGTGAACTTCTAGGAGCTTGTTTATTCCCCTGTCGTAAACGTCGAAGTAGAGTGAACCGTCCGCTGCGCAGTGGATTTCAGAGGGTAAGCCCGCCACGAAATCTATGTCCATGTCCCTAGCACGTCCATAGAATTCCTCGTAGCCCTTACCGAATGCTCGAAGGTCAATGAAACACGTGTATATCTTCAAGTCGCCGGGGATCTTCTCGCGGGCTAAGATTGCCTGCTTGAGCGTCACCATGCATCCCACGCGGCAGCAGTACTCATGAAAGCGCTTGTCTCGAGAACCCACGCACTGTATGAAAGCTATGCTTCTGGGTATTTTCCCGTCTGAAAGTCTTGTCAGATGTCCTCCTGTCGGACCAGATGCACACACAAGGCGTTCAAGTTCCATGGATGTTATGACGTTCTTAAATCGCTTGTATCCGTACTGCGGAATCGCCGAAGGGTCGAAAACGTCGAAGCCGGTCGAAACGACGATTGCTCCAACGTTGAGCTCGATCTCTTCGGGCTTCTGCGCCCTGTTCACTGCATGAGTCGGACACACCTTCTCGCAGAGACCGCATTCAACACAACTTTCCATGTCTATTACTGGCACTCTAGGAACCGCTTGCATGAAGGGCACGTAGATAGCCTTTCTCACTCCTATGCACTCATCGAACTCGCTCTGCGCTTCTGCCGGGCAGTTATCCGAACAGATCATGCATCCAGTACACTTTTTCTCGTCAACATACCTTGGCTTTTTAAGAACCGTCACCTTGAAATTGCCGACCGAACCCTTTACCTCTTTGACTTCCGAGCATGTAAGCAGTTGAACGTTAGGATGGTGCGCACAATCTAGCATTTTCGGCGCAAGAATGCACATTGAACAGTCCATCGTGGGAAAAGTCTTGTCCAGCTGAGCCATCTTTCCGCCTATGCTGGAGGATTTCTCGACAAGGTAAACTCTGAAGCCTGCGTTGGCTAGGTCAATCGAGGCTTGTATGCCCGCTATGCCGCCTCCCACTACCAAGACGCCCTTTTCAACGCGTATCTTATGTTTCTCTAATGGCTCCAGAAGCTTGGCGCGAGCCACTCCCATCCTAACAAGCGCTTCAGCTTTTTTTGTTGCCTTTTCAGGTTCATGAGTGTGTGCCCAAGAGACTTGTTCTCGTAAGTTAACTATCTCAATAAGGTATGGGTTAAGCCCTGCCTCTTCAACTGTTCTGCGGAATGTCTCTTCGTGCATACGAGGCGAGCATGTTGCAATTACTATTCTGTCAAGTTTGTAATCTTTAATATCATCCTGAACAATTTGTTGGCCCTGTTCAGAGCACATGTAAGCGTAATGCTTAGCTATCGCAACATCTGGCAAAGTTTTGGCGAATTCCACCACCTTTTCCACATCAACAACACCAGCGATGTTGGAGCCGCAGTGGCAGACGTACACGCCTATCCTGGCCATCAGTTAGCCATCCATAACGTTGCTCGTATTTAATTGCCCTTGTCGCTCTCTATTATCTTTTCTGCCGAAAGCATAGTGAATTCAAGGTTGAAAAAAGGCAACGTGAAATAGGCTGTTCAAAACGCAGTTTTACTTAGAACACGCTAATTGCTTTTGGCCGCTTAGTACACTGAGACCTTCGCCACTCCTTTTACGTTCAGTAAATCGGGGATGAGTTCTCCTGGAATCTTCTTTTCAACGATCAGTGACAGCTTAGGTTCGGGTGAAAGCTCGGGATCATCCACGATTGCCTGTCTAATGCTCAAACCGTTCTTCGCCAAAATCGTTGCGGAGCTAGCTAATATTCCTGGGATCTTCGCGTCAACAGGTGTTATTTCGACGACTCCTAGGTTCAGGTGCTTGGCAATTTCCTTGAGTGAAAGTCCAGAAGATCTTATGCCCTCGAATATCAACCTAAGTTCACGGTCAGATTTGATTGCGTTCAACGTCTCCTTGACAGTTCTCCTGTCCACCCCTGCTGCCCGGGCCACACGCACTGGAGGAATCTCGATCTCGTTAAGGTAAATCTTTCCACCTCTTGCACTGAGTCCATTTTCAATGAGAACGCGGGTTACCCTGAGCCTCTCAGGATTCCCCTCGAAGTATTTCTTCACGCTATTCCACATGGCAGGTAGCTCCGTGTACATTTTTGTGCAACAAAGTATAAATATGTTCTTATTATAGAGTCTCTTAAAGAGCGTAGATGTATGGAAATGTTCATTGGAGAACCTTAAATGGCACAGCAATCGCGCAAAAACCAGGAATACGTGACAAACTTGGACCCAGACGAAATACCCACATCTTGGTACAACATACAAGCCGATCTGCCAGAACCTCTGGCACCTCCGTTGGATCCGACAACGCTAAAGCCAATAAGTCCAGGAATACTTGAAAGGATATTTGCGAAAGAACTCGTCAAACAAGAGGTTTCGGCCGAGCGTTTCATCACGATACCGAATGATGTGCTTGACGCTTATCTCGGACTTCCGCGTCCAACGCCGCTTTACCGTGCACGCAGGCTTGAGAGGTTCTTGAAGACGCCTGCGCGGATATACTTTAAGTGTGAAAACTTCAGTCCCACAGGAAGCCATAAGACCAACACGGCCATCGCGCAAGCCTACTACAACAAGAAACAAGGGGTCGAAAGACTCGCCACTGAGACAGGCGCAGGGCAATGGGGAACAGCGTTGGCGTTGGCAACTAGGCTTTTTGGGTTGAAATGCCGAATATACATGGTCCGAGTGAGCTATCAACAGAAGCCTGGCAGGAGAACGATAGCACAACTGTACGGAGCTGAAATGTTCCCATCGCCAAGCGACCAGACAAGCTTCGGCAGGAAACTGCTTAAAGAGAACCCGAACCTTCCTGGAACACTTGGCATAGCAATTACTGAAGCCATAGAAGACACTCTCGCTCATGACGACACTAGGTATTCGCTTGGCTCAGTCCTGAACCATGTTTTGATGCACCAAACCATCATAGGATTGGAGGCCAAGAAACAGTTTGAACTCTTAGACATAAGCCCCAACGTGGTCTGCGGTTGCATAGGCGGCGGTTCTAACTATGGAGGTTTCTGCTTTCCGTTCATGATGGACAAGCTCAAAGGAAAAACAAACACAGAGTTTGTTGCATGCGAATCGAAGGCGATTCCACACACGACGAGAGGCGTTTACACCTATGACCATGGTGACACTGGCAAGATGACTCCGCTTATCAAAATGCTGACGATTGGACACGATTATGCGTGTCCACCAGTACATGCGGGTGGTTTGAGATATCACGGGATGGCGCCGTTGATATCGTACCTGATCTATAAAGGCTATGCGAGATCAGTTGCATACGGTCAAGGCGAGATCTTCGAGGCCGCAAAGTTGCTGGCTCAAACAGAAGGCATGATAACAGCTCCTGAAACGGCTCACTGCCTGAAATTTGTCGTAGACCAGGCTCTGAGATGCAAGAGGACTGGTGAAAAGAGAATAATCGCAATGAACTACAGTGGGCACGGCTTGCTTGATCTGTCAGCGTATGAGCAGTTTCTTGCTGGAAAGCTCGTAGAGTTCGAACCTGAGAAAATTGAGGTTCCAACGTTCAGCCATTAGGAGATTGGAAACCATTGACGTCAACTGTCTTGAGAACTGAAAATTCAAGATTCAATAGAGTGGCCTTGTTGCAAATTGACGAGCTCAGACCGCATGAAAAGGGTTCTCCCGTCTACTTGGAGCTTCTCAGACGCGAAATACTCAGGGATGGTAAGCTCAGGTATCCGATAATAGCCGACGAAAAGACCCGTGTCATCTTGGACGGAATGCATCGTTGGCTGGCGCTTAAGAGCATTGGCTGCAAGTCAATACCAGTCTTGCTGGTTGACGTTTTCCAGAAACCAGCGATTCGCGTCGGAAGAAGAAGGATCCATCAATACATGAGTGATTCGACCGAAGAGATAACTGTTGAGAGGGTCATCTCGGCGGGACTTGATGGGCAACTCATGGAACCTCGCACGACTAGACATTTTTTTCCCTTCTCAAAACATCAGGTCATCAATTATCCATTGAGCCTTTTGAAGAAGGGGGCGCCTTGCGACGTTTCTTCATACTTGTCCAAGGAAAGTGATGAAGAATGCAGCCTCGCTATTAAACAGTGGCTAGAAGAGATATCCGAGGAATTGGATTTTCTGACAAAAAAGAAGGAAGAAGTGGAGAAGGAAAAAGAAGAGTTTCTGAACAGAGTCAAGAACTCGAAAAGTTTTCCCGCTTTTTAGGTTTCCACGCATCCACATGTACAGAAACCCAGCAACGTCGACTGTAAATCCGCAGTACATGAAAATGTATACGCTTTTTGTATATGTTTTTGAAAACGCTCTATCCGCGAATTTAGGGACAAGCCAGCGCGTGAGCTTTCTGCCAGAAATATTCGAAAGAACCATGACCAGAAAGACCGTGCAGAATTGCCGGTGACTGAAGCGGTTTCAAAGCAAGCGTTCTCATTGCCAGTTCATCCTGTTGTCACGTTGAAGCAGATAGATTTCATAGGAGAGGCGGCGAAAAGGCTGTTGCCGTGGTTTCGTTCACGCTAGGTTTAAATAGAATTAGCGGCTAGTATTGAACCCCCTCTGATCGGGGTTTTGAGAGGAATCGTTCATGCAGAAGACGAGAGTCATTATAATGGGCGCGGCTGGCAGGGACTTCCATAACTTTAACGTCTACTTCAGGAACAACGACGCATATGAGGTTGTAGCTTTCACGGCTACGCAGATTCCTGGGATAGGAGGTAGAAAATATCCACCGGAGCTTGCAGGTTCAAGGTATCCAGCTGGAATCCCGATATATCAAGAGGAAGAACTGCCGAAGCTGATAAGAGACTACGATGTTGACCAGGTTGTTTTCGCGTACAGCGATGTTTCGCATGAATACGTCATGCACAAGGCTTCCATTGTACTTGCAAACGGTGCAGACTTTCGGTTGATGGGCCCGAAGACAACGATGCTGAAAGCGAAAGTGCCCGTGATTGCGGTCTGTGCAGTCAGAACTGGATCAGGAAAGAGTCAAACTTCGCGCCAAGTTGGCAAGATTCTGAAGGATAAGGGTTTGAATGTTGTAGCAATCAGGCATCCGATGCCTTATGGGAACCTGACGAAGCAAGTCTGTGAACGCTTTGCCTCTTACGAGGATCTGGACAAGTATGACTGCACGATTGAGGAGAGAGAGGAGTACGAGCCACACATTGACAATGGCATAATTGTCTACGCTGGAGTTGACTACGAAAAAATACTGAGCGAGGCAGAGAAAGAGGCAGACGTGATAGTATGGGATGGCGGCAACAACGACATGTCCTTCTATAAGCCAGATCTACTCATCGTTTTGGCTGACCCTCATAGAGCTGGTCATGAACTGGCTTACCATCCAGGCGAGGCAAACCTGCGGATGGCCGACATGATAATAATAAACAAAGTTGACACTGCTGATCCGCAGAAAGTGAAGCTGGTTACGGAAAACATTAAGCTGGTCAATCCGAACGCAATAGTCTTGGAAGCTGCTTCGCCGATAACCGCTGACTCGCCAGAGGCAGTTAGGGGCAAACGTGTGCTGGTGATTGAGGATGGACCTACGATTACTCATGGGAGCATGCCCTACGGAGCCGGAGTGATATTTGCGCAGAAGTTCGGAGCAGGTGTAATCGTCGATCCGAGGCCTTATGCTGTAGGCTCGATTAAGGAAGCGTATGAAAAGTATAGGCATCTGGGCGCGGTCCTTCCTGCATTGGGCTACGATGGAAAACAGGTAGCTGAACTCAAAGAGACTATCGACCGGACTCCATGTGACGTCGTTGTGATCGGCACACCTATAGATTTGAGAAGGGTGATAGTTATCAAGCAGCCGACGGTAAGAGTCAAGTATGAGCTTAAAGTTTTAGGGCCCGTTTCACTTGAGCATGTCTTGGACGAGTTCATTGAAAGAAGTGTGAAGAAGCAATGAGTGAAGAGAAAGGTGAAGAGAAAGGAGAAGTCTCTCGGGTAAAAGTGAAGTTCACGGTTGAAGGCATGGGCGAAACCGAAGGGGAGCTCGTGCGTTTCTTGGCGCCGAGAACGATAGATATGATAGTTCGGAAGCTTCCTATAGAAGGAAGAGCCGCCCTGTGGAAGGAAGAGGTGTACTTTGAAACACCAGTCAAGATGGGCGAAGAAAAAGCTAAGGCCACTGTCGAAACTGGGACGATCGCGTTCTGGCCTATGGGAAGCGCTATATGTATCTTCCACGGAAAATCGCAGCCCTACAGCCCAGTGAACGTCATTGGAAAGATAACTGGTGATCTTGAGCTGTTCAGGCAGGTCAAGAGTGGAACAAAAATAAGAGTTGAAAGTCTCTAGTAGCGCGTATGCTTGTGCTATGATTCCTAAATCCGTTCTAGAGGAAGGCATGATTTTCTCGATGGCTGCTGTCACGATTCGGCTGGATGCTTGCGTGCTCACACCTTTCCCTCTGATGTGCGTAGAACCCAACGTCGTATCTGTCGCGAAGCAACATAGCTTTACGCGCGCATGAACGTGGAGCAGCGCGTGGTACCCCTCCTCGGTTTCAACATATCATGCATATTTGGATCATATAGTGACAGGAGGGGCAGAGCGGAAGCGAACAAACACACCGAAAAAACCGACAACCATGGATGGGAGCATATCTATGTCCCTTTGCGTCCAAACGATGCTTCTCGTTTCTCGAGACGCAATTTCGGCTGCAGACGAAGTAACTCAAGAAGTACACCCTGAACCGCAAGCTAATACAGGAGTGAGAAAACCTGCAATCTTCAATTGTTCAAGATGAAGTGCCACGCTCCGAGAATGGGGATAAAAAGTCATTGTTCGCGAGAGCCATTCTCTATTCGACTGTAGGCTCTTTCCATTTCTCTATGAGCAGCTTGTTGTCCCCGAGCTTGAAGGCCACTTTCACAAACACGGAATCAGAGCCTTTGAACGGAAACATACTGTCTTCTGCAAAGTCCTTAGGCAAATAGATCAAGTACTTTCCGTCCTTCCTTCTGAACAGGCGGCCTCTTCCATCACAAACCATTTGTTAACACCTCGATTCAATTTTCAGTTCAAGGTCAAGGCTAATAAACGAGGAAATATTTAAGGTTTGTTCTCAACTAATTCAAAGAAACATATTCAACTACGTCAAGGTTACTTCAACATGAATTGCTTGCAACACGGTCTAATCATTGCAGAATTTTATTGAGCTTTTAAGCCTGCTCAGCAATACAACGCGGCTTTCTGGCGATTCGTCTATAGAGTTGTAGCCTGTTTCGTTCGCCAACTGTGCTGAAAACTGTTGCATCTCGCTGTGGCTCGGCATGGCCTCATAATCTAGTCTAAGTCTGGAGAAGCCTACATGCATGTATGCCTTAGCTTCAACGTAGGTCGG
>DASPPK010000008.1:0-3512 GCA_035625495.1 Candidatus Acidiferrales bacterium | reverse complement strand
GAACTCTCTATACCGCCCACGCTGCGGCTCATCGTATCGATACACGCTGCCCATGCAAAAGAGTCTGAACGGCTTAGGCTCGTTCCTCATAGTCGTAGCAACAAGCCTTGCTATTGAAGCCGTGAACTCGGGTCGCAATGCGACATCTCGCCCGCCCAGGTCTTTGAAGACAAACATTCTGGACCTGACTTCGTCGCCTGCCTTGGCTGCGAGAAGCTCGTACGATTCCACAACTGGTGTTATAATCTCTTTGTACCCGTAAAGCCGACCTGTTCTTCTGGCATGTTCTTCAACGTATATCATCATCTTGGCATCTTCTGGCAAGAGGTCTCTCATTCCGCGGAGGGTTTTGAACTCAGGCATTCCTTGTTTTCCTCAGCATTATTTTAGGTTCAATTCTGAAACTGAATAATAAACTGTTTCTCCTCTGCGGTTGATGACAGCCAAAACCAGCTCCTTCTTCAGACCTAGGCTTTCTGTCAACGAGCTCGTGAGGTCTTCAAGCGAAGTCGGTTTTCCCTCTTGAACGCTTATGATCAAATATTTCGCAGTTGCCTTGCTATAGTCTCCTCGGTCGTAAACGCGGAAGTCAACTCTTGAACCGAATCCTTCTCGGACCACGTATCCGCGGCTTCTCAGGTCTCGGTAAACCAGATATCCTGCCCAAGCGTTCTCATTGACGCTCTCGTAGAGTTCCACTAGACTTTGAAAGCTTACCTTCTTACCTTGCACATCCGCGGCTTCCAGCATCTGCTTGTCCAAGAGATAGAGAGCCTCGTAAAAGGTGAGAAGCAATTCTTTCCCTTCGATTACACCGTAACCTCTCGACGAGAGTTCGTCCACAGACTCCTTTTCATTGACTCGAACGCCTTCTTCAACGAGCAAGCCCTTAATCTTGAATTCTGAGCCGCTGTCGGTCAGCTTTTCTTTCTTGTTCATCCAATTCCACAACTGTCATGAAGTTATCGTATCTTCCTATTAGCGGTTGGCTTTGCACTCACTGAAATGTTTCGGCCGTAAGATGCCTTTTTCACTAATTACTGCTGTCACATACTTGAGTGGAGTTATGTCGAAAGCTGGGTTTAGCACGTCTACTCCCTCAACGGTGATACGTTTTGAGCCTATGTAGGTGACCTCCTCAGGCTTTCGTTCCTCGATGACAACCTGTCTTGAGTTGTGAACAAGGTCGAACGTTGAGGTTGGTGCAGCAACGTAGAAAGGAACTTTATGCTCTCTGGCCAGCACAGCAACTGTGAACGTTCCAACCTTGTTAATTACCGCGTCTCTGACTATTCTGTCTGCGCCGACCAAGACCTCGTTGACCATCTTCTTATACATCACGTATCCGACCATGTTGTCGGTGATCAAGGTGACCGGTATACCCTCTTTCTTAAGCTCATAAGCTGACAGTCGTGCGCCCTGCAAGAGCGGTCGAGTCTCAGCCACGATCACTTTTATGCGTTTTCCTTGCTCCCAAGCTGCTCGAATAACGCCGAGAGCAGTGCCATACTCGACTGTGGCCAAAGCTCCAGCGTTGCAGTGCGTCAGTATGACGTCTCCGTCGTGAACAAGCTCCGCGCCGTGCTTGCCAATTGCACGGTTTGCAGCCGCGTCCTCTTCAGCTATCTTCTTTGCTTCCTCTACCACGAAGCTGGCTAGGGCATCACGATTTCCAGGCAGTTCTTTAGCCTTACTCAGGATTCTGTCCAGGGCCCAGAAAAGGTTGACAGCAGTCGGCCTTGTTCGTCTGATGGTGTCTGCTGCTTCCTCTAACTCGCCAATCAATTCCTCTTTATTCTTTGCTTTCGAACCAAAAGCTGTCAAGGCCAGCGCAAAAGCGGCTGCAGCGCCTAGGAGTGGCGCACCTCTTATTCTCATCGACCTTATTGCTTCAGCCATTTCGCCGCAGTTTTTGATGATGATACGCGTTTCCGCGTCTGGAAGCTTCGTCTGGTCTATCGTTACAACCGTTCCTTTGCGCCATTCTATGGTCCGCACAGTTTGATCCTCGTAAACCGTTTATGATTTGACCGTATAAGACTTGTTAGTAGGCGAAAAACCTTATGAAAAATGAAAGTGTCAAAGCTCTTGTTGAAAGCTTGGGACAGAAATACTCCGAAGTTTTAGGTATAGATCTCTCCACGGAGAACGATAAAGAGGTTTTCAAGTGGTTCTTGGCATCTTTGCTTTTCGGCGCGCCGATAACAGAATCCTCTGTCATCAAGACCTACAAGTGCTTCGAAAAATATGACGCCTTGCTGCCTAAGAAGATACTCAACATAGGTTGGGATGGACTTGTCAAAATCCTGGACGAAGGAAGCTACACGCGCTACGACTTTAAGACTGCGGACAAACTGCTGGAGGTTATGCGAAACCTGACCGAAAAGTACCTGGGAAGCCTTAACCTGATTCACGTTCAGGCATCTGATGCGCGCGATTTGGAGAGAAGGCTGAAAGCCTTGGGCAAGGGAATCGGCGACATAACTGTGAGCATTTTCCTGAGAGACCTGCGTGGAATTTGGAAGAAAGCTGATCCCATCCCGACGCCACTAGTCGTCGAAGTAGCTAAACGGCTTGGAATCGTGAAGAAAGAGGCAACTGCAGAAGACGCTTTGAGGCAGCTGAAGGTTTTCTGGGCGAAAAACGAGTTCACCGGAAAGTCTTTCATCAACTTTGAAACTGCCCTGCTTAGACTTGGCAAGGATTACATTAGAAAGGGAAAAAGTCCCGATTTTCTCTAGCTAGTACCGAGTGCTCTGGTCGTACGGCGGCTTGACGTACGTGATCACTTCTATCGGGCATTCACCTGAAAGCTTGAGGGTCTTCTTCCACTCTTCGCCGACGGCTATTAGAAAGAAAACTCCTGACATCTCAGCTTTCGCTTTCCGAACCAAGTTAACCAATGCGGCCTGCGTTTCGCCCGTCTTGATCATGTCGTCCACGATGAGGACGCTGTCGCGCTTCCTGATGGCTTCTTTGGGGATGTAAAGCGTGTTCGTGACGCCTGATCCCTTCATGAGAACGTATGTTTCCTCAAGGAAGGCTTTGACGCCGACCTCCTTGCTTCGCTTCGCGATCACCAGATTGACGCCGAGGGCGTTGGCAACCATTGTTGCCAGCGGGATGCCGTCGACGGCTGCCGAGAGAACTCTTGTCACTCGTTTTCCGGCAAAGTTGGCGAGCGCATGGTTTGCGGCCTGCTGGATGATGTTGAAGTCGCCTATAATTTCCGTGTTGTCGAAGTATCCTTCTTCATCAAACTTTATTCTGCTACGAAGCTCGGTCTCAAGGCCAACGAGTTTCGTGAGAACCTTCCACAGCTGCTTTGCCCTCGAGGTGTTAGGGAGGACATGCCCCTTTGCGTATCTGCTTAGCACCGTAACGGGCAAACCGGTTTTTGAGGCCAGTTCGCGGTAGGTGATGTTTCTCTTGTACTTTGCGGTCCTAAGAAGTTCGATCGTCATTAGGCGAAGTTTTAAGTCTTCTGCATGAGTGCTCGTAATCCTACCCCC
>DASPPK010000007.1:0-8570 GCA_035625495.1 Candidatus Acidiferrales bacterium | reverse complement strand
AGTTCACTGATCTCGGGTCTCTGCAACTCTCGAATTTCAGTGGCAAAATTTTCCAGCGAAGATGCAATCAAAGCCAGCACTGATGCCAGTTCAGCATGGCGATCTCGTTGCACAATCTGCGTTGAAATATCGGCGGCGCATATCCCCAGTTTCTGCATGACGAGGTCCTGAATCTTCATCGCATGTTCTCCAAGACCGGCCTGCGTGCCGACTGCGCCGCTTATTTTTCCAACCAAAACGCGCTCTCTGCACTGTCTGAGCCTCTGCGTGTGCCTTGAAACTTCACGCATCCAAACCGCGAACTTGAAGCCAAGCGTTATGGGCAAAGCATGCTGACCATGTGTTCTGCCAATCATCAACGTGTGCTCGTACTGCGAAGCCTTATCCATCAAGGTTTTTTCGAAGTTGTCCAGTTTTTTCTCGATCAAATCCAAAGCGTCCTTCAACTGCAAAGCGTTAGCCGTGTCCACAATGTCATAGCTCGTCGCTCCAAGGTGAACATACCCCCCGCTTGAACCAGAGGCCTCTGCCAACGCTCTGACAAGCGAAGCAACATCATGTTTTATTTCACCTTCAATCTCCTTGATCCGAGCAAGCTTCACATGCTTCAACGAAGCAGCTGCCTCGATCTTCTCAGCGTCCTCTCGCGGAATATCACCAACCTCAGCGTGTGCCCATGCCAAAGCAGCTTCGACGTCGAGCATTTTTTGAACACGGCTCTCTTCTTCGAAAATTCTCCTCATTTCTACTGTTCCGTAACGACCCGTATCAATCGGAAGAATCGGCAAGGCTGCAAACCCCTCGCAAATAAACTACATCGATTAAAGATTAATGTTTTACCGAACCGTTACATACGCACATGAACGAACGGGTCTTCTAAAATGGGCGCCTTAACAGCTGTTCTTCAAAAGAAAGGCGAAGATGCGGAAAAAGCAGCGTTGGCAATGCTGAAAACGATGAAGGGCATGAACATAGAAGCTTACGGAATAGGCTCAGCAGCTACGATAGAGATAAAAAGAGCTTTGGACCAGTTTCAGAATTCAAAAACAGAATCTTCGATCACTATTGGATATGCATTTTCAAGAATTCTCGAACGAGACAAACCTCAACCCTTGCGCTTACAAGAAGCAACCATGATTTTTGACGGAAGAATCTTCCCAACGGACGAACTAAACTGTGATTCAGAAGTCTTTGCACTTAAGTTACCGAAGAATCGAGAGGAAAGCGCAAAGACGTTTATCAAGCAAACTGAAGGCGACTTTACCTTTGCAGTTGCTGAACCGGAAAGGCTCATCGCCGGCAGGGACAGCTTAGGTTTACGCCCCCTATTCTACGGGGAAAACAATGTTTTTGCGGGTTTGGCTTCTGAACGCAAGGCATTATGGAAAATTGGAATAGAACACGTGGAATCGTTCCCTCCAGGCCATGTGGCTCTAATAGACAAACGTGGCTTCAAGTTGACTCCGGCAAAAACCGTTGCCCACTCAGAGCCGAAGAAGGTCACGATGGAAACTGCTTCAAGAAGACTTCGAACTCTACTGGAACGAGCGGTAAGCGAAAGAGTTGCAGGGTTAAAAGAGGTGGCAGTCGCGTTTTCAGGAGGCTTGGACAGCAGCATCCTCGCGTTCCTTGCGAATAAGTCTGGAGTTGCAGTTGAACTGGTGCATGCAAGCATGAAAAACCAGCCTGAAACGGAACATGCAAAAAAGATGGCGGACGAGCTGAAACTGCCGATTCACTCCGTCTCGCTTACTGAGGATAACGTGCTTGAAGCTCTCCCAACCGTCTTGTCTCTAATTGAGGAACCCGACCCAGTCAAGGCCAGCATCGGCATCCCTTTCTACTGGGCAGCAGAGAAAACGGCAGAAATGAACATCAGAGTAATGTTGGCAGGTCAAGGTGCAGACGAGCTTTTCGCAGGCTACAGACGCTACGTAGACGATTATATACGGAAAGGAAGAGAAAAAGCGGAAGAAACAATCTTCAAAGACATTGCTGAGATGCACGAGAACAACTTCGAAAGAGACATGAAGATCTGCAATTTTCACGGTGTTGAAATGCGGCTGCCCTTCGCAACATACGACGTAGCGAGGTTCGCAGTTAACCTGCCCATCGAGCTGAAGATTCAGCCAACAGAAGCCACGTTGAGAAAGCTTGTATTGAGAAATCTAGCATCCAACCTTGGACTTCCACTGTTAATAGTGGAGAGACCGAAAAAAGCCGTACAATACTCGACAGGCGTGAGCCAGAGTCTTAAGAAAGCCGCACGACGGAAGCATCAGACACTGAAGCAATACGTGCAGGAAAAATTTCAAGCCGCTCTGAAAAACATGATGCAAACTGAATAGAATCACGCGTGCCTTTGCCTCCCTTGTGCAGTATTCAAACACGATTCAGACACAAACCTTTCTGAAACTCCGAGGCTCGTCAACTCGATTATCAGGAAGGGACTGTTGGCTTTCACGAAGAAAGCTAGCGGCTTGTCCAGCCTCAAAGAGTACGGGTGAACAGGTGTCGGCTAGAGAGTTTTTCCTCCAAAGAAAAGACTAAGAGAGCAGGGCAAACAGGCCAAAAGGGAAGTGAAAAAAATTCAAAGAAGCTCTTGGGAGCTGCGTTGGAAACACTGAGAAATATGTTCAATTAGGTAAAGGTTGCAGTCACTCGATCACTTGGATCGCGGTCTCTGGGCATTGGACTTCGCATGCTCTGCACACCAGACATTCGTCGGGCTTAACTGGCTTCGATTTTCCATCCTTGACCTCGTAAACGGCCACTGGGCATGTATCAACGCATGTTCCGCAGCCTGTGCATTTAGCATTGTCAACGACTATTTTCACCATTTTTCATTCCTTCTGATGCCAGAATTTCTTTGAGAGCGAAGCAGCAGAATAAAAGGGTTTAGGTGGGTTTAGCCAATTTCTTCACGTAATCTCAGGAGGACCGCGTTCATGGCTGCTTCGGCCTTTTCTTTTCTGCGCTGGTAGTCCCCTAGAAGTTTTCGGTATGCTTCCAAGGAAAGTTCTCCGCGGCTATGGCGTGCTTCAATAGTTGTGACACTGGTTTCGACCTCATTCATCCCAGTCTCTGCCACTTCGAGCTCACGCATCAAACCTGCGTAGTGACCCCCAGCCGCCCTCATCCTTTCCCTAGCTTCGTTCAAGCTTCTAGACACTGCGGTAAGACGCGTTTCTAAGGTTCTTCGTTGCACCTTGTACCGTTGCCTAGGTATCCTGCCTTTCTTAGCTTTGCTCTCAAGAGAGTCGATTTCAGAGGCTATCTTCATCCTCTCCTCGTACGAGTCCACGAAAGATCTGATGTATTCCGGTTGAACCCTCATACCCGCCGTAGGCAAGGCTGTGACAGGCATCGGAGCTTTTGGCCTCCTCAAGACAACGACGGCCAAGCAGCCGATCATTGAAAGGACCAAAACCCATATGGTGGGTCCATAGCCCAGCCATAAAGGGCTGTAACCATAGACTATTCTAACGCTGAAGCTGTTTAAAGAGGACATGTCCTGCGCGTTCATAACTATCTCTTCCTGGAAGACGCTCTTGCTAATGCCGTATGTACCGCCAACTAAAGAGTTCGCAAACGACTGCAACGTTGCACCTTGAGGCAAGATAAAGGTCACCGTTGTTGAATTGACGTAGTAGTCCAAGTCCTGGAACATGGTCATACTCAGAGCGAAACTGTTGGCTCCTTGACTTTCAAGGTAGATTTGACTCGGCAAGCTGTAGGTTACGGTGAACAAAGTTGAACTCGCAGGGTCCACAGCTATTGAAAAAGTAACTGTGTAAGTGCTCATGTTAGCGAAGTCCTGCGTTGGCGGGCTCATCGTTCGGCCGAATTGATCCTGCGCGCTCACCTGAGTCGCGTTTGGAGGCAAAAGCACGTCAACAGAACTTAAAGAACTGTTCACCTGCCAATTCGTTACGTAGTAGGAGTCTGTGCCCGTTATATCCCCAACCGGACTTACAGTTATCTGACGCGTAAGCCGGTTCACATCATAAACCTGCATTTCATAATTAGGAATATTAAACTCCACGGCTGACGTGTTGTACGCAAACGCCGCTAAATTCGTCTGTGAATAAGTCAAATCAGAAGTCAAATTACTGATCGTTCCCTCCTCGTAGACTGCGTCCGTAGGCAAGATTATCGAACCGTTGAAAGTATCAACAGATGTTTCGAGACTCGGAAACATCGGAAAATTCACAGCATACAATGTGGAATTATTAGGGTCTTGCTCAACCAGAGCGGTTGAAAACAAGACTTGAACGCTGAAGGCTTGTGGCGCGCCATTTGGAAAATCAACCTCTATGCCGTAGAAGCCGACACGACCTTCCAACGGCTCGCTCAAGCTAACGGGAAAAGTGTTAGACGAGTTGCTAGCGTCCGAGGCGACACAGCTGAGAACGTAAGAGCCAAACGTGTACGGGAACCCAAGCAGAAAACTTGACGGCGCTTGTCCCGACAACATTATCGTATCATTCATCAGAACATAGCCATTGGATAAGACACTTACCGTATGATCAACGTTTGGTATGGTGTAAGTCCCATCTGCCCCGACGCTTCTTGTGTTAAACGACATTGAGACACAGAATATCATGGCCACAACCAGCATAGTGAACATCCATGTTGCCTTTCTCAAGCCGTTGTCCTCCACTACTTTCCTAAAGTTTTAGGCTTCCTATCTATTGATGAGCCCATTTATTTACTTTTGGAGATAGACCACATGCGTCGCGTATATACTTACCCGTCGAAGCGAACAATGAGAATCAAGAGTGGAAATTTAAGTGGAAATTTAGGCGCTTTCGTCCTCAGAGTTCCCCGCGTTTCAGGTAGTAGTCTCCTTCTTTCTTTGCTCCGAAGCTTCTGACACCTTTCTCTTTGAGCTGCATCTTCAGCTTCTGAGCGTACACTCCATCGATTTCGCCCCTCTTTTCCACGTAATCAATGATCTGCTCTGCCTGCTCCTGCGTGTCGCATCTTCGAATAAAGTCTATGACGTCTGGTACGTAGTGAACGAACGTTTCTCTCGTAACATGCCTTTCTCCAGCCTCATTGTCTGTTCGAACAGAGTTGACTGAGACCTTGTTCTCGCCCGACCCCAATTCTTGGGCCAATTTTGGAAACATCTTCTTGAAAGCTTCCTTTTCGAGCTCCAACGTTACACCTCGAGAGCTAGCCGTGTTTCTTCACAACATCTATGGAAAACGCAAATATTTAAACGTCCTTTTTGGCCTGTCATCAATTGAACATAGGCTTCTACTTTTCAGGAGGAACAAATCTTTGAGTTGGGGTTTCTTCAAGAACTTTCTCAAGCTCTCGCAAACGGAGACCAACTATTTCGTCGCCGTATATTTCGCATTTCTCGCTGAGACAGGCTTCGTCTGGACTGTGAACAATAACCTCAACTTGCTCTTTGATCGGAGACTCTGTATGAATGTGGAAGGAACCTTTCTTCTTTCCCCGCTTCGTAACGTTGACCCATTCGGCCCGTTGTATCTTTAAACCGGTTTGTTCAAGCGCCTTCACAACTTCCTCAGGTTCTTCATGATGGACTATTATGTCCAAGTCGCTATCATGGTGAATTGTGCCACGCCACACGCTTCCGACCAGCACCGGGTCGAACCTTTTCAGAATGTTCATGATCCTGAAAGCTTCTTTGCGCATCCTGACCAATCGTTCCTGTCTGGCAGCCCCCTCATTCTCCTCTGCGATCCTGTCAATTTCAAGAGCAACTTCAAGGTTTGTCGGCATGAAGTGAAGCCCAAACGTTTTTGCAGCCTTCAACTTCGCCTGCTTGTACTCTTTCTCAACTCCGTAGTAAAGAAGATTGGCAGCTTCTATAGCAACCTTCTTTCTTGAACTCACAGAATCAACGGTCAAAGCTTCACCGACGAAAACTGCGTTCAACGCGGAACTTAAGCTTAGCGCTTGAGAATCTGCTCATAAAGTTCCAACGTTTTCACAGCTATTTTGTCCCACGTGAACTCGTTCAGAACCCGGCGTCTACCATTCTTGCCCAGCCACTTCTTTTTCTCATCACTTTCGAGGACGCTGTTTATTCCCCAAGCGATGTCCGACGGGTTGTTCGGGTCAATGTGGTAACCGCATTGTTCCTCACCGCAGCAGACAACGATCTCTCGCATCCCACTGATTCCTGCGGCGCCCACTATTACCGGACGCTCCATGCTCATCGCCTCAAGAACAACTATTCCGAAGGGTTCATAGAAGCTTGGGAAAACCGCAACGTCACAGGCTGCATAATGAAGGATGCGCTCCTCTTCAGGAATGAACTCAAAACGAAACTTTACGAAATCACTCATTTTCGTAGCTTTAACGAGGTTCACCAAGTATTCCTGAAGGTCGCCGAGACCAACGATTACGAGTTTCGCCTTCGGGTTTTTCTGCAAGATGTGCGGCAACGCCATCACAAGCTTATCAACACCCTTAACGCCCACGAGTCTGCCTATGAAGAGAATCATGGAATCGTCATCCTTGATGCCGTACAACGCTCTAACCTTTTTGACCTGATCAGCGGTCACGGATGCCGGGTCGTATTTCTGCGGGTCAACCCCATTGTAAGAAACCTGAATTTTCTCCTTCGGAAACCCGAGGCCTACCAACTCATCCTTCATCGCATAAGAAACTGTCACTATCAAGTCAGCTGCTCTTGCCGCGTGAAGCTCGATGTTGCTCACCGTGATAGACCCGTTTCCAAGCGTTCTTCCTTTCTCTGTTGAGTGAACGTGAAACGCAAAAGGCAATCCTGTCTCTTTCTTAACAGTCATCCCGCCTATAGCTGAAAGCCAGTCATGAGCAACGGTAAGGTCAAACTTGATGCCTTCTTTCCTCACCAGCTCATTAACGAGTTTTGCAGCACTCAGATAATTGTATACAAGAATTTTCGAGAACCACTGTATTCCCTTGCCCATGCCCCACTTCTTTATGTCCTCTGCGACCACATCAGGCAACGAATCAGAAATGTCAATGTGCAGTGGCCGATGAATTTCGATACCGCGCCAAATCTCCCGCGTCGGCAAACTGCCAGCATCATCATTCATCGTGAAAACCGTAACATCGTTGTCTGTCAAAACAAACTTCCTAGTGATCTCAGCCGCGTAAGTGCCCAAGCCGCCAACGATCTTCGGAGGATACTCGTAAACGAGGACAGACAGCTTCATCACTTTTCACCAGTCCACTCTACCAACAATTCCTTAATGGTTATTGAACAATAGTTTATTTACCTTGCTCACTCAGCATACACTTCAGACCGGATTGACAGCCATCTACGTTAGAATAAACACCTTTTCAGCCCAGAAACAGAACATCAAATCGCAATTCAAAACAGATTCCCAAAAAAGAAAATTGTGAAAAACCTATTAGGTAGGTGCTACACAATTAGCTAAAGTGCAACAGCATGAGCATATCGCCTGTTAAACGTTTGATTCTTGAAACCATGTGGATGCTTGACAAACCCGCAAAAGTAACGGAAATAGCCAAAGACACGGGCGTGAAATTCCCTGCCGTCATGATGCACATCATAGGACTCAACACGATGCAATGCGTAACCTCGCCTGAAAAAGGGGTCTATGTCATAACAGAAAAGGGAAAAAAGACTCTTGGCATTCCAGAGGTTGACAAGGAAAAAGCAACTGAAATCTTGAGATACTTGCCCGCGGAAAAATCATTCCACTTCTACGCAGACGTTGGAAAACCCTTGAACATTTTCGCGGCGAGCCTCGGAGACTTCTGCGAAAAAATACAGAAAATCGACATCGGCTCCATAGAGTTCCACATAAACCGAGGAGATTTCGAGGCTTGGTTCACTGACCTAGGCGACATTGAACTGGCCAGAAAAACACTGCTCGTCAGAGAGCAGAAGATGAACGCGGAAGACCTTCGAAAGAAACTCTACGAAATCGCAAAAAAAAGATGCGAAGAATTGGCCAAAGTTAGGGGTACTTAAAGCCACGCTGAACTAGGCTGCTAAACCGTTTCTTCAGCCTCTTCAACACCTAGCCCAGCATCGCGTACTCAACTTCCTCAGCTTTCTAAGCGCCGCTGAAAGATTGATCAATAACAGACTTTCCTGACCGCGCTGAAAAAGAGGCAGAGCCAAGGCAACCACAATAACGAAAACAATGGCTTTTCGAAAGCAACAAGAGCCGCGAAGCTCAAGGCGAACAGCTTCACCGTTCCAACAAGGCTAACTAAACTGGTATAAGCAAAACGTATAAGCAAAACGTATAAGCATTTTATATAAGCTTTCAAAAATTCTTTTTTTGCAAATTTCTGGATAAGCCAGCACGCTATTTCACGACGGATCATCGTCCTTCTGACCGTGTATCGTGATTTTGAAACTGTTCTGAGGAGAAAAACAATAAGGCTACTATCAACCAAACAGTAGTCATACAGTTGAAAAATGAGGCCGCTTGGATGGATGAGTTAAAAGTTGTCTCGGCAAAGATTCCTGAAAATGTTTACGAGGAAATGCTCTTGCGAGTCCCAGAAGGAGACCGCAGCAATTTTATTCGAGACGCCATAATGGAAAAACTGCAAAAAAC
>DASPPK010000006.1:0-18385 GCA_035625495.1 Candidatus Acidiferrales bacterium | reverse complement strand
TCGCGATTGTCGATTCTGAGTCGGCAACACATACTTCGGACGTCTTCAGGCTTCATGTCGGTGTTGATAAAATTGGAGAAGTAAGGCACTCCATACTTAGCCGTGACTTCGAAGATTTTCTGAGCTATGGAAGATTCCCAGTCGAAATCCTTTGTGACACAGTACGTCGGTATCGGAAAAGTGAACACTCTTGCCTTAGAGTCGCCCTTGCTCATCATGTCTGCAAAAGCAGCGTTGAACATGTCCATTTCTGTCTGCATATCTCCATAGGTGGCGTCAGTCTGTTCTCCGCCGATTATTACAGACTCATTCTTTATGTAATCTGGAACGGTCAGGTCCAAGGTAACGTTCGTGAAGGGTGTCTGGAAGCCCACACGTGTGGGCACGTTCATGTTGAAGAAGAATTCCTGCAGTCCTTGTTCAACTTCTTTCTGACTCAGGCCGTCGTAACGGATGAACGGCGCGAGATATGTGTCGAACGTGCTGAACGCCTGGGCTCCTGCGGCTTCTCCTTGTAGCGTGTAGAAGAAGTTGACAATCTGCCCTAGTGCTGTCCTAAAATGCTTGGCTGGTTTACTCTCGATCTTTCCTGAAACTCCTCCGAACCCCGATGTTAGCAGTTCTCTTAGGTCCCAGCCAACGCAGTACGCGCCTAGCACTCCGAGGTCATGGATGTGCATGTCGCCCGAAAAGTGAGCGTCTGCAATGTTCGAGGGGTAGATTCTGCTGATCCAGTACTTCGCAATGACAGTCGATGAGAGATAATTGTTCAAGCCCTGCAGTGAATAGCTCATGTTAGAGTTTTCTCGGACACGCCAATCCTCTATGTCCAAGTACTGGTCCACGAGGTCCGCGTCGCTCAACAGTGCAGCGAGCTCTCTTTGGTCTTGATGCTGCTTCCGGTACAGGATATAGGCCTTCGCCGTTCTCGCATGGCCGTTCTCTATGAGTGCTTTTTCAACCAGGTCTTGGATCTCTTCAACCGTAGGAACGCCGTCTTCGCCAAAATGGAGGCTCAGCTGGGCCATTACCTGATCGCTAAGTCTTTTTGCCAGCTCGCGGTCTTTTCCCCCGACAGCTTTGGCCGCCTTCCAAATCGCGCTCGTTATGCGTTCTTGGTCGAACGATTCTAACTTTCCATCACGTTTTCTAACAGACTTCATGCTTTTACCTCTTTGAGCAATCTCTGGAAATCTTCAGGTTCCTCGAACTTCCTGTAGACCGAAGCGAACCTGATGTAAGCTACTCGGTCAAGTTTCTTCAGATATTTCATTACTAAATCCCCGATCTCTTGAGAACTGACTTCCTCTTTTCCAGGCGCCATCAGGTCTTGTCTGACGTGCTCTGCCAGTTCGTGGATCTGCTCCATCGTCACGGGTCTTTTCTCGCAGGCTTTCTGCAGACCTCGGATGATCTTGTTGAGGTCAAAACGCTCCGGCCTGCCGTCCCTTTTCTTCACTATCAACTCCACGGTTTCAACGTATTCGTACGTCGTGAACCGTCTCTCGCAGTCTCCGCACTCTTTGCGTCTTCTGACGGCGTTGTCAGGCGAATCTCTCGTTTCGAGGGTTTTCAGGTTTTCAGACCCGCAGTAAGGGCACTTCAAAGGATCACCATGTATGCGCTCAGGAAGTTGTTAGTGTTCCACAACTTAGGCGAACGCTGTATCTAGCGTTTACTTATTTAAGTTCTTTCTACAGTAATGTTGAATTTATCTGGGGAACATGCAGGTAGGTCATGTTTGATGTGAACATAATCACCAAAAAACCAGGTTGGCAAAGGATGAGTATTTAGGTAAAAGGGCTTCATTTCTGGTCAACAGTGAAGCTGTTTAAGATTTTCGCATCGAACTACTTTCTAACTGGACTGATTGCCATCGATTCTCTTTCTCATCACAAAAGACCATTTTCTTTCCTCTTTATCCAGGAAGCCAAATCTCACATAGAGCTGCCTCGCAGGAATATTCATCTTTAAAACGGTAAGTTCCAGCCATTTTTTGCCGAGCCTTCTTGCGACCTGAGTGCAGCTGTTTAGAATGAAAGTGGCTATGCCGCGTTTTCTGTAGTCGGGTGCTACGCCCAAACTGCCCACGTATAAAGCGTCAGATTCTTCGCGGAGGACGAAAACGCTGACTATTTGCTTCTTCAACTTGACGAAATATCTCCCCCCTCTGAAAAAGGCAAGCTCGCATCCTAGGATGTATGGCACAGCGATTAGCATGGCTAGCTTCCCTGAATTTCCAAAGAAAAGCATGGCCTTCCCGTCTTCGCTTTTTCTGAAGAAATTGAAGGTGCACAAGTTGAACGTTAAGTGTTCAAGCCTTCTGGCGGGAACAATTTTGAGACGCTCACTGAGGATGGTCACGACAGCACTTTCCTCTCCATTCCTGTTTGACAGGCTTTAGGTTCAGAGTCTGAGCGGCCAATTCCAAAAAGTGCAAACGCTACGCCGGTTGACAGTGGCATGATCATGAGGGAGGCGCGCATCAATCGAGCTTTTTGCCGCATCGGTAACAGTAACTGACGCCACTCGGGTTCTTTTTTCCGCAACCTGTGCAAACAGTTTGTCTTGCAAAACTTTTTTCTTTGACGTTGTCTGTTACAGTTTTGAACGCCTTCTGCGTCTCCTTTGCAGCGGTCGCGAATGCCTTTTCAAGTTCTTTTTCCATCTTAGCGAAGGCTTCTCTCACATCTTCCACTGGGGCAGCAACGCCGGCTTCAACGCCTTTTCTGGTTCTGAACCCACATTTTGGGCAGAAATACGCATCTTCAGGCACCTTTTCGCCGCACTTCGAGCAAAACACCATAGACATCACTCAGGGCACAGAGACAGGGACGAGAATTTAAATCTTGCCAAAGTGGTTCTTTTCGAAGAGCTATGGGCAGGCTTATCTTACATTGCAGCACACGATTGCGTTGCCTCGCGCGAGCTTAAGCTTCAAAGTTTTTGGAACTGAGTATCTTTGGATTGTTGGAAGATTGAAAGGTATCTAAACGTTTATTACGTTTTTAAACGCCTGTGATCAAGACACACCATGACTGTTCAGCTTCGAGACTTTGCAGAGAAGGATCTATCAGCGCTTGTCAAACTTTTGAATCAGACGAACGAAGGATCATATGAATACATTCCTCTCACGGAAGACGATGTGCGCGTTAGAATTCAGGAAGGGAAGTTGCGAACTTTCATTGCCGAGGAGAACGGTGAGGCTGTGGGTTCCGTCACATACAGCGATGGCTTCTGGGGCGAGGAAATCAGATGGCTTGTTGTTCAAAAGAGGCCAGACCGAAAACTCGTGGAAAACATGCTGGTATCGCAGGTTGAGAAGTGGGTCCACGGAGAAACTGTTTTCACCTCAGTCGACGCTGGGAGTCCAAGCACGAGTGATTGGACAGAGAAGGGATACAGGTCTGAGGGCGGTCTGTACCAGATGAAAGCAAAGCTCGAGCATGTTCGACCGCTTCCGGCCGTTCCTGATGGCGTAACCATCCGCAGCTCAAGACTCGAGGAGGAAAAAAAGGTTGTCGAAACCGTGAATTCCGTGTTTGGATGGGAAAGATTAAAACAAGGCTTTATTGAGAAGGGCAAGGTTGAGTCTCCACCCTTCGACGAAAAATGGGTTCACTTGGCAACGCTTCAGGAGAGGATACTGTCCGTTGTCGTTGCGTGGCCTGCGGTGAAATACAATGAGTTTTTCGGTGGAAGGCGAGGCTATCTCGGTCCTGCGGCAACGGTTCCCGAATTTCGTTCGAAAAAACTCGCATCTGCTCTAACGGTGCGGGCAATGAACTTCCTCTTTGAAAAGGGAATGGACGCAGCGGTCTTGCACACGTCGGAACTCAACGTTCCGTCTGTCACTTTGTTGCGGAACATGGGGTTTGAAGTTGGTCACCATGTCAAGTTCCTACGTAAGAATTTCGTGAGAAAGAGCTGACCCAGCTTTTCATGATCTGCGTCGGACTTCACGATACGAAGTTAAGAAAAGATTGAACGTGTTTAGAGTCGACTCTTATCGTCTTTGTTTTTCTGCTACTTCAGTTTCCATGCCCATTTCTTTGACTCTTGCCTCTATGAATTCTGCGACTTTGTCCTGGCTGTATTTCTTCTCTTCTTGCTGTTTCCTCAGTTGTTGATCAATCGCGTTCAGGACGTTTTCAACGTCGAACGGCTTTACGATGTAAGCGTCTGCACCCTTGTTTACAGCGTCTACAGCGTTTTGCAGCGTCGGGTAGCCTGTGATTATTATTTTTCGCATCTTTGGCGTCGTGTCTCTGATTTTTGTGAGAAGCTCTATTCCTTCCATGTCTGGGAGTCTAATGTCGATTAAAGCCAGGTTGTAGAATTTTCTCTTGCTTTTCTCTACTGCTTCCCCGGCCGTTCCGGCAGATTCAACGGTGTATCCTTTATCTTCAAGTATAGCTAATAGTACTTTTCTGATGTTTTCGTCGTCATCGACGATGAGGATTCTGATGGTTTTATCCATACTGTTTCACCTCCTCCTCACGCGTGACTCGCCGTTTCGCATCGTTGACGTAAGCTACGAAGTCCACGTGTCTCGGCTCTTCAAAACCTAATCCCAGCTTTTCGTATAGGGATCTTATGATGATCTTTTCAAGGTATGGAGCTCCTGGTCCGAATATTCTATCCAAAGCCTGCTGGAATTCGGTCAAGTTTAGCGGAATGTTCTCTTTCTTCAGCTGGAAAGATGTTTCGAGATGGTAGAAGATCGCTTCTCTCGGCGAATCTCCTAGCGACGACAACCCTCCCTCAATGGCATCTAACAGAACTTTGTTAAATTTTTTCTGAGGCAAACGTCACCCTCGCTCACTTAATGTAAGTTCAGAATAAGACACGATGAAGCCTTGATAAATCGTTTGTGAACTGAGAATATGAATTGACGCTGTTACCATGCAATGGTTGCAGGCTCAGTTTAAGAGGAGATTCTAGGGTTTCCTTTTCTTTTTGTAAAAACTCTGTTCCGTTGCCTTAACGTACTCGATGAATTTAAACTCCTGGTCTTCATTCCATTTCACGGTTTTTCTCTTGGGTTCCATCAGTTCGTAGAGTTTTTTCATTATCAAGATTTCCAGGAACTTCGTTCCTGCTCCGAAGATTTTCTCAAGTCCATTCTCGAAATCCCCAAGGCGGTTTGGAATATCTTCTCGCGGCATGCTGAATCTCGTTTCAAGGTGGAAATAAATTGATTGTCTAGCCGAATCGCCAAGCGATGACAAGGCATCATCTACTGCTTGAAGAAAGAGTTTCTGGAAGTCTTTATCGGGCAACTGTCAGATTCCTCGAGACGACACTGATAGCAAACTGCTTCAGATTGTGTATATGAAAGTTTCATCTGCTCTTAAATTTAACCCTTAGAGCCTTTGTCTCCGAGTTTAATTTGCATCAAACGATGCTGATTTTTGCAAGAGTTCATTCGGCATGCTCAATACCTTGATCTTTAAGTTGGCCAAATTGTTACGGCAGACCTCTGGCTAGGCCGTCGAGGAAAATGGTTCCTGCAACGTTCTTGCTAACAGTTATCTCAGAAACGAGCCTTTCGCCTACTTGTCTAAAAAGTCTCATCTGTTTATTGCCCTCGAGTCTGACTTTCATTTCGAAATCCTCTGTTTTTCCAGATACAAAGGATTCGTTTACACTGTTCGTTGGCTGTCCTAGACGTTTCTGTCGTTGCTTAATAATTTACGATGCAATCACAGGCTCCTTTTTGAAATGAAGAATCAACCTTTCAATAATTTTGCGGCCGTCAGAGAGAGACGAGAATTGGGAGTCAAACTAAAAAGGAAAAAGGGGGAGATCGATGCTTTCATCGTCTTTTCATTGAAGATATGAATTCTTCTATTGGCACGGCGGCCATGCTCATGATTTTGATTGTTCCTCTCGACCCGAGTTCGATGGAAACTTTGCTGATAGTCTTGTTGTCTGGAGCTTCGACGATGGTTGCGAAGTCGTAGGGTCCGAGAACAGCGTACTGACTGATGACTCGAACGCCGAAGGCTTCAAGTTCCTTGTTGACTTCTTTGATTCTTGCAGGTTTTTCTTTGACGGTTTTCCATCCTTCGTCCGTCAAGTTTGAGAGCAAAATGTACTGTGGCATCTGGTCCACCGAGTACGGGTTATGTAATCTGTTAGGATTTCAGCTTTTCTCTTATGTTCACGTGGAAAATAGAGGGGTTCTTGAAGGGAGGTTCTGCAGAACCTTACGTTGTTTCTTGTTTCTTTCTTTTCTTCTGCTACTCCAAACCCCATCTCTTCGTAACCTTAACGAGTATGAAGATTACGAAGGCCACGATGATGAAGGTTATCAATGCTACTAGAAAGTCTCCATAGACAAAATTCTGTGAAGCGAACGTAGTTTTCGCATCGGCCAAGTTTCCCATCCCTAGCGGGTTAAGTGCCAACCCAATGATTGGCATTACGAAGTCCTTGACAAGCGCTAACACCAACGCTCCGAGATAGATAGCAAGGATGAAAGCCGCAGCAAGTCCAATTATTTTGTACTTTGACAGGAAGTCAAGGAACTCCTTCCACAATCCCTTTGGTGCAGGCGGCGCAGGTTTTGGTTCAAGTAGTGCGCGTATTTTCTTCAATTCTTCCAGCATTTCATCGTCTTCGGGCATAATATCACGTCCAAACATATGTTTTTAATGCGCTAATAAGGTTTTAGTGTGAAATAGGTTTGAGCTCACTTTCAAATATTCTGTAACTCCCATTCTCTTTGTCTTGGGCTAAACGGTTCAGAACTGCCCGTCACCCAAAAGGTCCAAGTCCCTAATCTCGCAACCAAAAGGAGGGGGCAAGCGCAAAATGGGAGTGGGCCGAGCCGGATTCGAACCGGCGACCTTTCGGTTATCAGCCGAACGCTCCAGCCGTGCTGAGCTACCGGCCCTCATGTTGAGCCATCTAGTATAGACTGCAGATTATTTTTAAGGGTTTTCGGGTAGCCACAGATGCGAAGACGCCCTTATTAATAAGCATCTGTACAAGTCTCGATAGCCTGTGCCCTCGGGGAACTTTAGAACTTTAGCTAAGGTGTTTTCTTCTGGGGCTTTTTGAAATGAAGGAAAGGTGGTGGCCGCCCAGAATGAAGTAGTCTTTCCCGTGCTAAACCGCTATTATTGGCACGTGGTAAAAGCTTCGTTCACGATTTTCAAAAACACTAAAGCTATTTTGTCGTTTTCAAGGAAATCCTCGGTGGATATAGTTGGTCGAGTTGAATATTGAAGAATCGGTTTCGAGCTTGACGCCGTACATGATTTTGAGGCTTCTTCTAAGACTGTCCTTTTTCTGCGGAACGCTTTTCCAGCTTGCTAGTTCTATCTTTCTCAAGGATCATCCTCTTGCGAACTTGTTCTAGTAATCCTATTTCATAAGGTCTACTCTGCACGTCCACGTAACACTTTTAATTGCTTCTAGACGTATTGTTGTCTGGGCCCGTAGCCCAGTCTGGATTAAGGCGTCGGCCTTCGGAGCCGGAGAACGGGGGTTCAAATCCCTCCGGGCCCGTTTTTAATTTCACATGAAGTGGGTCAAATGCTTGATGTTTCGCTAAATCCGTCTTGAAGCAATATTGTAGAAGATTCCTCTATACGCTTGTTCCAGAAAGCGTATTTTCAGTGCCGTCCATGGTTTAAGTGGCGCGTGCGGACTCTTCATCTCGTTGGCGACGCCATACTCACCTCATAAAGGGGGAGATGGGAGAAACGATCATGTTTCAAGTCGCCACCCTCACAGTCCGCACGCGTCGTTTAACTTCTTCCATTATTTGGCATCAAAGAACCGAAGCGGCAGACTATCGATGCTACTGTGATGAAAAACGCCATGAAGGATCAAAGTGCGCACGGGTCTATAACTCTCTCGGGCATTATTGAAGAACCCGTGAAAAGCTTTAGGATAGATTTTCATGTCAAACGTCTTTGCATATTTCGTCAGTGTCTATTCCAGAAGGTTGATGTCTGATTCTGTGGTCGCCATACCTGCGCGGACATTATTGCAGACGATCGGGTTGAACGTTTGTCACTAGGTCGATAAGTGAAAGGTTTCTGCAGTAGAATAAGACGGCTGCTGTGAGGTTCTTGTTATGCCATGCGCGCTAGTGTTGGTGAAAGAGCTGGAATAGACTGTTATCTTTTGAGATTGTTGGAGAGTCGGCAACGAGCCTTAAACCTAGTCGGCTGCCTTGTTAGTCTTGCAAAGAAAAAAGGGGAAGATATTTGGCTGTACTAGTGTCTTAGCCGAAGAACCAGAAGGGCCTCAACTCTGTGACCAATTTCGTAGCGTCAGGGCTTCCTATGCCTGTTGGTGCGTCCCAGCCTTTTGTTGCTTCGTACCCTATCAGTGCGGAGCCGGTGAGGTATGTGTTGTCGCCCACTGTTATGTCATGGAAGGCACTAGTGCTGTAGAAGGTTGCTCTGTTCGCGTATAGAAGCGGGTTGAGGTATCCTATGCTGTGGCCTAAGTGTTGGTCTATGATGGCGGTCAAAGCAGCCCAGAACGGCGAGCCCATACTTGTGCCTCCGAAGAGGTAGTAACCTGCTAAAGTTGCATTAGCAGTATATGGTACGAGGCCTAAGCCGCCGTAGAGTCCGCTGTCCCATGAAACGTCCGAGTCGCATCGCATAGTTGGAGTGAACGAGGTCCCGTTCGCATAGGTTATAGTTATCCCCTGTTGCCAGTACGGCAGCCGGAAGAACTGACTCATAGCGCCACCTGTGGTAACGATATCAAAGGGACTTGGGTATCCATCAGCAGCCATTCCTTCATAATCGTTTCCGGCAATTTCACGGTTATACGTGAGGCCAACATACGTGTTGCTATCGATCGTGCTGTACATTCCTGCTCCCTCAACGTAACTGGCGTTGCAATTCATGAAGAGGTTTGTCCCTCCGACCGCGGTTACGAATGGGTCTGAGGCAGGATATGACGGGCTGTTGTACCCAGGAGGAATATAATACTGGCTCAAGGATGATGCACCGTCGTCTCCTGCTGATGCGAACACGGTTATGCCCTCCATCGCTGCCAGTTCATAAACCTTGTCTGCCCACATCATTTCAGCGATTGCAGTCGGGCCGGAGGCGGCTATGTCCCATTCTGGGTCGCCCCAGCTCTGTGAAATCACGGATCCGAGATGGTTGAGAACTGCGTAGGCGACTGCACCAGTCAGCACAGCGTCCTCGTCGTTCTTAGAAATGACTAGATCGATGTTTGCACGTGGCGCCATAGCGTGGACCATGTCAACGTCAAGCGTCACCTCTTGGCTCCAACCAACCTCATCTGGGTTATTGGCATTGAAGACCACATATCCTTCGGGATAGTATATGTGCAGGTGTTGTTGTACCTCCGCCATCGTTGTCCAAGGCAGGTTTGCACCGTTCGCGTTCTGCCATTGGATGAACGATAGTAAGTCAGCGTAGACTGTGGGGCTTCCGAAAGCGTCGACGATAACAACCGTCTGGCCTGATCCATCATACCCAGCAGCGTACAGCGGGTTCAAATCGTAAGCTCTCCGAAGTTCAGCCACGGTGTTGGTCAGAAGTAACCCTGCAGAGGTGGGGATGTAAGTGTCGGGGACGTAGCTAGTACACATGGCGGCTACCGGGTTTGCATAGTAACAAAATGCTCCCTGAAGGTTCGGATTTGCGTTATAATAGGATTCTACTTGGAACGCGGTCGCCAACTCTTCGTTTCCTTGATCTGGCATCACTGCATTGCCAAATGGAATTGCAAGCACGAAAAGCAGTAGAGAAGCAAGCAAGGCCAAGCTAACGTATTGTACTTTCCTCATGTTTCCTTCTCCTCTATTTCCCTCTGAATCTGTTTAGTGTGAGTTCAACTTTTAAGCTTTATAGAATAGAGTTCTATTTGCGAGCGCTTTATTAGCATGATAATATTCATTTGGGACGCAAATCTTATCTGTTTCAGAGGCAACACCACGCGGTATGGCATATTCCGGTGGAAAAGTGGCTGGGGCGCTCTTTTTCATTGCAGCTTCTCAGTTTGTTCTTGGTCTAATAGTTTCGGAGACCTTGTATCCTGGCTATAGCGTGTCTGAGAATTACATAAGCGATCTGGGAGTCGGGCCTTCTTCGATGATCTTCAATTCATCGGTCTTCCTCATGGGGCTATTGGTGGTCATCGGAGCATATTTTTTTCAACGTGCCTTCAACTTCAAAGCTTTAACCGGGCTGCTGATCATGACGGCCGTCGGAGCCATGGGCGTCGGCGTTTTCACAGAAAACAGTGGTACGATTCACGATGTCGTGTCGCTGATCGCTTTTCTGTTCGGTGGACTTTCAGCCGTATTCTCGTTCAAGTTGCTGAGAAAGCCTTTCTCTGTTATAGCCGTGATACTGGGGCTGATGTCCCTCGGAGCGTTGATTCTCTACGGGAGCAACAGCTACTTAGGACTGGGGCCAGGCGGAATGGAACGCATGATCGTTTATCCACTTCTGATGTGGGGAGCCGGATTTGGCGGTGCCCTAATGGGGATAAACGGAGAAACAAACAAAGAGCGAAAACCGCAATAGCACCGGACTGAGCGCGCGCTCAATGAACTGTGCTTAGAAGACCTTTATGCAGGCAACGTACAGTATCGAAAAATGTTTGAGCGCTAATTATGCCTTTTAGATCCAACAGGTCCATGTTGCGTAAACATCACAAAATTGTTTTCACCGCTCAGCGACGCAAAGATATGTCTGAAGCGCGCCTTAGTGTAATCCGCGTTCAAGGTCGGTTCCTGTTTCGGCCGCCGATACTTCTGCGATTGGGTCTGCTGTTATAGCTCCTTTTTGAGAGTGCTCCTACGTCGGGGCTATTTGGAGAGGAGTCTCCAAGAGAGGACGATTCCGATTGTAGATAGCACAAGGGCGAATCCAATCAAGACCGCAAAATCGACCCAAAGAGGGGCCAGGTGCACGGTCGCGCCTAACAGCAATTGTCTCACAGCATCATTTGCGTAGCTGACTGGGTTTACTTTTACGACGTCTTGAAGCCAATTGGGCATTATGCTAATAGGGAAAAGTGCGTTGCTTGCGAACAGTAGTGGCAGGTTTATCAGGTTGATGAGGGCCACCTGCGTCTGCCAGTCACTTGATCTCAACGCGAGCATGGTAAACAATGCTGACAGCCCGGTGGCCATGAGGAAGATGATGACGAATGCGCCAGCAACTCCGAGGACTGTGAAATGACCTATTTCCATTCCGAGTATTATCGCGATCGCTAGAACTATGGCCGCTTGGATCAACGACCTGCCCACGCTTTGGAAGACCTTTCCCATCACGATCGCTCCGCGCGCGACAGGCGTGCTGAGAGCCTTGTTCAGGAAACCGAACCTGCGGTCAAACACGACCGACATTCCGCTGAACGCGGAAGTGAACAGGACGACGAAGGCAAGCATCCCACAGGCTAAGAATGAAAAGTAGCTCGTTGTACCGAAATAGTTCAACATAATTGCGTTTTGCTCGGCCACAGTGGCTCCTGATCCCGAAATGAATGTTCCAAAGTTTAAGGCTTTGCCGAACAGTGCGAGCCAGACAACAGGCTGGATTAACGATGTGAATAGCTGGATTGGGTTTGTGTACCACTTTCTCAAATCTCTGTTTGTCAAAGCCCATAATCCATGCATGGGGCTCCTGCTCAGTTTAGGAGTGGCTCTGCCATTCCTCTGCGTTTCTGTAGAAACAACTATCGGCCGTTCTTCTCGCACTGCCTCTTCACTTTTTGTCTGTTTGGTTTTTTCCATACTCTGTCACCGCTATGCTCTTGCTCTTCTCACTGTCACTCGTTGTCTAAACAGCTGCATCCTGTCAGCTTCTTCTTCTCTCAGCTCGCGGCCAGTGAATTCCAGGTAAGCTTCGTCCAGGGTTGGCTTTGTCAACGAGATTTTCGTTACGTGAAGCCCTTTAGATCTAATCAGATCCGTAATCTGGGGAGAAGCCTCCTCTCCGAGCTGCACTTTGATGCGATAATTGCTGTCGTTCTTCTGAACGTCGTTTACCAGTTTGATGCCAGCAATGTCGGATGAGATGTCCGGTTCTGTTTCTTTGAGGGTGACCACGATGACGTCTCCGCCGATGCTTTCCTTCAGCTCTTCGGGTGAGCCGATTCTTATGATGTGGCCATGATCGATTATGGCGATTCTTTCGCAGAGTGTGTCAGCTTCTTCAAGGTAGTGGGTTGTCATAAATAGAGTCATGTGGTATTCGGTTTTTAGCATTTTGATGTACTTCCAGACAACGGTACGTGTTTGAACGTCGAGCCCGAGGGTCGGTTCGTCCAGGAATAGCAGTCTTGGATAATTGATCAGGCCGCAGGCGAGCTCCAGTCTTCTGCGCATTCCTCCGGAGTAGGTGCTTACCTTCCTTTTTGCAGCGTCTTGAAGCTCTACTAGCTTAAGCAGCTCTTGTGCGTGTGGCTTGGAATCACTTCTCGGTATACCGTAAAGATCGGCGCAGAGAAGCACGTTGTTGATTCCAGTCATGTCTTCGTCAGCCGTATACTCTTGAGGCACGACGCCAACGTTTCTTCGCACCTCGTTCGGCTGCTGGAATATGTCGTAGCCGCAGACCACCGCGTCTCCCGATGTAGGTTTGAGCAGGGTCGTGAGCATGTTGATCGTTGTGGTCTTGCCGGCCCCGTTGGGGCCTACGAAACCAAAGATCTCTCCTTCTTTGATTTCGAAGCTTACGTTGTCGACGGCCTTCAACTTGCCAAAAATCTTCGAGAGGTTTTTAACCTTCACAATGGTAGAAGGCATCGTAGTTTCAGTTTCCGTTGCGGACACGTCTAGTTGCTCCTGATTTTCGCTTTTAATGAGGGCAATTCATTCTGCCCCAGTCTTAAAAATCTTACCAACAGATCCCTAATAATCTGCGAGCTTGAGGCAGGCTCAGAAATGTTCACCTAGGGAGCGCTCGTGTTGTGTTGGCTCTTGCGCGACGCTGCCTCTGAATATTGTGCGAAATACCATAAAGTAAAAATGGGAGTTCAACGGTTAGAATAATGTGGGGGTTGGAATAATCAAGTTTTTTGATAGACCCGAATGCGAAAACTGTTTCTCTAAGGGCGGAAGCTACTGCTGGAGCCAATGCTCATATAACTCGTGGTTTGTCTCATTAATCCTGCTTTGTCTCAACAATTTTCCTTTCTTTACCTTTTTCTACTTCGGTTGACCGATAGCGAAGTAACTAAACTTTTCCAAGTTTCAGCTAAGCATTGGCGCGCGTCATTTCCTTGTCATGTGGCATATTCTTGGATTCTAGAGGCTCTTTCGAAGAACTGTGGGTACGATAGCTCATTATGGTCTCGCTGAAGAAGCGCGCGCTTTGGGGGGCAGGTATGCATTGTCGGCTTGTTTGGGGCAAGCTTTAAGGGTGGTGACTCGTGATTTCTGATGGAAACCGGGATTGCGGTCAGAGACTTGAGGCTTGATGAATTCGGGCGTAGCCATAGAAACACATGGTCTGACAAAGTTATTCAGGTCGCGGGAGGCGGCTTCGGAGGGTCGTAGATCTGTTTTCAATCGGAAAGAACCTGACATGGTAACAGCGATCGACCATCTCAACTTGGAAATCAGAAGAGGCGAATTGTTTGGTTTGCTCGGGCCCAATGGGGCTGGAAAAACAACATTGGTGAAGGTTTTGTGCACTTTGCTGCCTCCGGATGAGGGGAACGCCTTGGTGAACGGTTTCGATGTTGTGCATGAACAAATGGATGTGAAGAGGTCGATAGGCGCCCTTTTCAGCGTAGGTGAGAGGGGTGCGTTCTGGAGGCTTAACGGTTACAAGAACCTTGAGTTCTTCTCAGCCATCTACAACGTTCCGAAGAACAGGAGGCACGAGAGAATTATGGAAGTTTTAGACTTGGTGGGTTTGAAGGATAAGGCCTTTGAACGCTACCAGAGGTATTCGGGTGGCATGAAGAGAAAGTTGGCGTTAGCCAGGGTGCTACTTCCGGATACGCCCATTTTGCTTCTTGACGAGCCGACCGTAGGCCTGGACGTTCTATCTTCTAGGACTGTGAGGGAATTCATAAGAAACGACCTTAGCAGAAAAGCTGGCAAAACGGTTTTGTACACGACGCATTATGTTGAAGAGGCGTCTCAAATCTGCGACAGAATAGGCATACTGAACAGGGGAAAACTCATCGCTTGTGATACTCCTGACGCCATTAAACGCGTAACAAAGAAGGGCGAAGTTGTTGAAATAAGATTAAAGTCCATCACGGATGCCCAAATAGAAGCCATAAAAACTATGGACGGCGTTGTCGACATGGTAAATGAGGTGGAAGACTCCGTGCTCGGCCAACGTCTTTTGCGCCTCCACCTTGAGAACATAAGCTCACTGCCAATGGTCCTCGACTTTTTCTTCAAAGAGAAGATCCAGCTGATCGATTTAAGGGTGGAAGAACAAACATTGGAGGACGCCTTCATAGAGTTAACTGGAACAGGCTTAGGAAAATGAAGTTACAAGAATTAGAAAAAATCTACTACTTCATAAAGAGAGACATGACTTCCTTCTCTACGTATAAAACAAACATGGCTCTCATGGTATTAGGCGCCCTCTTCGGAGCTTTGTCGTACGCATACTTGGGCAGCAACGCAAGCATGCAGAGCGTCCTTAAAATGTACGGCATTTCCTTCAAAGACTACTTAGTTATAGGCATCGCCTTCAGCACGTACATAGGCCAGGCCCTTACGCTCGTTCAGGCCACCGCTACCCCGTGGCAGCTGGAGGAAGTGTTGGTTTCTCCTACCGGCCTGGGCACTTTCATCATCGGCAGTTCCGCTTGGGGCTTCATATGGAGCACTGTTGTTGTCGTCATATATTTGGCAGTAGGATCCCTAGCCTTTGGGGTCGCGCTCAGTATCAACATCGTCGGCACAGTGCTCGTATTAGGCTTAGGCATAAGCACGCTCGTAGGCTTCAGCATGATAGGCGCCGGCATACTGATCGTCGTAAAACAAGGGGACCCTGTGACGTGGACGATGGGCATACTAACAAGTGTTTTCGGCAACGTTCTTTTCCCGCCTCAGGTGATGCCTTACCCGCTTAGCGCAGTCGCCTATTTTGTACCGCAATACTATTTTTTCACATGCATCAGGCTTATGATGATCGGTCGATCCTTACCAACGATTCTGCCAGACATCCTCACATTAGCCCTCATGTGCGCCATAATTCTGCCATTAGGCTATCTCATATACTCATGGTGCCTAAGAAATGCTAGAAAGAATGGAACCCTATCATGGTTCTGAACCTTTCGAAGTCACTTCTGTTGACCTGTTCATCTCCACCATTCCTTCCTAAGGGGCATCGAAGATTACAAGAATTTCCAACACTTTTTGCATGACTAGGCCAAGCATCTCGGTAGTCGGTGTTAATTTGATTGTCGCAGCCGAATCAAAGCCGCCTCCGGTCTCACCACGCGCACCAAGCCCGTTCTTTCGACGAAAACTCTTAGAAAAGAGAGATTTCAGTGGACCGGGCGGGATTTGAACCCACGACTTCCGCATTGCGAATGCGGCGTTCATACCAGGCTGAACTACCGGCCCTACGTTCTTTCGGAAGGAACGTCGGTTAAGAAAAGATATAGCTTTCGGTCTTGTTTTCCCCGCACTAGCGCGCGCGAATGTCTAGCGTATCGTCGCATTTCCCAACACGAAATGCGATACGATGGCTACTTTGCTGTTGTTGAAGAGATTGCTATTGAGATTTTCTTTTCATCCAGTTGAGACTCGTGCCATTGCAATTCTTTTTCGGCGCGGCTGCCTTGTAGATGCACGGTTCTTGCGCGGACAAGTTCTTTCATTTGAAGTAGATGCGGCTCTAATAGCCTGATGCTTTCCTCGTCGAGTTCAGATATGTAGACCGCCTCCAAAATGTCCGTTGGCACGTAGCCCAGTTCCTTTCTTAGGGCTTGAACCCTTCGTGCGAGGTCCCGCATCAGACCGGCGCCGAGCAGTCGTTCGTCACGGTGAACATCTAAGAATATCTGAACTTCGTCCTCAGATGCGGACATCCATCCTTCTGAAGCTGCCTGCTCTGGAACTTTTCCCATTGCATACTCTGCGGCCTTGACATTTGCAAGCTCAAGAAACACTTCTTCAGCGCTCTTCACGGCTGCGCACACCTTCTTCGGAGCGACCACGACCAGCTTGTCTAGGGGCCATCTTCTTTTCAGCCCAGCGTTCTGTCTGGCAGAGTAGACAAGTGAAACACATTTGAACAGCCAGTGGAAGTCTTCCTCCAGCGGCTTATTTCGCAGTTTCTCGTCTGATTCTGGCCAGCTTTCAAAGTTTAACGATTCTGGTAGCTCAGGCTCTAGTTTTCTGTAGATTTTCTGGTGCAAGGCTTCACTGAGATAAGGCGTCACGGGGTTGAATAAGAGCGTCATGGTCCTCAAAGCGTGCCACAGAGTTGCATACACTGCTAGCCTTCGACTAAGAGTGTCCGGGTCGTCGGTCCACAGTTCTTTGCGGACCATCGGTACGTAAAGCCTGCTCAGGCTTTCTATAACGAAATCTTCCAAAACAGCAACTGCTAGGTTGAATTCGCACGTTTCCAGCTTGGCCGTGTACGTGTCTATCGTTTCCTGAAGCTTTGAAAGCAGCCACAGGTCTGATTTGCTCAGCTGTTTTCCTTTTCTTGCCCATTGCAGAGTCTGTTTCTGAGGGTTGAAGTTGTCGAACTCCGCGTTCTGCAAGAAGAACCTGTTGAGATGGTACAGCGTAGAGAGTATTTGATAAGTTCTGCGGCCCAGCTCGTTCGGGTCAAAACTGATGAAGTCAATCGGCGAACACTTGCGTAAGCTGTGGAATCGGAATATGTCTGCTGAATACTTCTCCAGCAGCTTATTGGCTTCGATAACGTTTCCGAGGCTCTTACTCATCTTCCTGCCATTTGCATCATTCACTAGTCCTTGGAACAGGAATGCCCTGTAGGGGGCTTCAGCCTTTCCAGTAAGTATAACATACTCTAGCAGGAGCGAATTTGCCCATCCGCGGGTTTGGTCGACTGCTTCTGTGAGGAAGTCTACTGGCACGTATTTTGAGAATTCTTCATCAGTAAACCTTGCGTAAGGTGAAGCTCCACTGTTGTGCCATGTGTCGAGCACGAAGTCTTCTCTTTGCATGATTCCTCCGCACTTCTGGCACTTGAAGGTTATTCGGTCGACCCACGGCTTGTGCAGCTCAAATTCTCCTCGTGGCTTTTCAATAGCCCTTTCAAGAAGCTCTTTCTTGCTTTCCACTATGGTCTTTGTCCCACATTTCCTGCATTTCCACACTGGTAATGGTGCTCCCCAGACCCGCTCTCGGGATATGCACCAAGGTTTGCCTTCTTTCAGGAAGCTGACGAACCTGTTCTTGGTCTCATCGTAGAAGTAGGCTACTTTTTCCGCGGCTTCTAACACCTTGCCGTTTATCTTGTCTGTCCTCAAGAAGTATTCCTTTCTTGCAAGCCAAACCAGTTTGTGGTGGGAACGCCAGCATGTTGGGTATTCGTGTTTCACGGGTTTTACTTCGACGAGCAATCGTCTTGTTCGAAGTTCTTCGATAACCATACTGTCAGTGTCTCTTGCGAACACGCCGCAGAATTTTCCCCCTTCACCTGTAAACTTGACTTCGTCGTCAAAAGGTGCAAATATTGGTACGCCACGTTTCTGTGCCGCGAAGAAGTCTTCCTCACCGTTTCCCGGAGAGAGATGAACTACGCCCGTCGCTGTCTCCACGTCTACGAAGTCCTCGCACACAACTCTGTGCACTGATTGGTGACTCTTTTCAAGCTCCACCTGTTTCGGGACGATGTCCTTAAAGGGGTATTCGTATTTCGTGTTTTCGAGGCTCTTGCCGGTAACAGTTGCTACCACCGTGCACTTTTCAATGCTAAGTTCCTTCATGACCTGTTCAACGCGTTGTCTCGCAAGAATCCACACTTCATCACCAACTCGCACTCTTGCGTACTCGGCTTCTGGTCGAACTGCAAGCATCGTGTCCGTGATAAGCGTGAACGGCATCGTGGTCCAGACAAGAAAGTACTCGTCCGACTTGTCAGCGACTTTAAACTTGAAGTAAAGGCTTGGGTCTTCTACCAACTGGTACGTGCCCTCGTAGCCCACTTCAGCGTTGCTTAGACTCGTTTGGCATCCAGGGCAGTAGGCAACGACGTAATGTCCTTCTTCAAGCAAGCCCTGGTCCCAGGCATGTTTGAGGTATTGCCACTCCCTCTCGATGTAGCCGTCCAAATACGTCCAGTACGCTCTGTTATGGTCTATGAATATGCCGAGTTTTCGGTCAGCTTCCATCCATGCTTTCTGATATTTCATTATTGCTTTTTTGCATTCTTGAATGAAATGTTCTTCACCGACTCTGTCAAGAAGC
>DASPPK010000005.1:0-4307 GCA_035625495.1 Candidatus Acidiferrales bacterium | reverse complement strand
AGCGAATCGAGACTTACGTGATCGTTCCTCCGGAGCCGATACACGTGTACCTTTACAGGTGCGACGCAAGATTCCACACTGAATACCTGCAGGAAATGCTGAGAGAAAAGGAAACGTACGGCATCCTCCTCGTGGATTCCTCGGGCGCGACGCTTGCCACGCTGCAGGGCAGAAGACTTGAAATCATCAGGGAATTGACGTCCGGTGTGCCTGGAAAAACTCGAGCCGGAGGGCAGTCAGCCAGAAGGTACGAAAGATTTCGAGAGATGAGGCTTCAAGAATATTTTACGCGGGTAGGAGAACACGCTAACGAGACGTTTCTGCCTATTGAAAACTTGAAAGGACTGATAATCGGAGGCCCAGGACCCACGAAGTACGACTTCGAAAAGGGAGAGTACTTGAACTACATGCTGAAAAACAAGATCATAGACACGATCGACACTGCTTATGTTGAGGAGCAGGGAGTAAAAGAAGTTGTTGAAAAAGCTCCTGAGGTGATGCGCAAGGTCCGTTTCATCGAAGAGAAGAAAGTGGTCCAGCAGTTCCTTTACGAAGTTGGCCATGACACTGGAAAGATAACGTACGGAGAAGAAGACGTCAGAAGAGCGCTGGAAGCCGGTGCCGTTCACACTTTGCTGTTGTCAGAGGGATTGGACATGACACGGGTCACATTGAAATGCAGTGCTTGCAGCTACCAAGAGCAGCACACCGTAAAGAACAAGGCTATAGCAGAGTTTGAACAGGGTCTGATCGGAAAACCCTGCCCAAAATGTAAAGCTCCTGCCCTAAACATAGTTGACAAGCAAGACCTCATAGACGATTTTGCTAAGCTTGCAGAATACACGAACGCGACGGTGGAGATAATATCCACAGAAACAGAAGAAGGCCAAATGCTCAAAAACTCCTTCGGCGGAGTAGCCGCAATACTTCGATTCAAGCTTCACGAACAATGAAAGCAAGTAGCGTGTACATTCACAGACTCGGTCCAACGGGCTTAAGAAAACATAAGTGTTGAAAAAGATCTACATTCTGCGGGAGGGGTACGTTGAAACATCCATCACTTTATCTAGACTGGTACATTCATGCGTCCAACGTTAAACATGATTTCCGCTCAAGCGGCATAGCATACTTCAAGCACGTTGTGGACTTGGGCGAAGTTGATCTAAGCGTCAACTATGTACACGGCAACCCTGAAGCCGTCAACCAGTTAGCCCACTTGTACAGCGTAAGACCTGAAAACGTGTTCATCTCAGGCGAAGGAGCATCAGGCCTGAACGCACGAATGATAAGATACCTTGCAGAAAGGAACCCTGAGAAAAGAGAAGCAATAGTGGAGTACCCAACGTATGAACCTCTGCTAAGGGCGGTTCAAGAACACTTCTCTCGCGTCAAAAGATTGGACAGACAGGAAAAAGACCTGTATGCACTTGACGCAGATAGGCTTCGCAAAATGGTCTCCACGAAAACAGGATTACTCGTCTTAACAAATCCTCACGCGCCAAGCGGAGCAGTGTCCAGTTTGAGAGAGCTCAGAGAAGTGATGAACGTGGCTCGAGAATACGGTTTTCACGTGTTGTGCGATGAGATCTATGGCGAATTTGACCGAAAGGCCGTCCCTACACTGTTCTCGGTTGACTCAAAGCTTGGTTTGGTGACGACGAGTTTCACGAAAGCTTATGGTCTTGGAGGCCTGAAGCTTGGAGTGGCATTGGCCGAAAAACAGCTGGTTGACGAACTATACGCGGACGTGTTGAACACTGTTGGAAATGCCCCGAACATCGTGGAGCTTGTCGGTGCAGAACTTCTAGCCAGAGGGAAAGCAAGGCTTCAGAGACACAAACAAGAATGGGGTCAGCTGAAAGAAAAAACTGAAACGTGGCTTGACGAAATGTGCCTAGAGTATTTTCCAAACAAGGTCGGTGTGACTTACTGGGTAAAACTGCCAATCAGAGACACGTACAAGTGGGTCACTGAACAGACAGTACCGAAATACAGCTTGGCTCCCGTGCCAGGCGCGTTCTTTCTCTTCAGAAGTGGCTATAAACTTGTAAGGTCAAACATGGTAAGACTGGGCCTCGGATTGATAAACCCGAAAGACTCGAACTTGACTGAGGCGCTTGAGGCGCTGGAAAATGCTATAAAACAACACAAATTTGATGGCAAGGACGGATAGCAATATCCGATAGACCTAACCGATTTCTTTGCGTTCTATAAGCGCCAGCAAGAAGAAGCCTTAGCGTCGTCCTCGAAAAACCATACTTTATGGGAAAGCGGCATATACTGACATGTTGTCGTTGGAAGATTGTTCCGCAAACGATTTAGACTTGTGGTGCACAAAAGAGAGAATTGGAGGTCCGCAAAATGCAGACGAGTAGGTTCTTCACTGTCGACTTGACGAAAATCAAAGGAAGAGGTGGTTTCAGCTGTCCGAAATGCGGAACCAAGATTTCTCCAGATGACAGAAGCGAGAAGACCTACAAGATCTTGGAAACCCACATGAGAGGAGACGAGTTGGACAGCATAATGCTCCAGTGTAACAAATGTGAGAGCCAGATACACTTGACTGGATTCCGCGCGTTGAGTATGACAAGATGACTATCGTGCCAGAGCTTTTTCGGATATCGCGCTGGCGTTCGATTTCTCTGGGCCTCAACTTTGTTTGGGGTTCAAAAGCTTAATACTCTGATTCTGACGAATCATTCATCGTGAAACAACCTAGGGGTCTGTTGAATTGACTTTTAAGAGGAAGAGTGGACCTAGTCTGACACCGCTGATCGAGCTCATCTCCCTCAAGAAAAGGAAAGCGCTGATCACTGGTTCAGGCGCAGGCATCGGCAGGGCCATAGCCTACAGGTTTGCCGAAGCAGGCGCGGACCTGGAGCTGGTTGACATCAACGAAGAAAGCGTGAACATGGTGAAACGAGAACTCGAGCAGTTTAAGGTCGAGATCAATGTTCATAGAGTCAATTTAGCCAAGAAGGAAGAGATAGATGCTTTGTGGAAGAGGCTGGATGGAAGAGAGCCTGACATCCTGGTAAACAACGCTGGCATATACCCCAGCAAGCCCTTCCTCGACGTGAACGAAGCTTTTCTCAAGAAAGTAATGGAAATCAACTTGAACTCTGTTTTCTGGCTGTGCCAGCACATGATAACGACCAGGTTGAAGAAGGGCGGAGTGATCATAAACATGGGTTCAATCGAAGCCGTGATGCCTCTGAAACAAGACTTATGCCACTATGACATCAGCAAAGCAGGGATCATGGTTCTTTCAAGAGCTCTGGCCAGCGAGTACGGTAGACACGGTTTCAGGATAAACGTGCTCGTTCCAGGCGGAACATGGACGCAGGGAACAAAGAGCCTAGCGAAGGAAGCCGTGAAACTCAAGTTCAACGTCATCAAATCAGGAATAGAGTACAACATGAGAACCCCCATGGGCAGGTTGGCCAAGCCAGATGAGATCGCCCGCATGGCACTAGTTCTCGCAAGCGACCTTTCAAGCTACGTGAACGGAACACTAATAGCCGTCGACGGAGGCTTTCTCTCGGCATAGAACCCCTAGATTGACGCAGTGAGTCTGCTCGAATCCAAACTTGAACGGGTTCAAGCGGCCGCTCAACTTGCGTGAGAAGAAGCTTTAAGAACTTAATGGCTGGTCTGTTAAATTAAATGGAGGTCTAGCTGAATGAAAGTCTTGCTCGTCTATGACACAGTCTCACCTATGAAGGTAACGGCGAAGGTCGCTGAAACCATTCGTCAAGCACTCAAGGAACAAGGAATCGAGGTTGACTCCTTCTACGTCAAGGACGTTGACAGGGCCACAGTTAAGAACTACGATTGCCTGATCGCTGGTTCACCCACGATGTATTTCAAAGCGTCAAGCGGAATAATGCAGTTTCTCAACAGTTTCTCAGACAAAGAGTTTTCTGGCAAAGTGGCAACTACGTTTGATACACAACTGCAAACCAGGTTCAGTGGAAACGCAGCTGAAGGCATACAAAAGAAACTCAAGAAACTCGGTTATAGAATGATTGCGCCTCCGTTTGTGGCTTATGTTGAAGGCAAGATGAACAGTATGCAATTGAAAGAAGGAGAAGCGGAAAAAGCCAAGAATTGGGCGCAAGAAGTCGCCAAAGAGGTCTCCAAATAGAGCTCAAGCCAATTTTGCCGTCTTTGCGTTGTTATGTGACGCAGGGTTCTTCTCTTTTATTGCGTTATTGTTGCCTGGCGCGCGCGCTTCAGAATTGGTGGGGCTGCCCGGATTTGAACCGGGGTCTAGAGAGCCCAAGTCTCCAAGCCTAGACCAAGCT
>DASPPK010000004.1:0-11037 GCA_035625495.1 Candidatus Acidiferrales bacterium | reverse complement strand
TGCAGGGTTTGAAATTGTTGAAGACTTGGAAGAAAAGTCAGTGAAGGAAACTGTGGACAGTTCAGTCAGCCTCCTGAAAGCTTCTGCTCCGCCCTCAGGACATTTCAAGGTGATTCTTGACCCAGGGATGGCTGGAACGTTTGCGCACGAATCCTTTGGGCATGGTTGCGAAGCTGATCAAATTGTGAGGAAAAGGTCTTATCTGATGCCGTATTTTGGCAAGCGCCTAGGATTCGAGAAACTGAACATCTGTGACGATGGAACGCTTCGGGGCGGAAATGGCTCCTTTCTTTTTGACGATGAAGGAGTAAGAAGCAAGAAGAACTACATCTTGAAGAGCGGCATTCTCAGGGGTTTCCTGCACGAGAGATACTCAGCATCTTTGATGAACGCTGAGCCAACGGGCAACGGAAGAAGAGAAAATTTTCTCCGAAAACTCTTTGTTCGCATGACTAACACGTATGTTGAGCCGGGCGACTACAGCTTCGACGAGATGTTAGAAGAGATCGACAAAGGAGTTATGTTCGTGCACTCTTTTTCAGGAATGGAGGACCCGCTTGCAGGCGGAATGGAGCTGAAGTCCAAAAAGGGTTACGTGATAGAAAAAGGAAGTGTGGGCAGAGTTCTTTCGATGCTTACGCTGAGTGAAAACGTTCCTGATTTCATCGCGTCAATTGACGCCGTGGGAAAGAAGGATCAGTTTGACATGGAGCAGGGAACCTGCGGCAAAGGTCACGAAGATATGGTGCCTGTTGGAGACGGCGGCGTTTACATCCGAGCTGAAGCAGTGGTGGGCCAAGGATGAGTGAAATCAATTCGATCCAGAAAATTCTGAGAGAAGAACACATCGGTCAATGGGACATCTACGTTGAAAAAGCTGAAGAATACGATGTTCAACTACGCAACTTCGACGTCGAAATTGTGAGGGGCCCGAATACAAACTCAGGCTACGCTGTCAGAGTGATAAAACCAAAGGACAAGAAAGTCGGCATCGGCATCGGAAGTGGAAATTCCCTCCGACCCGCCCACATAAAGAAGTGTCTAGAGACCGCTTCGATCGGAGCCAGAATCACTGAATACCCAGGCTACGCACTTCCAAAACCCGCAAAGTATCCGACAGTGAAAGTCGCCGACTCCAAGATCACTTCAGACGCCGAGTCAGTCGTCAAAGACAAGGCTGAGGAACTGATTTCACTTCTAAGAAAGTCAAAAACGGTTCTGCCAACATTCGGGAAGATTCGAACATACAACCTGTCGACCGTGATTCGCAACAGCGAGGGATTGCAGGCACAGAAAAAAGAAACCTTCGTCTACATCGAGCTGGCGCTGAAAGCTGAACGGGAAGGAAAGCTTGCAGAATATTGGCCAATGCTTTTCGTCAGAAAAGCAGATGACTTGCACCTAGACGAGGAGATTCCAAAATGGGTGAAGCTGGCCGAGGACACATTGAAGGCGAAGGTCCCCAAAACCATGAAGACAACGGTTATCTTTCATCCTCAAATCCTCGGAAACATACTCCCTGACACCGTGGGCTTCCACTGTCTCGGATCATCCGTTTTCAGAGGAATCTCCAAATTCAAAAAAGGAGAACAAGTAGGCTCCGAGGAACTCACCATCCACGATGATGGAGTCTTCGATTACGGCCTTGGATCTTCGACCTTCGACGATGAGGGAACACCCCAATCAAGAACGACCCTCATCGAAAACGGAATACACAAGAATTTTCTATACGACGCAACGTACGCAGCTGTGTTTAACCTAGGCTCAACTGGCAACGGTCAAAAGCTCCCAGCGTTTTCGCTTGCATTCACCCGAGTTGACCTCAAATACGCAATGCTGCCTTCTGTGCAGCCAACAAACATTGTGGTCGAACCGGGAGACATGAGTGTAGACGAGATGATCGAAACGACGAATGAAGGGGTTTATCTGGAGCAACTGTCCAGCGCTTCTTCCGATTCTGTTACCACCTCTTTCGGTTCGGAGATCAGAAACGCGTACCTCATCAAGAACGGAGAAGTCTCAACACCGTTGAAAGGCGGCCAGATCAACGGATTCCTGCTCGACAGCCACGACACGAAAGGCCACAAAACAAGCGGTCTGCTCAATCAAATCTCCGGCATCTCCCAGAAAGCCCAAATCTCCGGCAGATGCATAACACCTTACATCAGATTTGAAGATGTCCAAATAGCGGGCAAATAGCTAGCCTTTATTAATCAGTGCGAAATGCATGCGTTTAATCAAGTAAGACATTTCAACAAGACAACACAATTCCACACAATGACGCGCGGTTTGCCAAAAGGAGGTTAACATGCTACTTATATTCGTGGGATTTGTTAAATTGAAAACGTAAATAATATGAAATCTGCCAAGATGTTTTTTGACGAGTTCTCGAAGCAATACGAGGCTCAGAGTAGGAACAAATATCTAATCTACAGATGGACAGCGGATAATGTTGTCAAACAAGTAAACAAACCCAAATCCGTCATACTGGATTTGGGAACTGGAAACGGTGAAATCGCGATAAGGGCTGCATTAAAGTTTCCCGATTCGCGCGTCATAGGAATAGACGTTTCTTCGGGCATGATAAAAGAGGCAGAGAAGAAAGTGACAAAGATCGGATTAAAAAATGTGAGATTCGTTGTTTCGCCGATGGAGAACTTGAAAATAGAAAGAGCCGATTTTGTCGTATCTCACTTAGCCTTTCACCATGTTAAAAACAAGCTATCAGTGGTAACAGAGGTCTACAAGATTCTTCCCAGAAAAGGCAGAGTGATAATCGGTGACTGGTTCAAACCGACTATAGAATATGAAAGGGAAATAGAAAAGTTAAGGGCAAAGAATCCAACGTTATCGAAGAAATTTGACGAAAGTTGGCAAGATTTCATATCAGAGCCCAGCATGAAAGAATATCAAGAAAAACATTCGAAGGAATACCCCATCAGCCAGATTGAATTAAAAGGCATTATAAAAAAAGCGGGGTTTAGAAAACAAAAAATAATCAAGATGCCGATTGCCACGTTTGCAGTTGTTGTTGGAGAAAAGTAAGTTATTGCAATGGATGGCACGCATGTCTGTTCCGTACGCGCCTAATGAATAGCTTATTTTGCCCTCTTGCCCTGAATACATATAGGGTAGGGTTGACGATGGCCTCTGGAAAGAATTCAACGTCTAACAGGCTGATCTCTGAGAAGAGCCCTTACCTCTTGCAGCATGCGCACAATCCGGTGGATTGGTATCCTTGGGGTCCTGAAGCCTTTCAAAAGGCCAGAGAGGAGGACAAACCCGTCTTCCTGTCGATCGGCTACTCAGCGTGTCACTGGTGTCACGTGATGGAGAGAGAGTCGTTTGAAGACCCAGAAGTCGCAAGAATGCTCAATGAGGCTTTTGTGTGCATAAAAGTGGACCGTGAAGAAAGGCCAGACTTGGACGCTGCCTACATGAAAGTTTGCCAAGCGATGACAGGAACAGGCGGATGGCCTCTGCACATAATCATGACTGCGGACAAGAAGCCGTTCTTCGCAGCGACATACATCCCTAAAGAAAACAGGTTTGGGCAGGTTGGAATGAAACAACTTGTACCGCAGATCAAGCAATTCTGGGCGTTAAAAAGAAAGGAACTCATCGACTCTGGAGAAAAGATCGAAGCGCTCCTCAAAGGAAGAGAAAATGAATCAAGCCTGCAGCCAACTGAAGAACTTGTCGAGTCAACTTTGGACGAAGCATACTTGCACCTTGCAGAGAACTTCGACGAACGCTACGGAGGCTTCGGGACCTCACCGAAGTTTCCCTCACCACATAACTTGAGCTTCCTTCTGAGATACTGGAAGCGAACTCGACACGACAAAGCCCTGCAAATGGTTGAGAAAACCCTCGACGCCATGCGGCTGGGAGGCATCTACGACCAATTAGGCTTTGGATTTCACCGCTACTCCACGGATGCGAAATGGCTTGTCCCCCACTTTGAGAAAATGCTCTACGACCAAGCGATGCTTGTCACAGCTTACACCGAAGCTTACCAAGTGACAGGAAAAGAAGATTACAGACAGACAGTTCACGAAGTAATCACATACATTCTCCGCAATATGACCGACTCAAACGGCGGCTTCTATTCCGCTGAAGACGCTGACAGCGAAGGTGAAGAAGGAAAATTCTACCTGTGGACTGAACGAGAAATCAGGCAAGCGTTGTCTCAAGACGAAGCGGAACTCGTCAAAAAGGTCTTCGGCACAGAAGAAGGAGGCAACTTTGTTGAAGCGATAACTGGCAAGGAAACTGGAAAGAACATTCTCCACCTGCGAAAACCACTCGCGGAACTAGCAGTAGATTTGCACGTTTCGCCGGAAAAGCTTGAGAAACTTATGGAAGAGGCCCGTCTAAAGCTTCTTGCCGCTCGCCAGAAACGCGTTCATCCAAGCATAGACGACAAGATTCTCACCGACTGGAACGGCTTAATGATCGTGGCTTTGGCAGAGGCTGGTCGGGTTTTTGATGAGCCTGAATACTTGGCAGCAGCGAGGAAGGCCGCTGACTTCATAATCGGAAACTTGTTCGATGCAGAAGGCAAGCTGCTTCACCGTTACCGACAAGGAGAAGCACGTATAGAGGGTTTTTTGGACGATTACGCTTTCTTCACTTGGGGCCTCGTGGAACTCTACGAAGCGGTTTTTGAAACGAAATACCTCAGGTACGCCATCGACCTAGCAGACGAGATGCTTGCACACTTCTGGGACAAAGAACTCGGAGGCTTCTACCAGACTGCCGACTATTCAGAGGCAGCTTTCCTTAGAAGCAAAGGGATCTATGATGGTGCCTATCCATCAGGCAATTCTGCAGCAGCCTTGGATCTGGTCTACCTGGCGCGAATGACGGGCGAAACACGGTTTGAAGAGAAAGCAGCACAGTTGATGCGTGCCTTCTCAACGGAAGTTACCAAAGAACCCTCTGCCCATGCACAATTGATGAGCGCCCTTGATTTCGCACTGGGACCCTCAAGTGAAGTAGTAGTTGTAGGAGACCCGCAGAAAGAAGACACAGCCAGAATGCTGAAAACTCTTTGGAGCAAGTTTCTTCCCAGAAAAGTCGTAATACTTTGCTCCACAGCCAAGCCTCAAGAAATAGCAGACATCGCCAAATTCATAGAGAACATGCACGGTGAAGGAGATAAGGCAGCGGCGTTTGTGTGCCGAGGCCATGTTTGCAACCTCCCAACAACAGATGTTCGCATCATGTTGGAACTACTGAATGAACGATAACAGGTGCAGTCTATCCGTGCAGAAGCTGGCGCCACATTTTCGGTGAAGGACTAAGTCAACGGGAGCAGGAATCTGACCTGAAAGTTAACTGTGGAAAGTTGTTTTTTAGGAAATGACGGAGAAACTGAAATCTGAACAGTGATGCAACAAAAAAGAGCCCTGTGCATGGGCTCAGTATAGAATGTGGCCACGTCTAAGGGTAAGGCAGGAGGACGACAGCGTTCTCGTCAACCGAGACCTGTGCAGATGATTCTTTTAGTTCTCTCATGCGATTCTCGACGGTTTCGTGAATCTTCGTTCGGACGTCATCGCTGTTTGAAGGAGAAATTCTCTCTAGTTCTTCGGCAAGTTTGGAGTCGCCGAGGATTTTCCCGACCCAGTTTTGAAAGTCTTTTCTCTGAAGATGGAACATCAGACTCTCTGACTTGACGGAGTTTACTCTGTCGACAAAATCAGAGAGGTTCCTTGCAACTTCGCCCGTTGGCTTTCCAACAGCTTCGTAGAAATAGAAAGCCTCCTGGTCTCCTACTGTTCTCAGAACTTTTACAGCTTCTATGTGAACCCCTGTATTCTGCGTGTTCCTGCCTTTTGACTTCTTCCTGTTTCTTGGAGGCATGGTTTTTTCCTTCTTGTTTTGCCATCAGATGGTTTACGTAACGTGCATCTTACGACTTAATAAACCTTTGTGCATAACTGTAGAACTCAGACACTCGTGAACGTTCCAGGAGAATACGACAGAAAAAGAGAACGCAAACAGGTAGCTAGAAACCTGAAAAGCCGCTTGTCGGCGGTTGCCCAATTGAGGCTTGCTTAGACCTGCAACGCAGATCCTTCATTCTTGACCACGTTTGAAGTTCCAAATCATAAATGTTAACTTCTTTCATGTTCTCAGAAGACACTGTTAAAGAAGAAGACCTTGCCAAGTGAGCAGTCGTGAGCGAAAAACCTGAAGACGTTTACGTTCATCTCGTCTCGAAACTTCAAGAGAAGCACAAAGAGTTAACAGAATACAGGCAGAACATTGTCTGGAAATTCATTCAAAGAGAAATCCATGAAGCTTACAAACAGAATCTTGACGATTCATCATGGGAAACCGTGAGCCTTCCTAAAACTGTCGATGTTAGAATAGGAGGCGCTTGGCTCAGAACCAGAATCACGATTCCCAAACAGATCGCTGGGATAGAGGTCTCAGGCTCTGTTGCGAAGATGTTCTCATCGGTAATCCTTGACAAGATAGAGGTCTACTTGGATTCTGAGAAGGTATTCAGTGCAGATTACTGGGCGGATCTGAAAGAATACAAGATATTGTTGGATGAAAAGGCGGTACCTGGCAAGAGCCATGTCATCGCGATCCATTTCCATCCAAAATATGAGCCCGTCTCGGTCCCATCTTTCAGCATATCATACAGCCTCATAGAGAAAACAGCGTTTGAGGTCGAGTTATTTATTCAAGAACTTAGGTTTGCCAAGTTCCTTGACGATAAATTGACCCGAAAGGCCTGCCAAGACTTCAGACTAAAGGCTTTAAATGGAACCCCCTCAGCGCTTCTTGAAGAGATAGGCAAAGCTCGAGGCAGACTGGCTATCTTATCTCAGAAAGCTAGGGAATTTAAGGTACACCTTGTTGCTCACGCCCACATAGACATGAATTGGCTTTGGCCATGGGAAGACACCCTTAGCACGATTAAGGAAACGTTTAGCACGATGGTCAAACTGATGGATAAGTATCCTGACTTCTGCTTTTCTCAGAGCCAAGCTGTCACCTACAGAGCCGTAGAGCAGGAGTATCCTGAGCTTTTCGAAGCGATAAGGAGACATGTGAAACGGGGCAACTGGGACATAACGGCGTCGATGTGGACTGAAGCTGACCTAAACATGGTTGGAACAGAAGCGCTGGTCAGGCAGTTTCTGGAAGGCAAGCGATACGTGAAGGAGAAATTCGGGTTTGAGCCTAAGGTTTGCTGGGAGCCCGACACCTTCGGTCACGTTTGGACGCTTCCTCAAGTTGCAAGTAAAGCCGGGGTCGAGTACTACTACTTCATGAGGTGCGGTAAAGGCCATCCAATCTTCTGGTGGCAATCGCCCGACGGAACGAGAGCCTTGGCCTTCACAAGCGTTTACGACAATTCCGTTACCCCGAAGAACATAGTTGATGTGGCCATTGACCTTTACAATCGTTACGGACTCAAGACGAGCATGTTCGTCTACGGGGTCGGCGACCACGGTGGCGGAGCCACGATCGAAGATGTTGAAGCAGCTCATGAGATTCAGAAGAAAGAGGTCTTGCCTGCAACCATCTTCAGCTCAACTCACAGGTTCTTCGAGGAAGTTGAAAGACAACCAAGCATCAAGGCCCTTCCCGTCATTAATGACGAACTGCAGTTCACGTTCGACGGCTGCTACACCACACACAGTGACATCAAGCGTTACAACAGGCTTTGCGAGAGGCTGCTCGTAGACGCTGAGCGGTTCGCGACGCTGTCGGGCAAGTATCCGAGGGATGACCTTCGAAAGGCTTGGTTGAACATGCTTTTCAACCAGTTCCACGATATTCTTGACGGAAGCGGAGCCCCGGAAGGGTACATTTTCCCCGTCCAACTTGCGGAAGAAGCGTTAAGGATCGCTGACGATGTCTTGAAGGGTTCCGTCATTGCACTGGCAGAAAGGATAAAGTTCTCTGGCAACGGCATCCCGATCGTTGTCTTCAACTCATTGTCTTGGGATCGAACAGACCTTGTGAAAATCAAGGTTCCCAAACGCGCGATTCCACGAAACCCGACCGTTATTTCAGCTGACGGGCCAGAAAAATCACCAGTGCAAGTCGTCGGAGACGAGGTTCTGTTCTTGGCCAAAGTGCCATCAACAGGTTACAGAGTTTACTACCTCGTCGAGGGCAATCGCGGAGAAGAAACATCAGAGCTGACAGCCAGTGAAAACGCGGTTGAAAACGAATTCTTCAAGCTTGAAGTCGAAAAGAACTCCGGCACTATAACATCTCTTTATGACAAGACTTCTGACAGGTTTATCTTCAAAAAGGACAGGTTCAAGTCCACTAATCCCGTTTTCAGCAACCTGCTGCAGGTCTTGTACGAGCTTCCGCACGATATGTCTGCTTGGATCATTGGCGAGATAAGTCGAACAGAGAACCTCATTAGAGGCGCTAGAGTCGAACTCTCAGAGTCTGGACCAGTGAGAGCTTCATTCAAAGTCGTCCATAAACTCAGCAAATCCAAGATCACACAGCGCATCTCGCTTTTGAAGGGCATTCCCAGAGTGGACTTCGAAACCGTGATAGACTGGAGAGAGGTTTCTGACGACCGGAAAGAAGCTCCTATGCTGAAAGTCTCCTTTACGCCCATATTGAGCGACTCTAAAGCAACGTTTGAAATTCCGTTTGGCTACGTTGAAAGAGTTGCCGACGGCACTGAGACACCGGCGCTGAGATGGGTTGACCTTTCAGACGGAGAGTATGGAATGAGCCTTCTCAACGATTCTAAATACGGGTTCGATATCAAGGGCAATACGGTAAGGATGACTTTGGTCAGGACCAGCTACAGCCCAGACCCGAAGCCCGACCAAAGAGTCCATACGATTAGATACTCCGTTTTCCCACACAAAGGCAGCTGGAAGCAAGCCCTAACTTTCAGGAAAGGCTACGAATTGAACCACCCGCTTGAAGCCGTGGTGATCACGAAACCGTTTCGATCAGACGGATCTGAACCTGAAATAGCCAGCTTCATCAAAGTCAAGCCGAACAATATAGTAGTTTCATGCTTCAAACTGGCTGAAGAATCAGACGACTACATCATCAGAATCTACGACGCTTCTGGTGAAGGCGCCAAAACAGAGATCCTTTTTGGCTTCCAAGTTAAGGAAGCATACGAAGTTGACCTAATGGAGAAAAAACTAGCCATCTTGAAAACTCAAGGAAATAAACTGAACTTGTCACTGCGCCCGTTTAATATCAGGACAGTTCGAATAAAACGGAGCTGACCTTCTCATCGCATATCTGTATTCGAGACAAAGATACTTCCAACGGTATCTCTAATCTTTGGTTTTTTGAAATTGGGATTTTTCACCCTGAAGCATCTAGTGTATCTCCTGATGCCATGCAAACTTTACCTCTGTCTTAGTATTTCTTCACCATACCAATTTCAAATTGAATGTTTACGCAATCGAAACTCTAAACTAATCTATAATAATAACCGAGGTTGTAGTATCTAATAGCTAAGAGGTTGCCCTAATGGATGGGCGAAAAGGGGAAAGTTGAGGGGGAAGGAATGGGAGAAAATACGAAGCATCCCAAGAAAGCTATTGTTGTACGTTTCAGCGATAGGTTGCGTGGTGTTCACAACCGCATTGCACATGGTATTCAGATATTTGCTAGGCCCATAGTGAAGTGGTATGACTCTGAGCCTGTGCGATTCTTTTTCTTCCGTGAAAAGAATCCAATCCACAGCGTACCAGAGACGATCCCGATAGGGTTGCTCATGCTGTTGACTTTAGTAGCGCCATTCCTTGCAACAATAGAGTTCTGGCTGATCGGATTCGGGTTCTATGGCGTCATTGCAGCCATGCTGTTCTTCGTAGCTATAGCATGGGGAATCCTTGAGGTAATGCACTATCGATTCGACAGACCTACATGAATCTCCATTTTTTCCTTTTTTTCTGTTCACCATATGAACGGAAATCACGATGAAAGGGTAGTCTAGCTCTTGTTGCTAATAACGGACTTGTATATGTCAATTGTTTGTTCTGCAACTTTTCTCCAAGTGAAGAATTCAAGAGCTCTTTTGCGTCCGTTCTGGCCCCATGTTTTTGCTCTCTTTGGGTCCTTTAGTATCTCTTTTATTCCCCAAGCTATGTCGGAGGGGTCTTCGCCGTTTACGTGAACTCCGGTTTGATCGGCGCCAGAAGGGATGACCTGCTCTCTGAACCCTACTACTCCGTGTGCGCCGACGACTATGGGTTTCTCCATGGCCATCGCTTCGAGGCTCACGATGCCGAACGGTTCGTACACTGAGGGAAAAACGCAGAGGTCGGAAGCCGCGTAGTGCAGAATTCTTTCGTCTTCTGGGACGAATTCGAAGCGGCAGATAACGTTTTCTCCTATTCCCAGTCTGGCCGCCATCTCCAGTATGTCCTTTTGCTCTTCCCCCCTGCCCAAGATGACAAGCTTAGTTTTCGGATACTCGCTGAGAACCATTGGAATTGCCTGCACCAAGTTTCGGATGCTTTTTACCCAAGTGAGCCTGCCGACGAACAACACCAGGTTCCAATCCTTTTGAACTCCATACTTTTCTCTTAACCCATCGATTGCTTCTTGACTGCAGTTTTTGGGGTCGTAGCGTTCTGTGTCGACACCGTTCCAGACGACGCTGATCTTGGGTTCGTTCCAACCGTGCCGAGTGAGGTCGTCGTGCATCGCGTAGCTTACGGTTATTATGTGGTCGACCAGTTGTGCTGTTGCCTGTTCAAAATGAGAGACCACTTCAGAGCCTTGTCCTCCGCTTCTTCCCCACTCTGTGCTGTGAACGTGAAAGACCACTGGGATTTTCGTCTCATTCTTTGTTATCATGCCTGCGATGCTGCTCAGCCAGTCGTGAACGCAGACGACGTCGAATTTGTTTCCCTCTTTCTTGATCAGTCCATTGATGAGTTTGGTGGCGCTTAGAACGTTGTACATGAAGATGTCGCTGAAGAACCGTATGTTGGTTCCCCACTTCACCAAGTCATTCGTGACGAATATCGGGAAGACGTTGCTTGCGTCGGCAATCATGGGGCG
>DASPPK010000003.1:0-9814 GCA_035625495.1 Candidatus Acidiferrales bacterium | reverse complement strand
GACTCCTTTCCGGCCTTGACGACGCCGTGAATCTCATCTATAATTCCCTTGTTCATGAATTCATAGATTACCATGAGCGTTGACCTGTCGAAAACCTCTTCCATAACCGCTCTTTCGGATGAAAAGTCATGCACCAACATTTTTTGCTTTTTTTCTACAATCTTCTCTCTGCGCTCAGACTTTCTCTCAGCTTCACTTGACATTTCAAATCGACAAGTTATATGAAGGACATGTTTTAAAAGCATTCTCCACATCAATTTGCTGAGTAGTTATATCGCAATAAGCCATTTATGTTCCATCCATGAATCTTCGCTGATTCTTTCTAGATGCACTAATAGTCAAATCTATTCCAGATTCCAAACTCTGAATTTATAGATCTCGGCTCTCAACTGTGATTAAAGTCTGTTCGAAAAATCACGCCTGCAACTGAGCGAGAAAGAGCCTAAACAGAACTTTTGCAGCCAGCCTGTTGATTTTTGGGTTTGATTGGTCTCTACATCAATCGATCCGGTTTTTTCTTCCACTTTTTTCTGCAGACTTCAGCTGATATTTTTCTTCAAAATTAATGTATTTCTCTCCCGCCAACAAGCTAGCTACCTTTACTAGGCGGGTTTACGCTAAAACTGATAAAAGCGCGCGCAACGTAAAACTAGATCGTTATGTGATGTTCCCTGCGGAGTTGCTCTGCCTGCGCTCTCGTGTAGCGCCATATCAAGTCCCCGCGTTTATCGGTCTGAAAGTCCCATGGAGAAACCAGCACTACATCTCCTTCCCTTATCCACACGCGTCTCTTCATCTTGCCGCGGATGCGACACAAACGTTCATGTCCATCCTGACACTTAACAAGAACACGGTCAAAACCAAGCAGTTTGACGGCTACACCTAGCACGTCGTTCGCAGAAGGAAGCACCAGCGTGTTTAACTCTTGCTCTGTCAGAACCTTCTTTTTACCCAATGAGGCACCTCGAATACGTTACTACACAGTTATACTTCTTCCTTTTAAAACTATGTTCAGCAAAAAGAAGCCACAAGAGTCTGCCATGTTGCCCTAAAGCTTTACGATTTGAGCGTGTGGCACGCCTTCTATGTTCAACACTGCCTCTGGGTGTACGTAGCCTTTCTCTATCGCTTTCCTCACAATGTTCCTGCCTACCATGTTGACTATCGTCGAGTTTTCTATCATCGACACAGCCTCTTCAACAGGTACCTTGGCGCCCTTGTAGAAGTCCTCTTTGACGCAGAAAACTATCTTTCCCTCTTGCAAGGTTCTGCCTAGAATCTCTGCATCACACATACAGAGAAGCACGTTTCTGCCTATCTTCTTTAGGTTCATGTAGACTTCCAATGTTTAGACACTCTTACAGCTGCTTAATAGAGGATTTTGCCCCGCATGCTTCACACACCAGGAACGATAAACGCTTTTCTTTAACGATCTTGGTGTCTGGACGCTTGCACACCGGACAGACAACGAAGGTTTCTAAGTATCTCTGCATGAGTCTCTGAAAAGTGTCCTCTGAAAACTTGCCCTGAAAAATCACCCTTGACGCCTGCATCGTTGCAGCTGTGGCCATCTCGCCCGTCAAGAACTTGAGCAGGTGTTGCGGGTCACGGTTCAAGGCGTCAGCGATTTCCTTGAAATTGTAAATCACCGTGCGCATACCTATCCTTGCGAAGCTCAGCCTGGGGATTTCCAAGCGTTCACGCTTTGAGGCCACCTCTGGAAACTGGCCTTGCGCTCGTTTAAGCAGTTCATCGTAGTCATACTTCATAGGTGAATTCTCCAACAGAAACAAGGCGCAACACACTATTAAAGACTTTTTTCCAAAAAGTTAAACCTCCGTTTCATGTGTGCGAGCGCGCGCAATTACCGAATAGCACAAGCGTGTGCTTCAAAGCACCTCTCGGTCCTAACTCTTCAAAGAGCTCATCTTGAGGATACTTGAAAAAGCTTAAAGAAGCTAGTGCATTAACCTTCTAATTCCTAACGGTGAAGTTTGTGAGCAGAAGTAACCACCCTTACATTCCCAATTCGGTTCCCGAAACCAAACAGGAAATGATGCGCGAAATAGGCATACGCGACATCACAGAGTTGTACAGGGACATTCCAGAGAAGTACATGCTGAAGAGAAAGTTGAACCTTCCAGAGAAGGGCTTGTCTGAGTTTGAAGTCAAAAAACATGTTGAAGCTTTGCTGTCAAAAAGTGATGCAAACAGTCGTATGTCAGTTTTCTTAGGTGCAGGTTGCTGGCCTCATTATGTGCCAGCTGTCGTTCAGGAGATTGTTCAGCGCAGCGAGTTTCTAACGTCCTACACTCCGTACCAGCCTGAAGTCTCACAGGGCATGCTTCAAGCACTTTTTGAGTATCAGAGTATGATCTGTGAACTGACAGGCATGACAGTTGCTAACTGCTCGATGTACGACTGGGCTTCCGCGCTAGGCGAAGCAGCGCGTATGGCTGCAAGGGTTAAGAGACGGAAAGAGGTGTTGGTTCCGAAGCTTATTCATTCGGAGAGAGCCTCAGCGCTAAAAGTCTACTCTGACCCAGTAGGAATCAAAATCAGAGAAGTCGCCTATGACAATGCAACAGGGCAGCTAAACCTCGAAGATTTGAAACGCAAAATCTCAGATGAAACGGCAGCCGTCTACGTCGAAAACCCGCACTATTTAGGATTCATTGAAACCCAAGTCGACGAGATAAGCCAAGAGGCACACTCGCACGACGCCCTCTTCATAACAGGAGTCGACCCAACGTCCCTTGGACTGTTGAAGCCTCCAGGCGAATACGGGGCAGACATCGTCGTCGGAGAGGCCCAACCCCTAGGGAACGCGATGAACTTCGGAGGTCCCCTGCTAGGAATAATGGCTTGCCGCGACGACATGACTCTGGTAAGACAGATGCCGGGCAGGATAATCGGGCTTACCACAACTAAAGACGACAGCAGGCAGGGCTTTTGCATGACGATGCAAACTCGCGAGCAGCACATAAGACGGGAGAAAGCAACGTCCAACATCTGCACGAACGAAGCTCTGTGTGCAGTGGCCTCCTCCGTCTACATGGCTTTGCTCGGGCCAGAAGGCCTACGCGAGCTCGGAGAAACAATAATGTACAAGGCCAACTATGCCATGCGCCTCCTTTCAAGAATAAGCAACGTCAGAGTTCCCATTTTCAAAGGAGCACATTTCAAAGAGTTCACAGTGAACTTCGACCAAACAAACCTCACAGTGAATGAGGTTAACGGAAGACTTTTGAAGCATCAGATTCAGGGAGGAAAAGACCTGTCAAGAGAGTTCCCTGAGCTGGGTCAAGCAGCGCTGTTCTGCGTGACAGAAATCCACTCAAAAGAGGAGATTCAACACCTCGCGAATGCTCTTGAAGAAACAATAGGCAAAAGGTGAGCAGAACATGTACAAAGAGGCAAACTGGAATGAGCCGGTCATTTTTAACCTTGGAAAAAAGGGACGCAGAGGACATTTACTCCCAGCAGTAGAGGACGAAATTAGACAAGCAGTGGGCGATCTCAGTGGGCTTCTACCAAGGAACATGCAGAGGAAGACTAGGCTTGATCTTCCAGAGCTCTCTGAGGTCGAGGTTAACCGGCACTTTTTGCATTTGTCGGAGATGAATTATGGTGTTGACTCAGGGTTTTATCCGCTCGGAAGCTGCACCATGAAGTACAACCCGAAAATCAACGAACTGCTGGCATGTTCGCCTGCCATGGGAACGATGCACCCGTATCAGGATCAAAGCACTGTGCAGGGTATGTTGGAGATTCTGTTCAAGCTTGAACGTTGGCTCAGTGAGATAACTGGAACGTACGAGGTCTGTTTGCAGCCTGCTGCAGGAGCTCATGGTGAGCTTCTGGGAACGTTGCTAATGCGTGCATGCTTAAAATCGAATGGTGAGTGCGAAAAGAGGACGGAATTGATCGTTCCAGACTCCGCACACGGGACGAACCCCGCAAGCGCGGCAATGGCCGGTTTCAACGTAGTAGTTCTTCCCTCAGGCGCTGACGGGTGCATGGATTTGGAGGCTCTCAAGTCAGCTGTCTCGAATAAAACGGCAGGCTTGATGCTCACCAACCCTAACACTCTAGGACTATTTGAAAAGGACATTGAAGAAATAGCCAAAGTTGTGCATGAAACAGGGGGTCTTCTTTACTATGATGGGGCAAACCTCAACCCGTTGCTCGGCAAGGCCAGACCAGGTGACATGGGTTTCGATATCGTTCACATCAACATCCATAAGACTTTTAGCACACCTCACGGGGGAGGCGGACCCGGAGCAGGCCCAGTCGGTGTATCGAAAGACTTGGCTGATTTCTTGCCAGTCCCACGAATAGTCTACGACGGAAAGCGGTACAACTTGGACTACGAAAGACCACGAAGCATTGGAAAGATCCGGAGCTTCTACGGAAACGTCGCAGTTCTGCTCAGGGCCTATATCTACGTGCTCAGCATGGGTCTTGAAGGGCTGAGGGAAGCAGCTGAAGTTTCGGTATTGAACGCTAATTACTTGATGAAGAAGCTCAGTCGGATCAAAGGCTTGGCTCTCCCCTACGACACCAAAAAACCGCGAAAGCATGAATGCGTCTTGAGTGCCAAGCCTTTGAAGGACGACACTGGCGTTTCAGCCTTAAACATAGCAAAGCGCTTGCTTGATTATGGTCTGCACGCGCCAACGGTGTATTTTCCCCTCATCGTAGAAGAGGCGTTAATGATTGAACCAACGGAAACCTTCGAAAAGGAGGAAATGGACCGTTTTGCTGACACGATGCAAAAAATCTGCGAAGAGGCATACACACAGCCTGATGCTGTCCTGAAGGCGCCGCACAACACGACTGTCTCGCGTTTGGATGAAGTTAAAGCATCCCATCCAAACACTATGACCTTGAGTTGGCGCATGCAATTAACAAAACAAGGACAAAAATAACGAGTTAATACAACACGTATATAGGATGGCTCTATCCTAATCGATACAAACACAAACGAAGTGAAAGAGTTTGACGGAGTTAGAGGAAAAGGTTCGTGAAGCAGTGGGCCAAGTTGTCGACCCAGAGACCGGCATGTCCTTTGCAGAGATGCAGATGATAACCAATGTCAAAGAAGAAAAAGCAGGCGTTGTGAAGGTCGAGTTTGTTCCCTCAAGCCCATTCTGCCCAATAGCTTTCAAACTTGCAAGTGACATCAAGAATGCTGCGCTCACCGTGTCCGGAGTCAAGAAAGCACTGATCTACTGCCGCGGTCACACGATGGAACAGCAGATAAACGAAATGACCAACAAAGAACAGCAAGAATAAGCAACATTCGTCCTGCCAGCTCACTTTTATCGCTACACATATAGAAATCTCTTCTTTTTTCAAGGGCTAATTCAAAGAAAACCTACACAAACCAGCGCGTTTTCAAAATCATTTAAAGCATGCGCACCACAAAAAAGGGGAGGTTCAGGTTCGTTTTTGTATGTCTCGTGTGGGTTTATCGGGCTTATGGTACTCCGTACCAGCCGGATGTTTCGTTCCACGCGCCGTTCCAATATGGCGCGCCGCCGGGTGAGCCTGTGGGTGTGTCCACTTGGCCGAAGTGTGATAGGATCGTGACTATGTCACCCATGTTGACGGTTCTGTCTGTCCATTCTTCGAGTGGTGTGCCAATGATGTCGCAATAGAAGTTCCATCTTGCCTGGATGACGGGCGAGAAGCCTCCTCCGGCTCCGAATTGGCCGTAGTAGGACCCGAAGGCTTTCAGTGCGTCAATAACGTCTGCCATGTTGACTGCTCCATCGCGGTTCACGTCGCCTGGTATGCCGTTGTACTTCCACAGGTTGTAGGCGTAGATTCCTGGGTAGATCGGGTTGTAGTAGTGGCCTTGAACCCAGTCTCTCTGGAAGCCTGTGCCTATCGGCACATCTATTGTGACGCTTGGCACGTCGTCGTAGTAGATTTGCTGCAGTTGTCCGTAGTCAGCTGTTAATACTGCAGGGTTGTTCGTGTGCGCTGTTTGTTGTAAGAGTGCGTCCACTGTTGGGTTGCTGTATCCCGTTGGCATTGCGTATAATCCGGCGCTATCCATGTACGGCAACATGAAGTCTTGGAGACCAGAATAATCTGCGAGCCATCCAATCATGGAGGTCGGAAGGTTACTCAAACTAGGGACTACTCCTTCAGGGAGGCTTATGGGTGCATAAACTACTACGTTGAATTTCCCTGGTGGACCGAGACTCTCGATCATGGTTGCCAAATTTTCGTACAATGCTTCCTCTTGACTGTTTCCGACGTAGTAGACTAAGTCAATTGTGAACCCTGTTGTGTTCAGGACTCCTCCCCACGCTGCATTCATGTAACTCTGTGCCAGTGTAAGGTTGATGTTGTACGTTGGCTGTGACATGTTGATGTATGGAAAACCGTCTGGCGCGCAGGTTATCGGCTCATAAGCCCTGCCAAACATCTGATCCTGAATGTAGAACGTAACGTTCAGTGCGTAGGCAAAGGCCTTGCGGATGTTGACGTCGCTGAAGAAGTTGCTCGGAATACCGTTAGCACTGAAATTGGCTGAGCTGCCCTCCATGGCAGGCCCGTTTATAGTGCCAAATGGGCCGAGGACGCCTAGTGGTGAAATCGCACTTATGTTCTCGTTCATCAAGAACGATTCAGTCTCCAGTTCTGGAACTGGATAGTTGCATTGTACGCCGGGTATTGTCGGCCAATCAATTACGGGCGGAGCCGACGTAGAAGTCGGAAGGTGCGGTGAACTTGTGAATAGTGGACTCGCCTCGCTTAATGGGACTGGTGCGAAGTCTGCAGCGCCAGATGCCAAGTTAGATATGCCTTGAGCCTCTGTGGCTGTCTGTATGACCTCGAACGTGTCCACCCAGCCCTCTGGCTTAGTGGGTGGGCTGTCTGCTAGCTGTGGTGCGTACGGTGGGCTCGGCCATGATGCTGGCCAACCTCCCCAGTAACTAGTGAACCTCGTCATCGTGTACGCGCCGCCAGCTGCTGGGCTGTAGGTTTCCAAGTAGTAGGGACCTGTTCCGCATGTGACACCGCCAGGGCCTGTGCCACTCGGACCTACGGTGATCTCGTCGTAGATTGGAGTCGTGGGGTTAAAGTAGTCTGTCCAGTTGGTCCAATCGTTGAAGGTCCATTCAATCTCGTCGCCAGTTGCTACAGAATAGCCTGAGGGACTTGATGGTGTAAGTGCGTCGGTTAGGGTCTCATTTACGTACAAGTATGGGATGAGCCAGCCAGTTGTCCACTGGTAACTGACGATGCTTCCCCATTGTTGCGCCCACACTTGGAAGAACGTGCTCAGTTGATAGTCTAAGGGCAGAGCGCCTGTCGCAGTCCAGAAGTTGGTGTTGAAGCTTCCATCAGGGTTGAACATTTGCACTGAAGTGAACGTTTGTGTCCCAGTTGCGAAGCCAACGTTTGGAATGTTGAAGAAGACGTCAGTGCTGTTGTATGTTACAGCGTTCTGTAGGATCTGTTCGAAAGTGTAGCCAGCAGGTGTTTGTGTGCTGGTCAGGTTGGCGTTTGTTATCGAGTCTTCGAGTAGCAACGCATCAATTATCAGCCAGAAACTGCCCTCGAACGCGTAGCTGTGAACCATAAGGCGGTCGAAGGTGTAGGCAACGTCCTGCGTCGTTAAGTAGTACTGAGCCCATGTCAGGTTGCCTAGGTCAGCCCTGCTCCAAGTTTGGAACGGAACCGGCGCTCCTTCCCCCGGAGTTCCCCGAATCGTGAAGTCAACCGTGAAGTTCGTGTATGCTGGAGAATATCCCGAGACTGGCGGACCAACCGTTACTTGCGTAGCGAGGCCTGGCACGTACTCGTTGGAAACTCCACTGCCTAGTACGTTTCCGCATTGGTCACCGTCGAAGAAGATGAGCGTGTCGTACGCGTTTTGTATGAGTTCCGCTGAAGCGGTGTCATACTCTGCGGCGGGGTCAGTAGTAGCCGGGCCACCGCCGTTAAAAGTGTCTTCGATGAGGGTGTTTGGGTTCTGAACAGCGCCTCCTGCGCCTGTTGGCGAAGTCGGTACGATAGCGCTCACAGGGTACATAATCAGTGGAAGTACCATTATGAAAACCATAACAATGGCTAACATCAAATATTTTTTCAAAACTTTCATCACTCCTTTTCTCCTCTGCACATTGTCATTTTCTTCTTTCTACCTGTTTTCTCGTTCTTTAATGGGAGAGCAATATGACAAGGTACATGCGAAAGGACAGCCCTGATGCTCTCCCAATGTACAACTAGAGCGGCGCCCAAGATATATCCTTTGTGAAGGATGTTTCAATGCGGTATATCGTGGTAATTTTGACGAATCAAGAACATGGACACGTTGGGATACGAGAAATGCAATCAACGCGTCGTTGGAGAGACACGTATCAGCTACGATGGGAGATCCAGAAAGGTTCGATGCATGAAAGTATGATGCCAACAGACTCAAAGCGGAAATATTAATTTGCAAGCATAGGTACAACATCTACTGTAGCTGACAAGGGGAAGGAGCATGAGGAGAATATTAGCAGTAGCTGTAATAGCGGTTTTGTGTCTATCGATTCTTGTAACGACCTCGCCAAGGATGTTACCGAACTCGTACGCCCAAGGCCCAACCTTTCCATGGGTAGGAGTCCCTGTTAGGCTTTTACAGAATGGTTCGATTCAGTACGTCAGTTGCTCCGACTACGTCTACGTGGCCCACGGATGGGAGACGGTCAATTGGAGTAGCTTACCCGCGGGCGTCCAAAGTGCGTTCCTAGACCCCACGCAAGCCAACTTCACTTTAGAGACAAACGCCTCAGGCTTCGCAAACCCGCCTCTGACCCAATTCTCATACTATAACAGCACGGATGACACTATGTCCAGCCTGTTCTGGTTTCAGTTTTTCCCTGGCGACCTTGCCCCCGGAGCCTACTCATTCAAGGGCACATGGCAACTTGATGCGGCGGCTAACTATCCGAATGATACCGCGGTTTACGGTCAAAATACGATCACGCTTTTCGTCAATCTTTCAACTTCTACAACGTCGGTTTCACTTTCACCGAACCTTGTCCCCGTTGGCGAACTTGCTAACTGCACCGCTACTGTATCTGGACTCAACGCAACCGGCACCATCAATTGGACTACGAGCAGCGACTCAGGCTTATTCAGTTCTTCCAACGAAACCCTCTCTTCTGGAAGTTGTTCAACCACTTACGTCGACAACTTTACTGGTTACGTGACCATCACGGCAAGCTACAGTGGAGATGCATACAACGCGCCGAGCAGCGGAAGCACGACTCTAACAGTTTGTATGAACGTTGCGACGGGAACAAACGTAACGGTCGCTCCAGCAAGCAACCTTGAACTGACCTTCGCGAACGTTATAGTCGCGGGTATCGTGGTTGCAAACGAAACTCCAACAGTTCCAGCGCCTGCTGTGGATCTGGTCGGACCGTACTATGTCATCAACGTGACGGCAAGCTTTTCTGGCAACGTGACCGTGAGCTTAGCTTTCGACGGCTTGAACATGACGCAACAAGAGAAAGGTAACCTGACGATGATGCAGTACACGCCCGTACTCGGCGACGTGGCCGTGCCTTACGGCAGAGTTGACATGAGCGACATAATCACCATACTCTACGCCTTCGGTTCAACACCAGGCAAACCAAACTGGAACCCAGCTTGCAACATGGAAGGCAACGGCAAAATCGACATGGGCGACGTCGTCATCGCCCTCCTAAACTTCGGAAAAACCGCCAACTGGACAAACATCACACTCTACGTCGACACCACAAACAACATCATCTACGGCAACACAACCCACTTCTCCTTC
>DASPPK010000002.1:0-8189 GCA_035625495.1 Candidatus Acidiferrales bacterium | reverse complement strand
GTGTTGACGACAGACACTGGAAAAGAAAACAACAATTCATGGTCTTCTGTCGTGCTGGTCTGCGGCTGTCCGAGGTTAACCTGAAAGTCTTTCATAGAATAGATTGCGGATGCAGAGAAGATGATGAGAAAAATCCAGAAGGCGGAGGTAGCTATGCTTATGATTCGGATTGGTACTCTCATGACTGGTCGTCCTACGGTGTTAGGGCAATCTGTTGGACAAACGACGCTATTGGAGAAACTTACTTCTCCTCTTCCTCATCCTGCTGTGACCCTTGCTTTGCTTCTTGTGGTTGCTGTGCCTGTGGCACTTTTTCTGGTGTCAAGGCCACGATCTCTGGTTCGTACGGCTTGGCTTCAGCTTTAGGTTCTGGCTTAGTTTCCTGCTGCTTAGTTTCAGCCATCGATTTTTCTGTTTTGATTTTCTCAGCAGGCTGTGGCGCTTCTTTAACTATTGTCGTTTCTTCCGTTAGAACTGCCGGTGTTTGACGCGCTTGGGAAATTATTGTGACCCCTCTTATGGTCAGAAGGGAGCCCACCCAGCCCATCACGCCTAGGTACATTATGCGTATACACGTTGAGATCAATGGAGCAAGAGTTGCGCCGAATGTGCTTTCAAGGTCGCTGGAGGTCATTATTGACAAGCTTTGAGTCAGGAAAGCGTAAGCGCTGACGAAGGTGAAGATCAGCAGGGCTACCCCTATCATGAGCACGGTTATCGCAGACAGGGCAATCTTGTCCCTGAAAGTCTTGAACATTCCTTGTTTCCCGTTTTTAGTCAGGGCTGTGTATAATATTAAATCTTCTTATACACGAAACACGATCTTGAATCCATATCAGACAAAACTGAACAGCGTCATAAATAAGTAGAAAAATGGTGGTTGAAAACTACGGTGTTACGCCAAGTTTCTGGTAGATTCTCTGCTTGCTCTCTTCCACGCTCTTCTGCACATCTGCGAACAGGTTGCTTCCATGTGAGTCGATGGCCACTGCCAGCGGGCCGAATTCCTCGGCTTCGAAGATCCACATGGCTTCTGGCATTCCCAAGTCGAACCATTCCACGCTTTTGATGTTTTTTATTGCCTTAGCGGCCAGCACTGCGGCTCCACCAGTGAACGCGCCGTAAACGGCTCCGTACTTTGCCATCGCATCTGTCGTCCTTTTTCCCATGCCGCCCTTGCCGATGACCACTCTAACTTTGAAGTCTTTGATGAACTCGTCTTCGAAGATGTCCATTCTTGTACTCGTCGTCGGGCCGGCGGCCACTGCCACCCACTTGTCCCCTTCTTTGGCCACAACAGGTCCACAGTGAAACACAGCCAATCCTTCAAGGCTTACTGGCAGGGGTTTGCCTTCCTTGAAATATTCCAGCGCTCTTCTGTGAGCTTGGTCTCTGGCGGTCACTATGGTTCCAGTCACGTAGAGCACGTCGTTGACTTTGAGTTTGCGAATTTGCTCCTCCGAGATCGGGGTCTTGAGCTTGTAAATTGTCATCTTTTTCACCTCACCATTCCAGTCTGTGCGTTAAATACTCGACGTTTCCGTCGGCCCCTATTCTTGCCGTCGCGTGTCTTGCTGCCCAGCAGTTGAAAGCGACTGCAGCCGGGAAAGACGCTGGGTGTCTGAAAGCGTAGTCGATATGTACGCCAAGGACTGTTGTTTTTCCTCCGAGTCCCATCGGGCCTATGCCGGTCATGTTTGCGGCCTCGAAGATCTCTTTCTCAAGCTTGGCGATTTCTGGGTCAGGGTTGTGTTCAGTGAGAGGTCTGAGCAGGACTTTCTTGGCCAGTTTCATCGATGTGTCGGCTCCGCCCCCCATCGCGACTCCCAGTATGTTCGGGGGACAGGGCTGAGCTCCAGCCTTGATCACGGCGTCCACTACAAACTTCTTCAAACCCTTGATTCCTTCGCCGGGAACGATCATACCGCCGATGCAAACGTTTTCGGACCCTCCTCCCTTGGTCATCACCGTCATTTCCAAATCGTCTCCTCGAACAATTTCCCAGTTTAGAACAGGTATGTATCTTCCAGTGTTGTCTCCGCTGTTCTTTCCTGTGAACGGGTGAACCGCGTTCGGTCTCAGCGGAACTTCCTTCGTGGCCCTCTTTGTAGCGTTTATCAGTGCAGTCTCGACTCTATCAAGGTTTTTTGCTTTGGCACCCGCCTTGACGTAGAAGATGATAGTGCCCGTGTCTTGGCACACTGGCGCCTGGTATTTTTCCGCCAGTTCAATGTTGTCCAAGATCGCTTTCAGCTGCGTTTTGCCCGTCTGGCTGGTCTCCTCAGCATACGCTTTTTTCAAAGCCTGCTTTACGTCGTCTGGCAAGTAGATAACCGCTTGTTTCAGAATGTTGAAAGCAACGTTTTCGGCGACTTTTTCTGTTTCCAAGGTTTCTTCACCTTTTTGGCTTGTTTTATGGAAGAAGCGCGTACTTATACCTTGTCTTGCTCGTCGCAGATATTAAAGAGGACTGTTTCGGGTTGTTCACTTTAACTTATCTCTCCGTGGAATGTGGGTTGTTAAGCTTCGCTTGTTTTAAATACGGCGTGTTTATCTGTTCTATCAGGCTGTGAAAGGAGAGAAGGGTTTTATGACCTCGGAAGAAACACCCGAAACATCTGAGGAGACCGCGGAGGAAACCACTAAGGAAACCATTAAGAAGAAGTACGAGTTTTTGGAGGACTTGCCAGGAGTTGGTCCTGCTACTGCACAGAAGATGCGAGAGATGGGTTTTCACACGATCGAGTCTTTGGCCATGGCGACGGCTCGGGAGCTGGAGCCCGCAGGCATAAGCGAGAAGAAAGCCTTTTCGATAATCGAGACTGCACGTGCATCTATCGGCGTCTCTTTCATCCGGGCAGATGAGCTTCTGAGGATGCGCAAGGACGTTTTGCGTCTGACAAGTGGAAGCAAGGTTGTGGACAGGCTGCTTGATGGCGGACTGGAGACGCAGACCATAACGGAGTTTTATGGCGAATACGGAAGTGGAAAAAGTCAGATCTGCCACCAGCTGTGCGTGAACGTTCAGCTGCCTCCGGAGAGAGGCGGTCTAGGCGGTTCAGCGTTGTACGTTGACACTGAGAACACGTTCCGCACCGAGCGGATCGTTTCGATGTCTAAGCATTTGGGGCTTGACCCTCTTCAGGTCGTGAAGAACATAATCTACGCGGAAGCTTACACTTCTGACCATCAGATGTTTCTGCTTGACAATGCTGATGAAGTTATCAAGGCAAACAACGTGAAACTGATAATCGTGGACTCTTTGACAGCGCACTTTAGAAGCGAGTACATTGGACGCGAGATGCTGGCGCCTAGGCAACAGAGACTGAACAAGCACATGCACAAGCTCATCGGTTTGGCGAGAGCCTTCAACGCTGCGGCAGTCGTGACCAATCAGGTTATGGCGAAGCCCGATGTTTTCTTCGGAGACGCAATCCATCCCATCGGAGGCCACATCGTTGGACACACTAGTCACACACGTGTTTATCTGAGAAGGGCTGCGCATGGGCCCATACGCATAGCGCGGCTGGTCTCAAGCCCTTACCTGCCTGAAGGGGAGGAAATATTTAAAATAACAGAGAACGGCATAGAGGATGCTTCCGAAGAAGAGAAGAAGCCTCGTGGTCGCTGAAGATGCCTATTCCCTCAGCCCTCGTAACAAGATTTTTCCAGCTGCTGGTCAACAGGCAGTTCACAGAAGCAGAGCGGGAGCTGGAGAGGCTGAAGCAGAAGATGCAGAAGACAGAGTGGAACAGAGGATACTTCGGTGCACTGTATGGTATGTTTCTGTCCCGCAAAGCCAACGGCGACTCGTACGCGCTCTTCTCAACGATGGATTTGAACGATAAGCCAGCTCTGAACATTTACAGACGAGAATTTCTTGAACACGTGAGGAACAAGCAGCACGGAGACTTTGACCGCGGATTCTTTTCAGCGTGGGCAGACTGCATGCGTGTGCTAAGCAGAATAACCGTGCCTAACAACGTGGCCGCTCCAAGCCCTAAAGGTTCAGCGCCTCAAGAAGAGAATCCTGAGCCCGGGAGCCCTGACGACCAGGCATCAATAGAAGACTTCCTTAAAGACGAAACAGACTAGGCCCTAGCAAGCATTGTGTACAGCAGGGCAAAAAAAGTCATCCAAGAAAGAAAGTAGATTCCTATCCCGGTTGTAAACAGCTTCGAGGTTTTTTGCACTTTAAGCCGAAATCCAGCCTTTATAACGTAGTAGGAGAGCACGTACACTATTATGGCAAGAGAAATGCTGTTCAGCAAGATGTTGACTGAGAACTGTGTGCTGGAAATCGCGTTTGCCGCCAAACCATAACCTATGCAGACCAAAGCGGCCAGGATGCCGAACCCAAATCTCAACCAGTACACGATTTCCAGAGGTTTCAAGGCTTTCCAACCTTTCCAACCTATATTTTGAAACGAGATTTAAAGTTGCCTATATCAACTTTTTCGATAAAAATTGAATTCTAGAACAATGCCTTCTCACATGGAACGAGGCATGCGAGCCTATTCGTACCGAAGCAGATACAGTGGCTTGCTTGCTTCTATTTTTCGCTGTCTCTTAGAGATTTTCTTCAACAGGCAACCGCGCTCATCAGGCTGAATTGCGTTTTCAATGTGCAATCTTCGACCCACCCTTTCTCAACGGCGAGGATGCATTTTTGGTTTATGAATCACTAATCCATATTTCAGATTGCAAGATTCTTCAACATGCCAGAAGGAAATGTGCGTTCGCTCGTATGCTAGCAAATCGGAAGAGAACGCGTATTTTATAGAGTCTAAGTCATTAATGTGTTATGTGGGTCAGGTTGTTCAGCAAGGAGTTCACAAGCTTCGATGTTGCCGCAGTCGTGCGAGAGTTAAAAACCGAAGTGCTCAGTTCGATCGTGAGCAATATTTATCAGCTGGACGCCAAGACCATAGTCCTCAAACTGCACAAGACTGACAAGCCACCGCTTTGGCTGATTCTGGAGGCCAGAAGACGCATGAACCTGACGGCCTACGCGTCAGATAAGCCTTCCACGCCTTCTGCGTTTTGCATGGCTTTGAGGAAGTACTTGCGGAACGCTCGATTAAGCTCCGTCGAACAGTACGAGTTTGAGAGGGTGGTTGTGTTGTCCTTCAACGCTCGAGATGTTGGTTTCCAACTGGTACTGGAGCTCTTCGGGGACGGAAACATTATCCTTGTTAACGAAAAGGCTGAGATCCTCCAAGCTTTAGTCTATAGGCGGATGCGAGACAGGAACGTCCTCCGCGGGGAGCCTTTTAAGTTTGCACCTTCAAGCGGGAAGAATCCGTTCAAAGTGAATTACGGAGAATTCAACTTAAACCTAAAATCTTTCGGTGATGTTGAAGTCGTAAGGGCACTGACTCGTTTTCTAAGCATAGGCGGCATTTATGCAGAGGAGGTTCTAGCTCGGGCAGGCGTTCAAAAGGCTAGGGTTTGTAACCTTTTGAGCGACGCTGAAGTCGAGACGATCTTTGAAAGTCTTCAGGAGCTGTTGTCGCAGATTACCATTGGATCCTTGGAGCCTTGTATCATCTTCGACAAGACTGATGTTCTTGTGGATGCTACGCCACTCAGGCTTAAACGTTACGAAAGTGAAACCTTTAGAATCCAGTCGCATGACACATTCAACGAGGCACTGGACGAGTTCTTCGCCAAACTGGCAGCGCTTGAAAGTGCTGCCCAGGGGACGAACGTTGAGAAGTTTAAAGCGGAAGCGGCAAGACTTGAACGCATCGTCGCTGAACAACAAAAAGTGGTGGTCAGCGCTCGTGCCGAAGCGGAGCGAGACAGACGTGTCGGTGACTTGATTTATGCAAACTTCAGTGACCTGCAAGCCATAATTGAAAAATTTTTGGGAGACAAGAAGAGCGGCAGAGAATGGAAGAACATAGTTTCTGAGGTTCTAGGCCAGAAGCAGAAGGGTGTCAAACCCTGGGTGTTTTTTGAGTCCTTAAACAACGAGAAATTCTCAGTGAAAGTCTACGTGAACGACTTGTCCTTCAACCTAGACCTGCATAAGACACTCTTTGAGAGCGCGTCAGAGTTCTATCGGCACAGCAAACGCGCCAAGCAGAAAATGGAAGGCGCGCAGGTGGCCTTAAACGATTATTTGAGGAGACTTCAGGAAGCTGAAGCAAAGGTCGACGAGGCTCAAGTGCTGGAGTTCGTCAAGCCAGCCGAAGCCTTGGGACAGCTTGAGAAACGCAGGGTTAAACATAAGGAATGGTTTGAAAAGTTTAGGTGGTTCATATCATCCGACGGATTTCTGATTGTTGCTGGTAAGGACGCCGTGACTAACGAGGTCTTGATCAAGAAGTACACTGACAGTGGAGACATCGTATTCCACGCCGATATTGTCGGTGCACCTTTTGTCGTGGTTAAGAGGGAAGACCAAGAACCAGGAGAAGAATGCTTGCGTGAAACAGGAGAGTTCGCCGCTGCTTTTTCGAGAGGGTGGCGGGAGGGCTTTGCGAGCGTGGACGTCTACTCGGTTAAGCCGGAGCAACTGAGCAAGGGAGGGCCTTCTGGCGAATCTGTGGGTCGCGGTGCGTTCGTTGTTCGTGGGGAGAGAAACTGGATGCGCGGCGTTCCGCTTAGGATAGCGGTCGGCGTTGCTCTTGACGAGGGAACAGGCGTAGCTAAAGTCGAGGGGGGGCCTGTTGAAGCAGTCAAGGCGAAGACAACTGCACACGTGGTAATCGTGCCGGGAGACTCGAACGGGAAGGAACTTTTCAAGCATGTTCTCAAGAGTTTGGCTGAAAAAGTGTCCAAGGACTTGCGGGAAGCCATCTTGACATTGTCAGTTGAGTCGGTTAGAGAGTTTATTCCCTTCGGAAAGGGCACGGTTCTGAAAGACTGAATTAAGTACAGAACTCTGCACCTTCTTTGATGATGAGAAAGTTTTGATGTGACTTTGGCGTTTCGGTGGTTCACCCTGTTTTCTCCCCCAGTCGATTTGCAAGGCTCTTTACTTAGGAGGTGATCCGGCCGCAGGTTCCCCTACGGCCACCTTGTTACGACTTTTCCCTCCTTACAAAACCTAGATTCGACGCAGCCAACAAAGACCACGCCTCACCCAGAAGTCGCTCGGATGGAACGACGGGCGGTGTGTGCAAGGAGCAGGGACGTATTCACCGCGTGCTAGTGACACGCGATTACTAGGGATTCCATGTTCACGAGGGTGGGTTTCAACCCTCGATCCCAACTACGGCAGGTTTTAGAGATTGCCTTCCCCTTTCGAGGTCGGAACCCATTGTACCTGCCATTGCAGCTCGCGTGTGGCCCGGGAGATTCGGGGCATACTGACCTGCCGTGGCCCGCTCCTTCCTCCGCCTTATCGGCGGCGGTCTCCCCAGTGTGCCCAGCTCGAGGCTGGTAGCAACGGGGGATACGGGTCTCGATCGTTGCCTGACTTAACAGGACACCTCACGGCACGAACTGGCGACGGCCATGCACCTCCTCTCAGCTCGTCTGGCAAGACCTTTAATCTGGCTTTCATCCTGCTGTCGCCCCCGGTGAGATTTCCGGCGTTGACTCCAATTAAACCGCAAGCTTCACCCCTTGTGGTGCTCCCCCGCCAATTCCTTTAAGTTTCAGCCTTGCGGCCGTACTCCCCAGGCGGCAGGCTTAACAGCTTCCCTGCGGCACTAGAGCGGCACGTAGCCGCCCTAACACCTAGCCTGCATCGTTTACAGCTGGGACTACCCGGGTATCTAATCCGGTTCGCTCCCCCAGCTTTCATCCCTCACCGTCGGGCGCGTTCTAGCCGACAGCCTTCGCCACTGGTGGTCCTCCTGGGATTATAGGATTTCACCCCTACCCCAAGAATACCGACGGCCTCTCCCGCCCCCTAGCCGAGCAGTATCCCCCGCAGGCCAACGATTTGTCGCTGGATTTAACAGAGGACTTGCCCAGCCGGCTACGGATGCTTTAGGCTCAATAAACGTCCCCACAACTCGGAGAGCTGGTATTACCGCGGCGGCTGACACCAGACTTGCCCTCTCCTTATTCTCCCAGCTATCTATACTGGGTAAAAGCCATCCTCAGCAGATGGCACTCGGGATGGCCCCGTCAAGCTTTCGCTTATTGCGAAGTTTTCGCGACTGCTGCGCCCCGTAGGGCCTGGGCCCTTGTCTCAGTGCCCATCTCCGGGCTACCGCTCCCACGGCCCG
>DASPPK010000001.1:0-7060 GCA_035625495.1 Candidatus Acidiferrales bacterium | reverse complement strand
TAGAAGTCTTAAAAGAATGCGCAGACATGCCACGCCACTAAAGTCTCTTGTAAAGATAAATGGTGTGTGATGGAAACCCTAGCGCCTGGTTCTCACAGAAATTCACAACTTTCAAAGGCTTCCACCCGACGATCTCATAATCATGAGAAACAACCCGCACGCCATGCTTCAGCTCAGTCTCCAACTTCGGCTTAATCTTCTCATTCGCACTTGTCGTTAAGTAGAGGAAAACCACGTCCGCTGAACTCAAGTCTACCGTAAACATGTCGCCGTTGACTATCGTTATCCTGTCCTGAAGACCTTGCTCATACACTGTGCCCAGCGCCTTCTTAACGAGATCCTCTCTCAGCTCAACACCGACGGCTCTAGCACCGTACTCCTTAACCGCCATAACCAGCGTCCTTCCATCTCCAGCCCCGAGGTCAAAGAAGACTTCGCCAGCCCTCAATTCGGCCAAGGCTAACATCTGATGGACCACTTGCGGCGGACTAGGAACAAAAGGCGCTATGAACAGACCATTATGCCCTCCTTACAAACCGAAGTTACCTTGCTTAACCAACAACATAAGTCCTTTAAAGACTTTCCATACCTACGAAACGTACGTCGCTTTCTTAGGCGTGGGCTGTCTGGCTTCACCACACTTTAGGCAGCTCTGGGCACACAGCTCGAGGTATTTTGCTTCCTCATCAGAACCAACGGCTTCAGCAGCCTTGCGACAGATCTCGCTAGGCTCCTCACACCCCTCCTCCTTACACAGCTTCGAAACCGACATACAAACATCACGCACATCCTTGGGATCAAGAACAGCGCGGTTCGTGCGAACCAGCAGGCAAACCTCCCTCGCCAGAACACATGTTTTCACATACTTGATTCTCTCAAGGATCTCTTCTCGCATCTTCTTTCGAGTTATTTCCAAATCGTTTTCCTCACTTAACTCGTAGCAGTCGCTTACGCTCAAGTAGGCAAGCATTGATTTAAACATTGTTTATAGTGGCTGCTAGTGGCAGATTTGTCCTACCAGAAACGTTTGCTCAGAGCCTTGCGTTCAGCTTCGAGAACCAGCTCATAAAACCTGTCATTCATCCTCGGCTCTTTCTCAAGAACTTCTTTAACGTCTGAAGGTTGAACTCTTCTCGCAGACAACGCTATCGCAGCAGCCTTTCCATACTTCTCGATCAGCCTGCCAGTCTGTACGGCTTGATTCTGAAGCTTTTCCTCCGCCTTCGTGAGCCTCTGACCCTGCTTCTCCACTATGGGCTGCAGCCTCTCTTCCTCAACTCTGACGAGTCCTATGGCAGACGAGCCGCACCTCGGACACTCAAGTCTGTCAGGTAAGTCATTAATCTTAAGCATCTCCACGTAACCCCAACAGTTCGTGCAGACGAAACCACTCGTCTCGTTGAGCAACCGCGCCTTAGCAGACTCTACAAGCACAGCCCGCATTCTTTCAGGAGGGATCAGATCGGTCTTCATGCTTATTCGCTCGATACCTAGGCGAGCGATAGGAGTTGAAGACCCGTCAGTTTCAACCTTTGAAACCTGAACTTTGCCTCGTCGCATTCTTCCGAGAACCTCAATCAATTCTTCAACGTCAAGGTCTTTAGTAAACACTTCTTTCAAGGCTTCTTCGTAAATAGGCGTGTCTTCAAAGCTCTTCACGAGCTTCTGAAGGCTAACACTGCTGAAGTCCGCCCACTTCTGCAGAGCCCCAAAGCGATGCGCCACGTGGATCATCCGCCGCTTGAAGAGTCCAGTCTTCACGGTGGCCGTCGTCAAGTGGTCTCTCACGGTCTTTTCTTGCATCGCTTTGACATCATCAAACAGCGCTACGACCTGATTCGCGTTCACGGCGCCCATGGTCTGCAAATAGATACGGTAAGGATCATGCTGAACCACCGCAGTGTACCCCATCTTCTCGGAGAGTAACTCGCCCAGCAACAAAGCCAAAGCCCTGTTCGTAAGCGAACCAAAGTTGACGTGAATGAGAACGAACTCTTGCCAGTCTTCGACGATTATCCGCTTGTCAGTCGGAGCTGGAAAACCAGCGTCCACGTGCTCAATCGTCTCGGCTAAGGCACTTAGAACCGTATCCTTGTCGGATGGATAATGCTCACTCAGCTCATCTGCGATTTTCTCGGGCGAAACGTTCTTTCGCCTTCGTTCTTCAACGAAACCCCTGATTACACCCACTTCTTGCGAAACCTCAAAAGGGACCGGAATCTCCTCTCCTATCCAGCTTGGTATCGCCCCAGTAGGGTCGTCTATCGGTCTGACATGAACTCGGTCTTCAGAAACGCTATGAATAATCCAAGGCGACCCTCTGATGATAAACTTCGTGCCGGGTTTACCAAACTCGGCCATAAACGCCTCATCCAACACTCCCACAGCGGAATCGCTTGACTCGTCAACAACGAGAAACTGCTTCTCTTCAGGAATCATGGACAAATTGTCGAAGTAGTACTCAAAAAGAGCCTTTGTCTGCCTTGGCCTAAGGACCATCTTGTCTTCAAACGAAACCCATGCCAACCGCGGAAAACGCCCATGCATGTACCTCAACACTTTTTCAACGTCATTCTCCGTCAAACCCTCGTATGGGTAGGCGTTCCGGAAGATTTCCACGATCTCGCTAAACCCAAGCCTCCTGTTCCTGATCAACAAACCTGCGATCTGATGTGCCAGAACGTCGTAGGGCTTCGGAGGAATAACCACAGGTTCCAGATCCTCCTTCAACGCTTTCTTCGCAATGGCCAAGGCCTCAAGAGCATCATCGGAATCCAAGGCAACGATGATTCCCTCGGCGATCCGCCCGATCCTGTGACCGCTCCTACCCACACGCTGAATAAGCCTCGTCGCCTGCCTTGGGCTCATGTATTGAACGACCAAGTCTATCCTGCCCACGTCAATGCCCAACTCAAGAGAGCTCGTGCAAACGAGCCCCTTGAGCTCACCGTTCTTTAAACCCCTTTCAGCGGCTATGCGAGAAGGCTTAGCAAGCGAACCGTGATGTATGGAAACGGGAAAATTCACATCCCAAACCTTGAACCTGCTCGCCAAAACCTCAGACACGGCCCTAGTGTTCGTGAACAAGAGCACTGATTTGGCTTTGTTGATGTAGTCCCGAATGATCCGAAGTCTAGCCGCAACCTCGGGATGCGTGTAAAGCTGAGAAGCAAGCTGCAAATCCTCATCGCTAGGCCTTGGAAAGATGATCTTCAGACGCATCGTTCTTCCGACCGGAACGCGCACTATCTCTACGCTCCTGCCCTTTCCGACAAGAAATTGAGCAACCTTGTCAGGGCTTCCGATCGTGGCAGACAAACCTATCAGCTGAAAGTTCTTTCCAATCATGACCCGGAGCCTTTCCAACGCCAAGGCAAGCTGACTCCCACGTTTACTGTCAGCCATCTCGTGGACTTCGTCAATGATCACCCATCGCAATTGCTGAAGATGCTGCCGCATTATCCAACCAGATAAAATCGCCTGAAGAGTCTCAGGAGTCGTGATCAGAATGTCCGGCGGACTTCTCGACTGGCGGACTCTTTCTTTGGTCTCCGTGTCTCCGTGTCTAACAGCCAACTTCACGTCCAGCTTGTTGCACCACCACTCGAGCCTCTCAAGCATATCACGATTAAGAGCCCGTAGAGGAGTAATGTACAAAACCTTGATACCCGGCTTTCCCTGCGCTCCCTGAAGAAGCATGCTCAAAACTGGAAGGAAAGCAGCTTCAGTCTTCCCAGTAGCCGTAGGCGAGATTAGAAGAACATTTTTTCCCTCAAGAATAAGAGGAATAGTCTTCTCCTGTGGTTCAGTAGGCTTCGAGAACTCTCTCTCCTCAACGAGTCTTCGAACAGGTTTAACAAGCAGACCAAAAGCATTTGCAGCTGAATCTTTCAAGACTAGTTGAACTCCAACGCAAGAGGGAATAAGCAAGAAGTCACAGGTAAAAGGATTTTGGACAGCACAAGCAGAGAGAATTCATGAGGACTGATATTGCAAGCATATGCTAACTGACGTAGCATTCGGGACAAGATGAAACAGGAAAACTGGAATCTCACTTGGACTTGGTTATGTGCACGTTTTTCATCAGGACGTAGGGGCTTAGCGACGGTGGGTCTGCTTCTTCCCACCAGTGTACGTGCTGTCTCTCTCTTGAAACAGCCGAAATGTTGCCAAGCATGGCTAATGCGTTATCGCTTATTCGCAGGTCTTTAAGCGACCGTTTGATTTCTCCCTTTTCTACGAGGAAGATGCCGTCCCTTGGAATAGTTGAGAAATCACCTTTCGCGGAGTTTTGGAAGCGCGTATACCACGTGTTAGTCAGGTAAAGCCCTGTCCTCATTTCTTTGAAAAGTTCTTCCTTGCTCGCGTCTCCAGGTTCCATTTCCGTATTCCAGGGAGTTGGGGCAATCAGGCCCGCGTTGCCAGTTGTCTCGGTCTTGAAGATCTTCGCTGTGGATGCGTTATGAAGATAAGTCTCGAAGGAGCCATGGTCTATGAAAATATTCTCTCTTGTGGGAACACCTTCGTCATCGAAAATCCTGTTGGACAGCGAGTATGCAGCAGGGTTGTCTTTCAGCGTCACGAAGTTAGGCGCCACATGCTTGCCGACCTTGTCAACGAATATGGATGTCTGCGTCATAATCGAGTAGGCTGAAGCCATCCCGGCCCAGACTCCGAGCAGAGAACCGAAAATCAACGGGTCAAAGACAACATCATAGACGCCCTCATCGCCTAAACTTGGGTTCTTAGCCATCTTGGCAATCTCGCCTGCCTTTGCTCCGGCCCTAGAAGGTTCAAACTCTCTCAACGTTGAGCTGCATTCAACACCATGCCCCGAGGCTTCTCTCTCCGAAAAAGCCCTGATAGAAAGCTCGATCGCTGATCGCGCGTCCACGCCGGCCGGTCCTTCCGAGGAAGCGAGGTAAACGTTCTCAAATTTGGCAAGGAGTATGCCACCTGTTTCGACCTTTGATCCAGCTTCTTTCTTGGCGGCTTCTATCGCTGCAGAAACGTGATCCGTCAGGTTCTCCAAGTTTTCAATCTTCTCGTCGGCCCTGCTCTTTGCGTAGCGAAAAGTGCCTTTTGCGAAGCCTCCGAAGGTTGGATTTTCTTTGGAAACCTTCACGAGCTTCATGAGTTGCCTGAGGCTGGCATCGGATTCGCGGAAGTTATGTATCTGAGTTGCAACCACGCGTTTCTTCCAAGCTAGGATAACGTCAGTGGCATAGTCGTTCCAAACAGTGGTTATGTCTATTTGGTTGTTACTGAAGCGGACCTGACGGTACTTGCCAAATAGTGTGCTGGCGATAGCTTCGTCAGCGCCTAGCACTTTCGCTTTTTTGATGATCTCTTCCGTTTTATTAGTTGCGTCGATCATTTCATGAACACCGCCCTGAGTCTAAGCCATGGGCCGCCTGTGTACACTTGTGCGCCTTGCTCAGGGTCGCCCTTGCCGCATGTGGCCGAGTCAAACTCAACTTTCTTTGATACCGCGTCGACGGCAGTCCAGAACTTCTGCGTAGTGGTTTCAACAATGGGCCTCGCAACAGGACGGGTCAATTCACCGTTTTCTATCAAGTATGCTTCTCTGCCAACGTAGCGTTGGTTGAAGCGCTTGTCATCGATGTTCCATTCGGTGAAGGACTTCATGCAAACGCCATACTTGACGTCTTCAATCAGCTCCTCATCGGTCAGTTCTCCAGGAAGCACGAACGTGTTTGCCATGCGCACTATGGCTTCTCGGTTGTAGTTTTCGGACCTTGAAGAACCGTTGCTTCGAGTGTTCATCTTCGCAGCTGATTCTCTGTTGTGCAAGAACTCGTTTATGACGCCTTTCTCGTACAGAAGCCTGCGTCTGGCCTTGACTCCTTCATCGTCGTACAGGTAATAGCCGTAACTGTTCTCAACCGTAGGATCATCGACGACCGTGACAGCGTCGCTGCCAATTCTTGTGCCAATCCAGTACGGGCCCCCCTCGTAGATGAAGGATCTTCCTGCCTGGCTCATTTCTCGACCTAGGATTCTATCAGCTTCCATAGGGTGGCCGCAGGATTCATGTGCTGCTATTCCGGCCACTTCGGGTCCGCAGACCAGGTCCATCTTTTCAGGTTTCAGGGCTTTTGCCTCTTTTATAACGGTTCTGAGCACTTTTGCGTCGTGAACCATTTTTTCCTCGACTTTCCACTCATCAAAAGCTTCCAATCCGCCACTGTAGCCGAACTGTTCTGAAGCCTGCTCAGTCTTTCCACTCTCTGCAACTGTGATGAAGAAATGCGCGCCGATCTTCGGGACGACTGATGATATGCGTGATCCTTCCGAGTTTACAAAATACTTGGCTATCAGATCTATCGAACACTGCGACATTGCAGCCGCGATCTTGACACCGCAGGAAGCTAAAGCCTTGTTGACCTCAGTGAAAGTAGCCACTCTTTCCTCAGTTGGAACGTCCTCAATCTTCTTTTTTTGGTCGACTGTCCAGCTTGTCTTAACCGCCTTCTCCTTGGCAAAAAACAGCTTGTCTTTTCGATTTGCAGTTCCCGCATATTTGAACGCTAGGTCCACGACTTCTCTTGCCTCGGTTTTTGACCACTTGTTCGTCGACGCGAAGCCGATCCCTCCGTTTGCTATTATCCGCACGCAGAACCCGCTGTCCACAGCCTTAGCGTATGCTTCCAGGATTCCGTCTCTCAGCACCATTCTATCCAATGCTTGGCTCTGGCCTCTGACTTCGGCGTACTCGACTTTCTTGCTCCGTGCATGCTCTAAGGCGTAATCTATGATGTCCCGTTCCATGCTTTTCCAACTCTGAGCCTCATTCTAGAATGAGGAAGAATAAAACGTTTGAGTCGCACGGCCTGTTTTGAAAGCTTTCATTCGGCATCTTCACTTCTTGACGTGGGTTTTTGCGATTTTGAAGCATTCAAAAGCATGGTCGTTGGACAGGCACTTCTTGGACAGAGATCAATGGAAAGTTATTTATCTACCATCATGAGAAACCATGGATACGGAAACATATCGGAGGAAATTAAATGGCTAAATGTCCAAAATGCGGAACTGAAGT